>SXXK01000008.1 GCA_005791255.1 Planctomyces sp.
AAAAAGGCAAACAGCCCGGCACCCAGAACCTTCAGCGCTGTCAGACCGTAATACCCACCCAGACTCCACGCCAGACTGACCACATGGTCAAACAGCCAGCCCGTATTCGTGATCGGCCGACCCTCCATCGTAAACGACAACGGATCCGTGCCACGCGGCGGCAAAAAACCGTTCGCCCGCATGTAATCACCCGAACGGATCAGCACCAGCGGTCGAGTATCGCTGATCTGAGTAAATGCCATCAGCACCGCCAGCAGCACCACCGCCCACCGCAGCATAAAGTCGCCACGGATCGCCTCCTCCTCAACCAGCTCCGGGGTCAGCGGCTCGTCATCCGGCAGCTCGTCCAGATCATCACGACGATCCGGATCGTCGAAATCGTCTGAAAACACCGATTTTCGAGGCGGCACGCGAGATTCCGGTGCACCTGATCCGCCCACACCGCCCAGATTCTGCTCTTCGTCTGACACAAAAAACTTCCCGGCAGAAAACCAATGTCCCGCCCGACAACGGCCTGATGCCGCGCCAGAACTGCTGATTGCTACGAAAAAAAAGCGGGGAATGTTGGAAAATCAGGACTCCCCGATGCTGGATTCACAGCCCCTTCATCGGGACACCCCAGCATAATCGCTCAATCATCCACACCGAAAACTACTCCAAACCCGGATCCACTGGCAAATACCGGACGGTTTTTCGTATTCTGTCGAAGCAGATTGCCTCGGTTTCGCCATCAGGTACTGATCTTTTGAACATTAACTGGCCGTTTGTGGCGTGACCTCCAGCACTCGCTTCGTCGCTCCCCCATTCTTTCCTCCTGTCAGGTTCTGCATCGATGTCCACCGTGCCTGCCGAACTTTTGCAGATTCTGTCCCGTCATCAGCAAACGCGATTGCTGTCCAGCCTGCAGCTGCTGTCGCCGGCGGACCAGGCGTATCTGGTCACACAGCTGGCAGATGTGGATTTTGACCTGCTGCGATCCACGTGGCAGTCGGCCCGGCAGGACAGCACTCCAACCGAAACAGCAGATCGGGCTGAGCAGGCTGAGGCTCCGTCGCGAGTCGTCCGGCAACCGGCTTCAGACGCGGATCAGCGGGCGTGGGCTGCGGCTCGAGCCATCGGTCAGCAGGCTTTGTCTTCCGGCACAGTGGCGGTGATCACCGTCGCCGGCGGGCAGGGGACACGACTGGGTTTCGAACATCCCAAGGGCATGTTCCCGATCGGTCCGGTTTCGCAGCGAACACTGTTTCAGATTTTCGCCGAACAGATTCTGGCACGACGACGTCGGCATCAGGCAGACCTGCCCTGGTGCATCATGACCAGCGACGCGACCCACGAGGAAACGATCGCCTTTTTTCGGCAGCAGAATTTCTTCGGACTGTCTCCCGACAGCATTCACTTTTTTCAGCAGGGCAGTCTGCCGGCCATGGATGCAGCCACCGGCCAGCTGCTGCTGGCTGCACCCGGTCAGCTGGCCCTGTCTCCCGATGGTCACGGTGGCCTGGTAACGGCGCTCGCCAAAGCCGGGCTGCTGACTTTGCTGCAGGCGAAGGGCGTGCAGCACCTGTACTATCACCAGGTTGACAATCCCACCGCCATCGTGGCAGATCCCGCACTGCTGGGCTTCCATATTCAGCAACAGTCGCAGGCCACCACCTGCGTTGTGTGCAAGACTTCACCGACGGAACGCATGGGAGTCCTGGTGGATCTGCAGGGCCGCACTGAAATCATCGAATACAGCGAACTGACAGCGGAGCAGGCGGCACGCCGCAACGACTCCGGCCAGTGGATTTTCTGGGCCGGCAACACGGCCATCCATGTTTTCGACCGACAGTTCCTGGAAAGCCTGTGCGAAACCGGCAACCAGCTGCCGCTGCACATTGCCCGCAAGCAGGTCCCCTGCGTCGACGAATACGGACAGCCGCTCCCCGCCGACCCCTCCGGTCAGCCCAACGCCATCAAACTCGAACGCTTCATCTTTGACGCCCTGCCGCTGGCAGCCCGGACACTGATCGTGGAAGGCAACCGCGAACGCGAATTCAACCCGGTGAAGAACAAATCCGGCAGCGATTCGGCCGAAACCTGCCGCACCGCACTCAGCCGCATCGCCCGGGAATGGCTGCAGGCCGCCGGTCACCCGGTCGGCCCGCATGAAGTTTTTGAACTGAGCCCGCTGCAGGCACTGGATGCGGAGCAGCTGTCTGAGAACTTGCAGCGTGGCGTGTTCAGCCCCGAGCAACTGCTGCGGGGCTGATGCACTGCTGCACTGTCATCCCTCAGTAGGATCGCGGACGCACCGAACCCTGCACGCGCAGTGGCAGGCCCATGATGCGCAGGAAGCCTTCCGCATCCGTCTGATCGTACGAACCGCCTTTTTCCATGCTGGCAATGTCCGCCTTGTACAGGCTGTACGGTGACTTGCGGCTGCTGACTCGGACGTTGCCCTTGTACAGCGTCAAAGACACCTCGCCCGTTACGGGCTTCTGAGCTTCCTTCAGGAAGGCCATCAGAGCATCCATCTTGGCGCAGTACCAGAACCCGTAATAGACCATCTCGGCGACATGCGGACTGAGTGTGTCACGCAGGTGCAGCAGGTCGCGGTCCAGCGTCATCTGCTCAAGTCCCTGGTGAGCCGCATACAGCAGAGTCATCCCTGGAGCTTCATAAACGCCGCGGCTTTTCATGCCGACGAAACGGTTTTCGACAATGTCGATGCGACCGCAGCCGTTGCGGCCGCCGATGGTGTTCAGTTCGGCCACCAGAGCACCCGGGCTGAGCCGCACTCCGTTCACTGCCACCGGAACTCCCGACTCAAACTGAATCGTGACCGTCTCTTCACGGTCCGGAGCCTGCTGCGGCGATACCGTCATGCCGAATTCAATGATCGACTGCCCATCAACCGTCGGATCCTCAAGGTCACCCGCTTCATAGCTGATGTGCAGGCAGTTTTCGTCGCTGGAATATGGCTTTTTCGCCGTGGCCTTCACCGGAATATTCTTTGCCTCGCAGTATTCCAGCATCTCGGTGCGACCAGGAAACTTGTCACGGAAGCTTTGCATGCGCCAGGGGGCGATGATCTTCACGGAGGGTTCCAGAGCTTCAGCAGCCAGTTGAAAACGACACTGGTCGTTGCCTTTGCCGGTGGCTCCGTGAGCAAAAGCCACGGCACCCACTTCACGGGCCCGCTGCAGACAGGCTTTGGCAATCAGTGGACGGGCAATACTGGTGCCCATCAGGTAGATGTTTTCGTAGCGTGCCTGCCACTGCAGCACCGGAAACGCGAAGTCACGACAAAGCTCTTCCCGCACATCGACCAGTTCAGAGGACTTTGCGCCGATATCGCGAGCTTTTTTGAGGATGGCCTGCCGATCCTCGCACGGCTGACCAAGGTCCACGTACAGGCAGTGCACGTCATAACCTTCGTCCTGCAGCCAGCCCACCAGAACCGAAGTGTCCAGACCACCGCTGTACGCCAGCAACACCGACTTGCCCACCGCGACATCTCCGCAAAGCAGAAGGGGAACGAACCGAAAGTGACATGTTATCGCAGGACGGCGATCAATCCAGCGCAAACCGTGCAGCGGACGGGGGGATCTGTCCAGACGGGAAATTCCGGGGTGCTGGACCTCAGACAGTCATCCTCCGTCGCTCCGGGCGAACGACGGAGTTCTGGCGTTGTTTTTTCTCAAGCAAAGCCGCGACGGTGGCGGAGGTCAGGGGCCCGACTGCTGGCACTGCTGCCTGAAGCGGTCAGAACTGACTGTTCACTCCGTCCTCCCACGGACCAATCGCATCCTGCAGCAATTCTTCGTCCAGAATCTCGTGCGCCAGCAGCTGCTCTGCAATGGCGCTGATCGCCTGCCAGTGAAAGTCATCCGAAAATCGCTCGTACAGATCAATCGTTGTCTGCTCAAGCAAGGCCATTCGCCGCTGACGCTCCGGGATAAAATTCATGGCCTCCAGTGCCGCAAGCCAGTCCTGAGACCACTCGGATACTGTGCCGGGATGAAACGGGCGCCCCGAATACAGCATCTCTGCAACCGGCCCGGCCAGGGCGACCCGACACAACTCCACCGCCAGCCGTTTCCCCGCAAACCGCCGACGACTCCAGTGAATCACTGTGTCACCAAATCGTCGCGGACCGTCGTCGTCGTCCGGAGCAATCGATACCGAATGCACCTTCGCTCCGACCACCAGCGCCGCCCACGCATGACCAGCCTCATGCCACGCCGTCAGTTCTTCAGGAGTTTCTCGCAACGAAAACCTCAGGAGCATCGCCGGCTGGCAACCGGCAACTGGCAGAAGTTCAGGGTGGGGACCGGACTATTTTTCGTTTGGAGTCTCGGTTTCTTTCTTTGCGGCGGATCGCGAGCGAGATTTCTTTTTGACCACTGCGGGCAACTTTTCACCTTCCGGTACGAACTTCATCGATACCGAATTGACGCAATGGCGGGTATTCTTTGCGGTCATGCCTTCGCCATAAAACACATGGCCCAGGTGCCCGCCGCAGTTTTCGCAGGTGATCTCGATGCGGTAGCCATCTGCGTCACGCGACTTTTTCACAGCCCCTTTGATCTCGTCATCAAAGCTGGGCCAGCCGCAGTGACTTTCAAACTTCGTTTTGGCCTCGTACAGCGGAGCATTGCAGCGGCGGCAGATGTAGGTTCCCGGGTCCTTCAGATCCGTATACTCACCCGTGAAGGCACGTTCGGTCCCTTTCCGCAGGATCACCCACGATTCGAACTCGCTGAGCTTGTTGTATTCCGAGGGAGCATCCGGGTTGTCTTCAGTCACGGCTTTTCCCTTTGCCTTCTTCGCTGCAGCTTTGGCGGATTCCTGCTGTGACGCCTTGTCCTGCTCGTCGGCAGATGCAGTATCAGCAGGTGGTTTCGACTTTGTTGCTCCGCCAGTCGGTTCATCGGCAGCCAGTGCCTGGGGCAGCACGGCCGGGCCGGCTTCCATGCATCCGGCGGCAGCAAGACCACAGACCGTGGCCAGCCAGGAAGAACGAGTCATTGCAGTTTGAGCCATGTGGGTGTCTCCCAGGACAGCCGAAATCTGATTTGACAAACAGGCCGTTCAGCAGTGAACCGGTCGAATTGCAGGTCAACTGCTGAAGGCCCTGAACTGATGTCTTACCCGGCAATGCCGATTCAGTGCTTGAGCGGAGTGAGCAGGACGGAGGCCGTCTTGCCGTTCTCCATCTTAGGCTGCTGCTCGACCGAGGCAACATCTTCCAGCATCTTCACGATTTCCTGCAGCATTTCCATGCCTCGCTCATGGTGCGCGTTTTCACGCCCCTTGAACATCACATTGATTTTCACTTTGTCCTTGCGGGACAGGAAATCGCGAGCCTGGCGGACCTTGACTTCAATGTCGTGCTGCCCCGTCTTGGCTCGCAGCCGCAGTTGTTTCAACTGAGTCTTGTGCTGCTTGGGACCGCCCGATTTTTTCGTGCGTTCATACAGCACTTTGCCGTAGTTCATGATTCGGCAGACAGGCGGTCGCGCATCAGGGCTGACTTCCACGAGGTCCAGGCCATCATCCTGGGCCATGCGCAGAGCAATCGCGGTATCCATTTCCCCCAGCATTTCCCCGGTCGCACTGACCACGCGAATCGGGGAAATCCGAATACGCTCGTTCATGCGGGGCAGATTGGACTGAGGTGCCGGTGTCGGACGAGTTCGTTTAATGGTTGGCCTCCATCGGGAACAGAAAATTCAGCTGACCGCGCAGTCAGCAGGGCTGGTGCAGGGAAATCTATGCAAATCGACCTTTCCCTGCTGTTCAACACCGAAATTTGCCACAATCAGCCGCAAATTACAAACCTTTTCCTGCAGCCGGACTGTTTTGTTGTCGGATTCGCCGGAAATCACAAAGTCAGTGCTCAGGAATTCACCCCGTTTTTTGTCCCGTATTTCCATCGCGTTCAGCGTATTTGCCTGTGCAGACCCCGATTTCTGCGGGATTCCTGCCGAAAACAGCGAACAGGTTCGTCAGCCAGTCAGCCTCCACAGGCAAATGGTGCGGATCCTCCGCTGCAAGTCTTCGCCTCCTTTCCCCGGCGTCTTTTATGGCTCAGTCCCACATCGTTCACTGTGTAAAGGTTCAGTCATTGACCAATCGTCTGCTGCGCTGCGTGCTGAGTCTGGCAGTGGGCTGCGGTGCGGCTTTACTGACAGGGCTGCCCGCAGCGGTTGCCCAGAACCCTTCGGCAGCCGAGCTGCAGGTGGGTTTTTCCGGTCAGGGGCGAGTTGGAGCGTGGCTGCCACTGCGGCTGAAACTGCAGGGGCTGACTCCGGCTACCAGCTTCCGCCTGACGGTCCAGGCTCCGGATGCTCGTGGTGACGTGTGCGAAAGCTCCGTGGCACAGCTCACGTCCGATGCCACCGGCTCGGCTGCAGCCGAGGTGGTGTTCACTACTGGTCGTCTTGATGGCCGGGTCCAGCTGCTGCTGCAGGATGAAACCGGACGGACTCAGTGGAGTCATTCGATCGACTGTCGTGAGGGCTCGCTGTCGGCTGCCCCCGACACGGTGCCGGCTGTCAGCAGTCAGTTGCTGCTGCATCGCCATCAGCCGATTCCGGTACTGGCGGTGGGCCCCTTTGCCGGTCTTCGTGAGCTGGCAGCGGAGCGATTGTCGACCGGCAGCCGACAATCCATGCTGCTGCTCAGCATGCCGCAGGCCCGGCAACTGCCGGGTACTGTCCGCGCCCTGGACAGTGTGGAGGTGCTGGTGCTGGCTGCGGACTATGTCATGTCGGAAACGCAGGCAGCGGCGATCCGCAGCTGGGTGCTGAGTGGCGGCCATCTGGTGATCAGCTGCGGAGCGCAGGCTCCGCAGCTGCTGCAGTCGCCACTGGGGCAGTGGCTGCAGCCGATCTTTGAGATTCCGGCTGACAACAGCGTGTACGAAACTTTGGATCTGACGGCGGTCCAGAACTTTTTGCTGGGCGCGACGGCATTGCAGACCAATCGCAATCCGGTCACCTGCCTGCGGATCCCGTCGCGGCAGCCGCGAGTTGTTGCGCAGGCACTGAATGAGCCGGTGATTTCCCGGGCTGTGGCCGGTGCCGGGGTCATCACGATGCTGGCTGTCGATGTGAATTCCCGCCCCATGGACAAGTGGCTGTCACTGCCGCAGTTCACGGACATGCTGCTGTTTGGTCGGGATGAAAGCTCTGCCGAACGAGCTCAGCGCGGTTCACGAATTTCGTCCGTCGGCATTACGGACCTGTCCACTCAGCTGGCTGCTGCCGTGGATGCCGTGCCTCCGGAACAGCGGTGGTCCACGTGGGATGCGATGCTGATGATTGTGGCACTGCTGGCCCTGATCGGTCCGCTTGACTGGTTTCTGGTGGTTCGAACACTGAAGTCACCGCGACTGACGTGGGCCACGTTTCCACTGATCATTGGCAGTGCCTGTCTGCTGGTTGCCGCGGCTGCCGCTCCGTCGGCAACTCCGAATGTGTCTCGCACCGTCAGTCTGCTGGATGCCACACTGGACCATCGCGGACAGTCGCTGCGAGTCCGTACGTGGGCCAGCCTTTCCACTGCCGAGACTCAGTATGCCGCTGTCCGACTGCAGCCCACTGAGATTCTGTCTGACATGCTGCCGGCAAATGCGGAATCGGTGGTCAGCTGGAGCGGTCGGGCGGAAGATATTTATGGGGGCATGTATCGACCGGGCGGAGCTGGCCTGGGCCAGATGATCAGCCGTCGCTCAGACCTGCAGCCATCTGTGTTCAGTGCGATGCCGTTGCTGGCCGGTGGCTCCAGCAGTCTGCAGGCCGACATTCGCACAGAAGCTCCGGTCAAAGCCCTGCTGGATTCGCAGTTGACGCTGCCCTCCAGCGACCTGCTGGAAGGCCAGTTCCAGCATCAGCTGCCGTTTGCCATCCGGGACTGGGCAGTGTTCTGCGGCAATCGGGCCTACGTGCCATCCGACAAAGCCACCGATGCTGAACGCATCCTGCATCCTGCAGTCCCGTGGTCCCGCCATCGCGGCAATGTGCGGATTGCAGAACTGCGGGATTTTCTGCGAGGAGTGCGGCTGGTGGAAAACCCGAATGCAGTGCGGGACATCAACAAATCTGCAAGCTCGCAGGTCTCACGTCCGTGGGATGTGGCCATCCGCAACCCGCTGGATATTCTGCTGATGACGTCGCTGTATCAGTCGGCTGGTGGTCAGTTATTTGTCAAACTGCAGAACGAGACTCTGCGCCGCGATGAAGTCAGTGACATGGTGGATCTGAACGGTGCCGTGCTGATTGGCTGGGCGGATACCGAACTGAACAGCGTGCAGCTGAACGACGAAACCGTGTCCCCCGGCACCCCGTCAAAAACCATCGTGCGCCTGTTCCTGCCGGTGCGGCGTGAAACCACCACCGCCGGCAGTCAGGAAGCTGATCCAAAGGCACCGTAAAGAACGCTAGTCGTTCAGACCCCAGACGCGATCCCAGCGCACAAAGCCTTCGATCGCCTGGTATTCTGCGAGCCCCAGTTTGTCGTAACGCGCCGCGGTGGCTGCGTTGCGTTCTTCGGCACGCTGCCAGAATTCCCGAGCATCTGAGCCGGGGAACAGGGCGCGATCCTTTTGAGACTGATGCTTGAAAATGGCATCACGCTTCTGACGCACTTCCTGCGGACTGAGCGGAACAGCCATCTCAATCTGATGCACCGGCCATTCCTGCCACGCACCGCGATACAGCCAGATTTCGCACTCCTGATACCAGTCGTCGTTCCTGCACAGTTCACAGGCGCGGAAGATGGCCTTCAGACAGACACGGTGAGTTCCATGCGGGTCTGTCAGGTCACCGGCTGCATAGATCTGATGCGGTTTCAGTTTCCGCAGCAGATCCACAATGATCTGAATGTCGGCATCACCCAGCGGCTTCTTCTTGACACCACCGGTCTCGTAGAACGGCATGTTCAGGAAGTGCAGGCGGTCGCGAGGAATTCCGCAGCAACGGGCTCCCGCGACTGCTTCGCCCTGGCGAATCAGCCCCTTGATCATCTGCACCTGCAGACTGTCCACCTGCCCGGCCTGCTTCCGCCGCAGAAACTCTTCCACGTGATCTTCAAGTTCACGGATCTGCGGAGAAATCAGTCCGAAGGCCGCACAGTAATCGGTGACAAATTCTGAAAACCGCAGTGCGTCGTCGTCAAACACGGCAATGTTGCCCGATGTCTGATACGCGACATGCACCTGGTGCCCCTGATCCGCCAGCCGAATCAGAGTTCCGCCCATCGAGATCACATCGTCGTCAGGATGCGGGGAAAAACACAGCACGCGTTTTGGAAAGATGTGATCGAAAGGCTGCGGCCTGTCACCCACCGTTTTCTTTTCTGCGGGCTTGCCGCCCGGCCAGCCAATGATCGTGCTCTGCAGATGCCGAAAGACCTTCAGGTTGATTTCATAAGCGGATCCATGATCTGCCAGCAGATCCTGCAGACCGCCTTCGTTGTAGTCGGAGTCCGTCAGCTTCAGCAGCGCCTTGCCCGATTTTTCCGACAGCCAGATCACAGCACGACGAATCAGTTGCGGATCCCAGGCGACGTCACCCACCAGCCACGGCAGTCGCACGCGAGTCAGATTGGCGGCAGCGGCCGCATCAATCAGAAACTGCGTCTGCGCATGCTTCTGCAGGTAAGTCGCGGGGATTGTTGGAGTCGTGTCGCCTTCGACCGTGCGGGCGACAATCGTGCATTTGTTTTCACCGAAGGCCAGAATGAAAATCCGCCGCGCTTCAAGGATGGTACCGACACCCATCGTGATGGCACGCCGCGGTACGTTTTCCGTGCCAAAGAAATCTGCCGCCGCATCCACCCGGGTGACCGTATCCAGAGTGATCATGCGCGTGCGACTGGTGAGGTCCGATCCCGGTTCGTTGAACCCAATATGACCCGTTCTGCCGATTCCCAGAATCTGAATGTCGATGCCACCCGCAGCCGCTATGCGGGCCTCGTAATCGCGACAGTAGTCGTTGATCCGCTCCGGGGCTACCGTGCCGTCCGGCACGTTCCAGCTGCCCGCCGGAATGTCAATGTGATCAAACAGGTGCTCACGCATGAACCGGACGTAACTCTGCACGTCCTCCGGCTGCATCGGATAATATTCGTCCAGATTGAACGTAATGACGTTGCGAAACGACAGGCCCTCTTCGCGATGCAGACGAACCAGCTCGGCGTAGATGCCCGTCGGAGTCGACCCGGTGGCCAGACCCAGCACGCACGGTCGACCCTCGGCCTGCCGGATGCGGATCAGCCCGGCAATCTCAGCGGCAACCTTCCGCGATGCCTCGCGGGAATTGGCCAGAATCAAACAGGGAATACGCTCAATCTGGCGAAAGTCCTGCCGGGCGGTCATGTCTGCAATGGTCCGTCAAAAGTCGCGGTGGGCGGAAACTGGCCCCCCAGTGTAACCGCAACAGGCCAGAATTCCTGCCGAACTGAGCAGAAATTTCCGGCGACTTTCTCAGACCGGAATCACTTCGACTGATCCTGCGCAGGCAGGAACCGGCCACCACTGAGAAACATCCCGTTGTCGCAGGGCATGCACCATTCAATCTGCACCCGATAGTAAAACTCGCGAGTTTCACTGGCCATCTTTACATAGACTTCTTCCATGTTGATGGCGCCGCGGTGCAGCAGTCCGATCCCATTGCGACTGATTTCACGAGTAATCGCTTCGATCGTGTTGCCCCGCTTCGTGCGGATCTCTGCCGGAACTGACAGATCCAGCCGCTCCGCAGCACGCACGTTCGGGCCAACATCCCGATCAAATGTCTCCTGAATCCGGCGAAGATCGTCGGCCGAAGGACGACTCCAGGGGTCCGTACTCATGAATCACTCCGCTGTCGTTTTCTGCTTTCCGGATGAGACATCCGGAAAATTGCTGCAGCCTGCCGGGGAGCCCCCCGAAACCTGGCAGCAGATCCCCGCAAAAGATTCCACTCTGCAGGTTAGCTCGAAAAAAACGATCGGGCGAAGTTTTTCTGAAAACGGCTTTCCCATTCAGGCAGGAATGACGGCTGCGCCATTCGTACCAGCTTTACGCCGGGAGGGAAAAAACAACAGGGCCAGAATGCAGACTGTACCCACGCTCAGTATCACCCAGCTCACAGGCGACAGTCGCGAAAAGACAGACTGCGGAACGCCGGGCTCAGCGCCGGACTCGGCAGCGCCCGCCGGTACGGCCAGACCCGCAGCGGCTTCCGGCGGCTCCGGCAGCTCCGGCAACTCGCCCGACGGACCAAATGACTCGTCCAGCTGCATTTCTTCAGAGCCGCCACTGACGGAATCGTCCTGCGAGTCGGCTGCATCTGCGTCCTCGGACTGCACAAACGGGTCAGACCATGATGACCGACGAATCGGACGCTGCTGAGACTTTGGCGGAGTCGGTGCCGAAACCGGACTGCTCAGCCACTCCTCCACCTGCTCCAGATCCCCGGCCGGCTCGGCAACTTCGCGAGTCAGTGTCGCGGGACGAGTCACCCTCGGTTTCGCCGCTGCCCCGCCCTGCACCGTCTTTGATCCGGCCCCAGTCTTTGATCCGGCCCCAGTCTTTGATCCGGCCCCAGTCTTTGATCCGGATTGCCACTCAAAACCGTCTCCCGGAGCTTTTGATCGCAGTGCCGCAGGAGCCGCTGCTGAACCGGGAGCCCGGCGAGTTCGCGGCTGCACACGCGGTACCACCCGCTGCTCCTCAGCCGGCTCAGTTGGAAATTCGTCCTCAACCACCGGTTCCGTGTCGTCCGCCAGATCCGCGCTGTCCGGCGACTCAGCGGATTCCTCAGCCGCTGCCGCATCCATGTCCTCCATGGACTCGCTGTCTGCCATCAGTTCGCTGTCTGCCACCGGCTCCATGTCGCCCATGGGTTCGGCATCTTCCGTCGGTTCTTCCATGGAAAACTCAAGATCTTCTGTCAGCTCTGCCGTCTGCCGGATGCTGCGACGGACTGCGCTGCGAGCCGACTGATCCGTCTCGGCCACACGCCCCGTCAGCTCATCAAACTCCCGCAGAGCCGAGTCTTCGTGGGTCTTTGCGGAACGCTGCACGGCGGATTTCGCAGCCTGCACTTTTCCGGCCGCCGTTTCTGTTTTCTGCAGCGCGGCTGAAGTGACTTTGGAAGCGGACCGGGCAGCACGAGCGGAGCTGCCGGAAATCAACGCGTCCAGTTCCTGCAGCTTTTGTTCTTCGACGGCTGCTGCGGTGCGAGTGATCCGGCGAGTCGGGCTGGCGCGGCGAATCAGTGGTTCGGCCGCTGTATCCGCGGTCAGCTCTTCCTCGGCCAGCTCCCCACCGAGCTCCGCCACCGCATTCACAGAGCGATCGACGGCAGTGCGAGTACGATCGGCGGCGACTGCGGCAGCGCGAGTTGTCCGTCGCACGGGATTGCTCACCGCACCCGTTTCCATCCGTTTCAGCAGTGCATTTGCCGCGGCATCAGCGTCCGCACGCTCGGCTGCGGCAAAGTCTGTCTCGCCCGTAAACTCGGTCTCGGCTTCGAGGTTGGTTTCCGTTTCCGTTTCCGTTTCAGTTGCAGGCGGACCGGCGGCGCGACCGCCGGAGGCTCGCTGAACTTTCCCGGCAGTGGCCACGGGCTGACGCCCGCCTGTCGCCCGAGCTGTCGGTGCAGTGCTCTTTTTCACAGTTTCTGCACTGGTGCTGCTTTCTTCAGCTTCGTTCTCTGCGTCCCCGGGGGCGTCCTCGCCCGCAGTTTCCACAAAGGGATCTGCAGGCCTGGCGGCGGTGCGCCGGAACGGATTGCGGAAGAGCCCCGGCTTCGGTTCAGCGTCCGTGTTTTTGGCGGCCGCTGTGTCTTCCCGGGAACTCTCTGAGCGTCCGAAAGGCGACCAGGAACTGCGTTTGGCCGCAGGAGCACTGCCGGATGTCTGAGCTGCAGCTTTGGCGGCGGGTCGTGCCGTTTCCGCTGCTGCTTCCTGCGGATCTTCGTCAGTCGCCTTTTCCGCAGCCTGCTGCGTTTCCAGCGGCTGATAGTCCTTTTTTCCGCCCCACGGCAGCATGCCCCGAATGCCGTCACCGGCACAGCCCGTCGGAGCTGTCAGCAGGACCACCAGGCCGGCTGCCGGCAGAATTCGAATCACGCTGGGAAACTTTGCGGGGCTGCTCACTCTGTTGCTCCTGACCGACCGATCGGCTTTGACGTCTGTACCGACTTTGACGGCACATCGGTCGTATCGGCTGCAATCAGGAGAAAATCCAGAAAGTTTACTGAAGTTCCGAAAAACAATTGCAACGGGGCTGATCGAGCGATCAGTGGACGCCCAGCGGCAGAAACTGCCGCTGCCGGTTTCAGCGTCGCCACCAGCCGCCGCGTCGTTCGCAGGTCAGCCGCAGATGCGTCAGCGCCTCTGCGGCACTCATCACGTACCCGATATAAAACGGGCCGAATTCAGCGTACCTGGCGGAGGCACGGTCAAACCGCATCGAATAGACGATGTCCTTGATGTGTTCCGGCGAACGGCTCCACAACGTGACTCCCCACTCCCAGTCATCAAAGCCGGTCGATGCGGTGATCAGCTGAGAAACTTTTCCGGCGAAGCGAAGTCCCGAGGTTGCGTGTTCCGCCATCAGTTCGCTGCGGACGCTGAAAGGTTCAGTGTACCAGTTCGCCTGCGGGTGGCGGATCTTGTTCATGGGATAGAACGTGACGCAGGGATAAGGCGGAATGTCGGGATACAACCGCTGCTGATTCATTGCGGGCAGACGCTGCTGATAGGCATTCAGCTTGGCCTGGAAGGCGGGATCATCCGGGCTGGTGCCTTCGCGACGCAGGCGGTCGGCATACTGTTCCACACTCGGCACGTACTCACTGACTTCCGTAATCGATACGAAAGACCATGCGGGACGCAGCACTGTACCGAGGCGACTGGCCCGCAGCTTCTGAGTGATGGCATCGATTTTCAGCGGATCCGGATCCATCATCATCAGGCCGAGGTCGGCTTTGTGCCCGGAAACGACGGAAGTCTGGAGTCGGGCCGGAGCGTCAGTTGCCGCGGGATCAAGAATGGCGGTCACTTCCGCGCGGCCATGCGCGACATCGGCAGGATCCAGACTGCACAGGGCCTGCTGATCAACCTGATAGTACATGTGCAGGCAGTGCCAGCCTTCCGTCAGACGCACTGTCGGTTCCGGCAGCGGTGCTGAATGTCCATGAGGTCTCTGCATGACTGGATTCCCTGAGTATGAAGGTGATGGCGATGGATTCAGAACAGGCTGGAGTGATTGCGGAACAGTGCCAGCAGCAGCCGTTCCAGTTTTTGACCGCCCTCATTGGCGACGGCAATAATCCGTTCAATCTCGGCTGGTTCCAGAGCATCCGGCAGGCACATGTCAGTGACGACTGAGAACGCCGCCACCTGCATGCCACCGTGCAGCGCGGCAATGCACTCCGGCACCGTGCTCATCCCGACCACGTCGGCCCCGACCAGCCGCAGCATCCGATACTCCGCACGCGTTTCCAGGTTGGGACCCGGCACGGCCACCAGTACCGATCGATGTGCGGCAATCCCAAGCTGCAGGGCCGTCTGACTGGCTGCTTCCACCAGAGTCCTGCGGTAGGGCTGGCTCATGTCCGGAAATCGCGGTCCCAGCCGGTCATCGTTGATGCCTCGCAGCGGATTATCGGGCATCAGATTGATGTGATCGTCCAGTATCGCAATATCAGCCAGCCGATACTGCGGATTCATTCCGCCGACGGCACTGGTCAGCAGCAGAGTATCAGCCCCCAGCGCCCGCATGACCCGCACTGGAAATGTCACCTGCCGCAGCGAATAACCTTCGTAGTAGTGAAAGCGACCTTCCATCGCCATCAGCGGAACTCCTTCCAGAGTTCCACAGAGCAGTCGTCCGGCGTGGGACGGAGCGGTGGAGCGAGGAAAGTGCGGGATTTCAGAATAGGCAAAGTCCGCCTGCACCTGAATCTGCCGCGCCAGCCCACCCAGCCCCGTACCCAGAATCAGGCCGACTTTCGGAGTGCCCCCCCAGCGCGCGCTAAGCCACTCACGCGCCTCCTGGATCTCTTCCCACAAGCCCTGCATACCGTGTGCTCCTGAGCTTCAGCAGTGATCACTTCAAGAAAAAAGGCACTTCATCGCTGAAGTGCCTTTGCGAAAGTCTGCGGAAAGCCATGACACTTCCCAATGAGTCCCATCAGAATTCGTCGTCTTCGCCTTCGAATTCCTCTTCGTCATCGTCGTCGAAATCATCGTCATCATCGTCGTCGAAGTCGTCTTCTTCGAACTCGTCATCGTCGTCGAATTCTTCGTCAACCTCTTCTTCATCATCAAAATCGTCGTCTTCGTCTTCCAGCTCTTCATCGTCAAACGATTCGCCGAAATCCTCGTCGTCATCATCGCCGCGGAGCTGCGGGCTGAGCACCGTGTCGATGCTGTCCACGCCGGCAACGCCGACGGACATCCACGTTTCTTCCGCCGACAAGCGGCCTTTGTTCAATGTCAGTAACATGACTGGTGCCTTCTGATGATGTTGACCTGGTGACTGTTTGAAATGCTGGGAAGCGGCATTTGCGGCGTGTAATAACCAGCAGCGGATTCCTTTGTCAACCCTTCGATTTCCCCCACTTCCGCCAAATTTCATCAGTTGCCATTTGCCGGAAGCGACCAGGACCCCGCAACTGCCTGGAAGATACCACAAAACCTGCGAGTGTGCTGAGGAAGTTCAAAAAGTTCCGAAGATCATAAAAGAGTCCGGCTGAGTCTCCGGTCAGTCCTCACAATTCCACTTCCGGCGAAGCCTCCGCCCCCCCTGGTTCCAACCCCGGCAACTCCACCTGACCGGGAACGTCACGACCCAGTCGTACCCGATACCGGCCCGCAGCGTACACCGGCAGCCGAATCCGCGGCCCTGACAGACGCTGCGTGTACAAAACTTCGCCCGTCGACTCCTCAATCACCTGCACCACCGCACTGGCAGCATTCTTCAGCAGCAGCTCAGGCAGGTGCCCATGCACCTGCCGACCATCGTTGTCCTCCATCCGCACCGTGACCGGCCAGCCGGGAAACTGCTGCGAATCTCCCATCGTCACATCACTGAAACGCGGCCAGCACTCAAACCGCACCTGACCCGCCGCACGCCGAAAGACCGCCAGTCCATAGCCGTCCCCCCGCTGCCGCTCATCACGCACATCCCCCGGATTGGCGTACGCCAGCATCGTCAGCGGATTCCCCAGACCGTCTTCATAATCCCCCGTCCACGGCAGCGGACTGCCCGGCACCGCGCCGGCCCCCGCACGCTCCTCCAAAGGATGCCACCACCTTCCGTAAATCGTGTTCACAATTGCCGGAGCCGTGAAAGCGTAAGGGCCGTCCCCATGCCGCTCAATCCCGTGCCGCACCACCACCGCCAGATGCTGGTCACCACACAAATGCACCGCTCGCGCCTGTCGCAGCAGCCGCAGCGCGTCCCGCCGACCGGACTGCGGCCAGCCATTGCAGTCGAGGTCAGCCAGCAGTCGATTGTCCGGCTGACCGTGCAGATGCACAGCCCCGCAAAAAGCTGTCTGCGACAGCACACACTTCAGCGAAACACCCGTCCAGTCCTCCGTCCAGCGCCGCAGAAACTGCTGCTGACGATCCCCCAGCAACTGCAGCCCCGGCAGATCCACCGCACTCCGATCATACGCCGGATCCGTGATGTGGTCGGGACGAGGCCCCATCTGCGGAATCGCACCCTCCGGCCCCGTCTTGAACTTGCGATCCTCCAGAATGGCAAAATCAACCCCGCCGATTCGCAGGCGAGTGAAGTAGACGCCCAGCTGCTGCTCCACCGGCTCAGGGTCCGCCGGATCCGGCAAATGCCACGTCTGACAACGCTCCACCATCCGCACATACTCAGCCGGATAATAATACCCGCCATCCGTCCCCGTCGGCTTCTGCGACCGCACGCCTCCCGCACCCCACAGATTTGGATGGCCCACATCATGGTCGTCCGGGATCGTCACCACCGGACGGTCCCGCAGCACCTCCCGAAACTGCCGCCCCCACTCCAGCCAGCCAAAGGTGTGCTGAGTATGGTGGTAGGACTGGTCACCCGCAAAGAACAGCAGGTCCGGGTCCTGTCGCAGCAGATTCTGCACGATCGTTTCACGGGGCCCCGGAGTCCGGCTGGAGTTGCAGGACAGTACCGCTACCCGAATCTCATCCCGCTCCACAGGATCACGCCGAATCAGACCCTCAAATCGACTCTGTTCACCCAGTCGCACCCGGTAAGGCACATTCTGAGTATTGTCCCAGCCGGTAACTCGAAAATGAGCACTCCAGCCCGGATACACCACTCGCGACACCGCCGCAGGCTGCCACTGACCCGCCCGCTGAAATTCCAGCTGCACCTCCCGCGGCTCCTCCGGCAGCAGCGGATACAGCTGGGCCGTCAGCTTCAGGATTCCGTGATCATGAGTATACAGTGCAAACGCCAGCACTTCGTTGCGAGGCACCATCAACTGCGGCTGCTGCTGCTGACCCTTCTTCGGTCCGCGCGGGATGACCGACGGCTGCCACCACTCACCCGTGGCATCGGAATCCAGCCGTGGCCACTCCGCCCCAAACGGCTGCTGCCATGCGGTGTCCTGCGCCACCAATGACCCCGCCGACAGACAGCACAGCCCCAGCACATACAACCAGAATCGCCGAATCAGCCATTGCCCGCCCGTCATCTGATCCCCCTCCTCAACCACGCTCTGTTTGTTCCCGCCATGCTCCGGATATTCTCGCAAGCAGCCCCCGGGGAATGCAACACAGCGGACTTGCCGGTTGTCGGTTGTCGGTTGTCAGTTTTCGGCAGGGCCGGATGTGTCCTGTTCGCGGCTTCGCGTGAGACAATTGCACTGCTGAGCACTGCGGGGATCCTTGTGTTTTCTTCTTTCAGCTTTTCTCGGGTCTACTTTCTGCGGCAGGCGCGCATG
>SXXK01000092.1 GCA_005791255.1 Planctomyces sp.
CCATTCGTTGTTCAAAAAAACCCCACGCAAGCTCCCCTTCAGCACAGATCTCGGGCTCGAAAGCCCGAGCGACAAAAATTCGTGCTCATTCGTGGCCATTCGTGGTTCAAAACAACACCCACGCAAGGTCCCCTTCAGCACAGATCTCGGGCTGGAAAGCCCGAGCTACAAAAATTCGTGGTTCATTCGTGTTCATTCGTGGTTCAAAAAAACACCCACGCAAGGTCCCCTTTAGCACAGATCTCGCGCTCGAAAGCCCGAGCTACAAAACTTCGTGTCCATTCGTGTTCATTCGTGGTTCAAACCGCCCCTCTTCGGAAATCTCCAGAAATTCTTCCAAATCCTGCCAGGGATTCCATTCGGCCGGCGAATGACATCCCCATTCCGCGAGCCCGGGTTCGCAGGTTGCAGCCCTCCGGAATCAGAAATTCTCCACACTCCGAGGAATCGAATCATGCTCAGAAAACTCATCACCGGAACCGCCGCCGCTGCACTCGCCGGAACCATGCTGCTGGGCAGTGATGCCTCCAGCTATGTCAAAACCATGGGCAGCAACGTGCGGGATGCCGTGCGACAGGAAATCTCCGTCGAATTCGAACTGGACCGCATTCGTACGGAAGTCGATGACCTGCTGCCGGAAATCAAAAAACATCTGAAAACCGTCGCCAGTCAGTCTGTCGACGTGAAGGATCTGGAACGCAGCATCGCCGCCCGCGAAGCCAGCCTGGCTCACCAGAAAGAAGCCATTCTGACGCTCCGCAAGGATCTGGAAGCCGGGCATTCCACATACACGTACCGCACGGTGTCGTATTCCCGAGCGGAAGTGGAGGCTGATCTGGCTCATCGTTTCGCGTCCTTCTGCACAGCCGAAGACTGCGTCAGGCGAGATCACCAGATCCTGACGGCTCAGCGGGATACGCTGCGAGCCAATCAGCGGAAACTGGATACGATGCTGTCCCGCAAGCAGGATCTGGCCGTGAAGATTGCTCAGCTGGAAGCCCGGCTGCGGCAGGTGCAGGCGGCCGAAGCCATCAACTCGATGCAGGTGGATGATTCTCAGCTGGCACAGGTCGAACAGCTGATTCGGGACGTCGGACATGCTCTGGACGTGCGGGAATCGATGCTGGAGACCGAGGGTCAGGTGCTGGGACGGATTCCGGTTGAGGAAGCCAGTCAGCCGGCGGAACCCACCGATCTGCTGGGTGATATTGACCGACATTTTCGCGGCGATCAGGCGGGTACTGACAAGTCGGCTGAATCCGCCGGCAGCTCAGGACCGCAGCTGTGATCCGGCGATCAGCGAATTCTCAATCGCTTCGCCGAAAGAGCCTGCTGAATTGAGTTTCCGGGAGTTTCGGTAGAAAATGGTTTCTGAGTCGATCGTGTGCAGCAACCGTCAGTGGCAGGAAACCGCAATCGTGTCAGCAGGCCAATCCGACAACTTCTTCCTGTGGGTGGACGCAATTGGCGTCTGGCAGGTGTTGTGTCGGGACGATTTGCTGATCGGAGCAGCAGCGGCGGCGGACGAAGTGGCCGACATCCCGCTGCTGGCTCCGCTGTCCCGCCGGCATGCTCGATTCCTGCGTCAGGACGACGCGTGGTTCCTGCTGCCGCTGCAGTCCTGTGCGGTGGGCGGGCGAGCGGTGACCGGGCAGACACTGCTGAGGAATGGCAGTGAGATTCAGCTGGGAGAACGGGTGCGGCTGAGATTTCGCATTCCCAGCGTGCTGTCAGCTTCGGCTCGGATCGA
Source organism: Planctomyces sp. (assembly GCA_005791255.1). Taxonomy (GTDB): domain Bacteria; phylum Planctomycetota; class Planctomycetia; order Planctomycetales; family Planctomycetaceae; genus SXXK01. The sequence goes on from SXXK01000092.1 coordinate 1,751, forward strand.
TTTCCTCAGCGGGCACCAGCCGCGACTGAGCCTGAGCGGAGTCCTGCTGATGGCCGACACTCTGCTGCTGGGACCGCGGCAGGACAATCATGTGTGCTGTCCCGGCTGGCCGGATTCCGTCGTGCTGTATCGTCGCCAGCAACAGCTGCTGTGCCGTTCCCGCATGCCTTTAACACTCGCTGATGAACCGCTCCCGGATCAGCAGGATTTGTCTCTGGGAGCCATACTGTCCGGGCCTGAGCTGCGGTTCAGACTGGAACCCGGTCGCACGAACTCTGCCGTCTGAAACCGGTCAGGACTGAAGACTCATGAAGTTCACATTCGGACCAGACACAAGACCCCTGGATGGCATCACGATCAAGCGTGCGATTCATCGCGGCGGGTTCGGCGAGGTCTACTATGCGGTCACTGATGCGGGCAAGGAAGTTGCGCTCAAACTTCTGCACAACAATCTGGAAGTGGAGCTGCGGGGAGTTTCGCAGTGCCTGAACCTGAAGCACCCGAACCTGGTGACGATTTTTGACATCCGTCAGGATGCGGAACGGGATCACTGGATTGTGATGGAATATGTGGGCGGGCAAAGTCTGCATGATGCGCTGCAGCAGCATCCGGACGGCATGCCCCTGCAGCAGGTCCTGAACTGGCTGACGGGCATGACAGCGGGGCTCAATTTTCTGCATGACCGGGGCCTGGTGCATCGCGACCTGAAACCTGCCAACATTTTCAGTGATGGCGGAGTTGTCAAGGTGGGCGACGTGGGTCTGAGCAAGTTCATTTCGGAGAGTCGCCGCAGTGCTCAGACGCAGAGCGTGGGCACGGTGTATTACATGGCTCCCGAGGTGGCTCGCGGTCGTTACGGCCGCGAGGTGGACGTGTATTCGCTGGGCATCATGCTGTATGAAATGATGACGGGGCGGGTCCCGTTTGAGGGTGAGAGTGCTGGCGAGATTTTGATGAAGCATCTGACGGCGGAGCCGGATCTGCGACTGCTGCCGACGCCGCTGCGGGCGGTGCTGGCGGCGGCACTGGAGAAGGATCCGGAGCGACGGATTCATGATGTGGAGACACTGCAGCAGCGATTTCGGGAGGCTGTGACAGCGACGGGGTTACCGCTGCAGCAACCGGCTGTGTTTCATTCGCTGCAGACGGATGAGATGTTTCCGGGCAGTCGACCGGCGGTGCGGCAGCCGGCTGCCGGGGGCTCGGCAGACCACGTGGCGGCGGCGGGTGCAGCAGCTGGAATCGCGGGCGCGGCGACAGCGGAGGCGGCAGACACTGCGCAGGCCACCATGGCCCGGCAGACGGGTTACGCCTGGGGCTCGCTGCGGCAGTTCTGGAACGAGGATTTGCCGGCCCCGGTACGCTGGATGCTGACCGGGGCATTATTGCTGGCCGGGCTGCGTTCGGGACTGCTGACCAGTCCGGTGGCGCAGGGTCTGGCAATTGGCTGGCTGGCGTGGTGGATGTTTGGTCGCAGCGGGAAAACTGAAAAGTCGCCGACATCGCAAAATCGTCAGCCGGCTGCTGCGGCCCGCGGCGGCGGGGGTGGTCTGGACAGTACGCTGATCGTGCCGCAGCAGCTGTCGGGCACGGCCGGGACAACGGCCGCTTCGGACGCACGCGCACAGCAGTCGGCACAGGCTCGCCCGGTTGCTCCGCGACAGTATCGACCGACTGAGTTTACTCCGGAGACGATTCGCACTTTCACATTCTCGCAGCGGCTGGTGAACGCGACGACCTCGATGTCGCTGGCGCTGGTGACGGCCGTGTTTGTGACGGCTGCCGTGTTTTGGGGGACTGAGATTCTGGGGACGCCGGTGGAGGCGATTTATTTTGGTGTGGTGACACTGCTGGCAGCGTGGCCACTAATTCTGGTATCGAAGCTGTGGGAGGGTCGGCCGGGAGAATCCCTGTTGCGGCGACTGTGGCTGGGAGTGTGTGGTTTGGCGGTGGGTGCGTTGTGCGGAGTGACGGCCGAGTTTCTGCTGCTGATCAACAGCCCGGTGCCGTCGCGGATTTTTCAGGTGGACAGCGAAGGGCTGCTGGGCAACCGGGAAGCGGCGGGTCTGCGAGTCCTGCAGGAGGGGTATCCGACGATTGTGGGTTTTGCACTGTTTTTCTGTCTGCTGTTTATGTTGCGGCGCTGGTGGCTGCAGGCTGACAATTTTCGGTCAGGGCGGTTCCGGATTGGCACATCGATACTGACGCTGATTGTGGGCGGGATGGTGGCGTTGATTGTGCCCTTCCCGACAGCGCTGGGGTCAACGCTGGCGCTGGCGGTGTCTGTTGTGATTCAGGTGTCTTCGGTGTGGACTCCCCCGGAGCTCCGGGATCGCTGAAAAAAATTCCGAGATTCCGATCAGCGAACGGGATTTGCGACGTCGCAGTGTGACGCTCGGCGTTTTAGAATTTAGGGGTGCGGCGTTTCTGTCCCGCAGGAAGATGTTCCATGAGCCTGACATTCGCGTTGATTCCCGTGCTGTTGATTTTGGTCAGTCTGGCAGCCGGTATATTTTTACTGCTGCTGCTGGGCTATGCCGGTTTGCTGCTGGTCAAAGCGGTATTTCGCAGTCTGCAGCAGGGGCCGACGCCGGCCGTCTTTGTGCCGCAGCCGCCGCCGGTACGACCGGTGCAGCCAGTGCTGCAGCCGCAGCTGACATCGGCGGCGGGCGGAGCAGGTCGTCTGTCGTTTTCGGCAGCGGCGGCTTTGGGTGTGCTGGGTGTGGCGGCGGGTGTGGCGCTGATGCTGTTTACGCTGAGTCAGCGGCGAGTGGAATATCCGCCGCCGACTCCGGTGGTTGCCGACAGGTCGCAGCCTGAAGTCCGGCTGGCAGGGGATGCGGGCGAAGTGCAGGCATCGCCGCAGCCGGGGAAAATTCCGCTGCAGCCGGAATCTGCACTATCGGCGGCTGACAACGGTCAGCAGGCAGCCAGACCGGCGGCGGCAGACCGAGCGCAGCTGCTGGAGGTTGCCAGTCAGCTGGGTCAGTTTTTCCAGTCGCAGCTGAACCGACCGGCGGCAGCCGGCGACAGTCCGTCTGAGGCGACAGGCAATCAGGAAGTGGCGGCTGGCACAGCGGGTGAATCAGCGGACGGCGACGTCGTGGTTTATCAGTTTTCTGAGCAGATGCTGGCCGATCTGTTTGGGTCTGAGGCGATTGACACGCTGCGATCGCTTAGTCAGCAGATGCCGGCGGGGATTCGCAATTCGTATGCCCTGATACCGCTGCCGGGATCGGTGGGAGCGACGGTACCACCGATGAAGCCGCTGCTGGCCAGCAGTGGGTTGCGTTCGCTGGCCGATTCGCTGGTGCAGCTGTTGAAAGCGGGACCGGCGAATGGTCAGCAGGCGAATGAGTTGCCGGGGAAGTCACTGCCGGCTGAGCAGCCGGAGATTCCGGCGTGGGTCCGTCAGCCATCGGCGGGTCACCGGGTGGCTCGCGCGGAAGTCCTGCCGGGCGAGGACACGGAGGACAAGGTGCGGGAGTCTGTGGAGGAATTGTTGCAGCAGGAGCTGCAAACTGGTTCGGATTGGATACCGGTGCAGCTGCGACAGTCGGCATTGCTGGCCAGTGTGGGCGTCTCAGCGGGCAGTCTCAGGACTCTGGTGCACAACCGGTTTGAGCAACAGGAGACGCTGGAGCAGCCGATTGACGGAGCGAATGAGTTGCAGGTGATCTGGACGGAGATTGAGCTGCCGCGAGCTGAGGTACTGGGTCAATTGTCTCTGGCGGCGGGTCAGCACCGCAGCTGGCTGCTGGCGGCGGGAGTGCTGATATTTTGGCTGGGGCTGGTCCTGGCAGCCATCTCATCGCGGCTGTGGGCCGGTGGCCGGCTGCTGTCGCGGTTCGTTTCCTTCGGCAGCGGGGTCCTGTCGATTGCGTTGCTGGTGGCAGTGGTGCTGGTCCTGCTGCAAACGGCTCGGGGATTACCACTGGAAGGCGGGCAGCTATTCAACGGCGCCGTGGTGTGGTCCGGACTGGGCGGCGACATCCGAGTCTCACTGTGAGGCCATGGCATCCCTGCCATGGAGGGGAGCTGCGAGAAGGTGGAGAGGCGAGGGGGGGGGCAATTCCACGCTGCGTTCAATAGCTCAGAGCCTCACGCGAAGACGCGAAGACGCGAAGGAAAACGCAGGCTGCTGCCGTGGGCGGGTCGGCGAGCACGAGCACGAGCACGCCTTATATTCGTGTCCATTCGTGGTTCAAAAAACGTCTCCTTGCGATTATCCGTGAAAATCCGTGTTCATCCGTGGCGAAGAAAACACCCGTGGCACCGCACCCGCGGGCTCCCGTCCGCAGCTCGCCTGACGAACACACACCTCGTGTGATTTCCACTTCGCGGCTTCGCGGCTTCGCGTGAGTCCCAACGATCCCAAACCACCAGCACTGACTCTGTGACCTCTGTGGCCTCTGTGGTTCAAAAAACATTCCTCGCGAAGTCTCTCCAGGGCAGATCTCGGGCTGGAAAGCCCGAGCTACGTTTATTCGAAACTGGCGATCGGGGACACTAATGCCGGTTTTTCTCACGCGAAGACGCGAAGACGCGAAGGAAAACGCAG
>SXXK01000093.1 GCA_005791255.1 Planctomyces sp.
AGGTGCTGTTCCTGCCACGCCCATAACGCGCCGTTCACTCCTGTCAAAAACACTGGCATACGGGTGTGTCCCCGGGCTGGCCACCGGCTTGTCGACTGGCGTCTCAGCTGTGTCGGCTCCGGCTGTCCGCACGCGATTTGCCGTGTCGACCTATTCCTTCTGGCAGTTCAACCGTGACGAACTGCGGGATATCTTCCTGTGTCTGGATCTGGCGGCTGAGTGGGGCTTTGACGGTGTTGAGATACTGCATCGCCAGATGACCGACGAAAGCAACTCCACACTGCAGAAGATCAAGCAGCGGGCTTTTGTCAATGGGCTGGATCTGTGTGGATTTTCGACGCATCAGGGATGGGTTTCTCCCGATGCTGATGTCCGTCGACAGAATACGGAACACACCATTCGCTGCATCGAACTTTCATACGCACTGGGTATTCCCACCATGCGAGTCAATACCGGTCGCTGGGGGACCAGCGGCAGTTTTGACGAACTGATGAAGAATCGTGGGATTGAGCCTGTGCTGCCGGGATACACGGAGGAACAGGGTTTCGCATGGGTGATTGAGGGGCTGACGCAGTGCCTTCCGGTGGCTGAGCGCTGCGGCGTCACACTGGGTCTGGAAAATCACTGGGGCCTGGGACGCACCCCGGAGGGTGTCATGAGAATAGTCAGAGCCATCAATTCGCCATGGCTCGGGACGACCCTGGACACGGGCAACTTTCTGGAAGACCCATACGAGCGACTGGAGCAGATGGCGGATAACGCCGTGCTGGTGCAGGCCAAGACGTATTATGGTGGCGGGCTTTGGTATTCCCTCGATCTGGATTATCGTCGGATCGCGGAACTGCTCAGGAAGCACAGATTTGGTGGATATGTGTCGCTGGAGTTTGAAGGAAAGGATGATCCGCGGACGGCGATTCCGCGCAGTCTGCAGATGTTGCGGGAGGCATTCAGCGTATAGGTCGTCTGTCCAGTCGGCGTTTCAGGCGGAGGGCATTGCCGACAACTGCCAGATCGCTGAGTGCCATGGCAAATGCAGCAATCAGTGGCCCGTGCTGTCCCAGCATCCCCAATGCGGCCAGCGGAATTGCGAGGCCATTGTAGAAGAAAGCGAGGAACAGATTCTGGCGAATCACTCGGAGGGTATCGCGAGCAATCTGCAGGAAATCGGGGATGGCCAGCAGTCGATTTCCGGGCACAATGACAGAGGCTGCTTCCAGTGCTGCTCCGGTGCCGCACCCGATGGCGATTCCGACAGGAGCGGCAGTCAGGGCCGCAGCATCATTCAGACCGTCACCCACCATTATTGTATTCGCAGGGCTGTTTCGCAGGATTTCCAGTTTCTGCTGCGGTGAAGCATCAGCGGTGACATCCGCAGCAGCAATTCCTGCTGCGTCGGCAATTGCTGCTGCGGCACGAGGCCTGTCACCCGAAAGCATTCGGACATGGACTCCCATTTTCTGCAGCGCTGCCACGGCAGCCGCGGCATCGGGCCGCAGAGTGTCCTGCAGTTCCATAAGTGCCGCCGGAACATTGTCGATGAGTATCCGCGAGGATGCTTGTGCATCGCGCTCGATACGAACACGTTTTCCATCGACCAGTGCCTCGACTCCGATTCCCGGAAACGCCTGAAACTGCGTTGCCTGGCCCCATGTCAGTCGCTGTGTGCGAGCGGCCTGCACAACAGCGTGCGCAGCGGGATGTTCGCTGAAAATTTCCACAGCGGCAGCCATGCGAAGCACATCAGGTGAATCAAAGCCCGGCAGGACCTGCAGTCGGATCAGTTCCGGATGTCCGCCGGTCAGGGTGCCGGTCTTGTCGAAGATAATCTCGCTGGATCTGCCGGCTCGTTCCAGTGCCTCTGCCGAGCGGATCAGAATTCCGCGTCGGCTGGCTGCTCCGGTACCGGCCATAACAGCCATCGGTGTGGCGAGTCCGAGTGCGCAGGGGCAGGAAATGATGAGTACGGAAACTGCCGCAGCGAGTCCGCCGGCAAAGTCACCGGTCAGAATCCAGCCGACCAGTGTCAGCAGGGCAATCACCAGCACTGTCGGTACGAACACGGCAGCGATCAGGTCAGCCATTCGCTGCACCGGAGCACGACTGGTCTGTGCCTGCTCGACCAGTCGAGCTATGCGGGCGACGGTGGTGTCGTTCCCGGCGACAACAGCAGCAACCAGCAACTGACCCGTGGTATTGACGGAGCCGGCAACGACATGGTCGCCGGGGCCGCGCAGTACGGGTAATGATTCCCCCGTGATGATGGACTCATCGAGATCCGAAAGGCCTTCGAGAACCGTGCCATCGATCGGTACACGATCTCCCGGGCGGATGCGGATGTGATGGCCGGGCTGTACTTCCGCCAGCGGAGCAGTGGATTCTGTTCCGTCAACTGAAACAACTCTGACTGTTTCGGGCTGCATGCTGAGCAGATCGCGGACAGCCGAGCCGGCTCGACTGCTGACTGTGGCTTCCAGCCAATGTCCAAGGCTGACAATGGCCAGCAGCCCTGCGGCTTCGCCAAACCATGTGGGCTGGTTCAGATTCAGTGCCAGGATCAGGGCCGAAGAGAGCCATGCTGTACCGGCACCAAGTGCAATCAGGGTGTCCATGTTGGCGGTGCGATTGAGGAGTGCCTGCCATGCTGACTTCAGGAAGCCTGGTCCGGTGGTGAGCAGGACAAGTCCCGAACCTGCTGCCATCAGCAACGGCATCCACTGTGGGTGCCAGTGCAGCCCGGCAGCAGACCAGTGCAGCAGTTCCAGAGGCAGCCAGAGTGACAGTCCGATAAAGGCTCGGCGTTTCCAAAGTGTTTCTGCAGACCGCTGCCGCAGTGCGGTGCCTGAGGCCGCAGTTTCGCTGAGTTCCTGCGAGCCATCGAAGCCACGTTGCCGAATTCTGGCAATCACTTCGTCAGCTGACAGCGTTGTGCTGACGCGTGCGACTCCGGAGACAATACTGACACTGGCACTTCGAATCTGCGGGTCAGCTTCGAGTGCTCGCTGCAGTCCAGCTGCACAACCGGCGCATGTCATCCCCGTAATGCGAAAACTGTTTGTTTGGGGGAGCGGTGCCGCGGGCAACACCGGAGCGGAATTCGACTGACTGGACATGGCTGACACTCCGCGACAGGCAGCGACAGGCAGCGACTTCCTGCGCAGGGTGACCTTGGCAGGTCTGATTCACATTCTGCCCGCGACAGCCGGCGTTTGAAAGCGGGTTGAGCAGCGGCGGCGGGATTTCCTGCGGACTTTCACCTGAGCACTGAAGTGGAGGGACGCGGCAGAGCCGAGGGGGCTGTCCGAGGTGTCGGGGTGCTGGTGGGTGACAGTTGCGTGGAACTGTCCCTCGACGGGGCGGACTCGGGTTGAAGGAATCTATCGGGGGCGGCTTCTGGTTCGTTGTTGGCTGTCTCAGGCTGCAGTCCGTTTTTTTCGGGAGTTTCCGGATTGCGGCGTGGCATGGGCGTGGCTGGCTGAGCCAGTGCTGCAAGGTCTGCGGGCAGTACTGCCGGTCTGACGATGGAGTCACCCAACTGAATGATGCGGGGATCTGCACAATATTCCACGATGACCATATCATCGCCGACAGCCAGGATTGGCAGCGGCAGGTCGGGGATTGCCAGCAACTGGTTGCGTCCGGCCCAATAGATATCTCCGCTCCGCAGGTCGACGAACCATGCCCGTCGGCTTTTGCCGCTGAGGATGGATCCTGTAAAGCGGCAGGCTTCAGCGGCTGTCATCCCGAGTGGCTGTGACTCGGGTAAGGATTCCGCGGGAGCCGGGGTTTCAGCATTCGGGGTGTCGACACTGGCGATTGGTTCGAGAGGAGTCAGTGGTTCGTTCGTGATGGGCGGATCCGGAATGATCTCGGCCATCTGACCGGTGAAGATATTGTTTTCGGTGAGTGCCGCCAGCAGTGTGGAGTCCGGATCGGTTGTGCCCGTGTTTGTCGGGATGCTGTCCATGGCTGGTGCATCGGGCAGTGCGATGGCTTCGATGCTGACTGCCAGTTGCAGCGAGTCGTCAACCCCCATGCTGATGCTGGTGATCTGCAGACTGGTCATACGGTGCAGCAGTTGAGCACCGGAGAAGCGATCGATGAAGTCAGCGATGGCTGCGGCGGAGCCTGTGCACTCGACAGAGAACGGCAGGCGATGTCCGAGGGCTTCGTCAGGAATGGCCTGGACGGGGCTGACTGATGGAGTTTGCAGTCCGGCAGCTTCAAGCTGCTGTATCAGCCATGCCTGGTAGACAGCGATTGCCTGCCCGGGATCCGCCGGCAGACTGGTTGAGCGCAGCTGTTTCAGTTGCCGCACCGCATGCATCAGTCGCAGTTCTTCAAAACTGCCGTTTTCGACAGCTGTTTCGGCGACCTGCAATTCCTGTTCGAGTCCGGCCAGCGGCTGGAACACCAGAGCGCTGCAGGATTCCCAGCCAACGGCGGCCAGCAGGCAGACGGCGGCAATGATTGCGAGGTATTTTTCGCGGGTGGAATTCAGCATGTTATGGCTCCTGTTCCGCAGTGAGGTCAGCGGTGTTTTCTTCAGTAGCCGAATCTTCCGACTGCTGCAGGATTTGAGATTCGATAGTGAACTGGACGGGCAGGAGGCTGCCTGCGGGAGCGGGTCCGATACCGCTGGGGTGCAGGGCGTAGTGGCCGGCATCCGCGAGGATTGAGGTGTTTAACTGCTGGACGACCTGCGGGCTGCGGGCCAGCCCTTCCACTCTCAGGACCCGCTCGGAAGCATCAGAAATGTTCTCAAGCTGCAGGCGTGTGAGGAGCATTTGATCGCGATCCGGAACCATGAGTGCGACATTTCGGATTTCGTCGGCGGCATGGAGCGACTGCTGCTTCCACTCAGAGAGTCTTTCGAACTGCTGCAGTACTGGCTGGCCACGACTGATCAGTTCCTGCTGTGCTCGCAGGCGTTCCTGTTGTTGGGCGAGCTGTCGGTGCAGATCAGTGCTGCGGTTCCAGAGCAACCAGACTGCAATGATCAGCAGGCAGGCTGCGGTGGCTGCAAGTCGAATGCCGAGTCTGTGGCGAATGGCGAATGCGGGCGGGGCGGATCGGGACTGCTGCAGATTGCAGTACCGTTGCGGAAAGTACAGGGAATCTGCCAGTGCAAAAGCGCGTGGGCTGCGTTCATCGAACGGGCCTGGCAGTACTGTGACACCATGAGACTGCAGCAGTCTGGCCAGTGGAGCGGCGTGAGAGCCGGAGACAGCGAGGGGTATTTCGCCGCTGCCGCTGCGCCATGATTCCGGGAGAGTTTCCACGACACGCTGCATCAGTGACAGAGCGATCGAGCCCATGCTGTCGTTGTCGCGGGCGAATTGGGTGCCAGTGGCCATCGATGCTGCCGGCAGTCCGCCACGAAAGACAACCACTTCAAGTTTCGAGCGGTTCATTTGCAGAGAGATACGGAATTCACCGGGAGTCATGGAGGCTCCCCCGACAAACAGATCAGCGGCAGTCAGTACAGGTTTTTTCCAGCCAGCGAGTGTTGCGATTTCAGCGATCACATGGGCAATGCGGGCGGGCATTTGCAGCACAGTGACGTACAGAGTGTCGGCTGCGATGTCGGGATGCTGCAGAAAATCCCACTGCTGTGGCTCGGCCGACTGCTGTCGAGTTTCGAGTTGCAGTGAAATGGCGCCGGCCAGATCACCCGCAGCCGCAATCGGAACCTGCAGAAGTCTCATGGCAGTCAGTTGTCGCGGCACCGAGATGGCTGCCGGGCGGCCAATCCACGAGTGCTGCTGCTGCAGGCTGCGGAGAAAAGTCGCAGTGTCCTGGGCCGAGGCAAATGGGTCAAAATCTGCCGGCCATGGTTCAAAGTGAGACTGCAGCAGCAGGTTTTTGTCAGCACTCCGCTGGATGGACGAGAAGATGATACCGGAGGTCGTCCAGTCTGCGACAGTAAAGGTTGCAGTCGTCCCGGTCCGACGATCGGCACTGAGTTGTTTCAGGAGGGCAGGGAGATTCATAGAGAGATTCCTGCCTGACTGTGGACTGTGACAGTCAGGCTTTGCTGAGTTCGGGGGTACTGATGCGAACCGAGCCCGTCAGGCGGTCAAGTGAAAGGGACAGGGAATTGCCACGGGTATCGCTGATTCGCAAAGCCGTGGCTGAGCATGTGCCGTCTGGTCGGAAAATAATTCGGAGCACCTGAGCATCGACTGGTGGCTGACCTTTTTCAGGTTCGGGTTTCAGTCGAATGTCCTGAGGAAGTCGCAGCAGATCCGGCTGATTTAATGGACGATCGGGGCGAATCTGCAGACTGGTTTTTTCTGAAAGTGACAGAACAAGCATCCAGCGTTCTCCCGACTGAATGCTGCGAAGCCGGGTTTCGGAGATCTGGTGCTGCAGGGCAGTGGCTGCCCTCTCAAGCGTCAGCCTCTGTTGCCAGCCACGCATCGCCGGCACGGTGAGAGCAGCCAGAACGGTCAGCAGTGCAAGTACCAGCAGCAGCTCCATCAGGCTGAAGCCGGACCGTGGCGGGGCTGAGCAATGATCTCGGGGCGGTCTCATTTATGCCAGTTTCCTATGTCATCCTGATTTCCATGAATTCGATCAGGGCCGGCGGAACTGACATCAAAGGAATCGGTGTTGCGAGTTCCCGGAAAGCGATAAGCGATAGCTGTTCCCCAGGGGTCCAGAGGCTCTTTCTCGAGGTACGGACCTTTCCATGCGGGATCTTTTCCGGATGGTTTGCGCATCAGTACCTGCAGTCCCTGGGCGGTTGTGGGAAAGTCACCGGCATGATCCAGCGCGTACAATTTCAGTGCGTCGGCCAGCCCGCTGAGACTTGCGCGAGCCACATCCTCGTAGGCGCCTTTTTGGCGCCCAAGGATTCGTGGAACGACCATCGCCATGATGATTCCGAGGATACCGAGGACCAGCAGGACCTCCATCAGGGTGAAACCGAGGCGAGCGGAGACTGTGAGTCTGTGCTTTGGCATTCGCGAGTGTTGACTGAGCATTGAAAGATTCCGTGTTGACATACAGAGCTTGGGAGAATCAGGCCAGGCCACTGCCCTCAAAAACGGGCATCAGCAGGGCAATGACCATAAATCCGACAATGACGGCCATAAC
>SXXK01000094.1 GCA_005791255.1 Planctomyces sp.
CAGTGCAGCTGTACCGAACCTGGGAGTCGCGTAATCAGCCAAAAGCCGCACAACTGTCCCTCTTTGACCGACTCGGGGAGCAAGACTGATGGTCCGCGTACGCTGTAATCACGGCTGGCACCGCCGCGGTTTCTCACTGCTGTGGGAAGTCAAAACACTCGTCGAACTCACAGAGCCGGCTGCCGTCTGCTCGCTCCACAGGTTCTTTGCGCTCGCAAGGAACTGGCCGGAAAATCTGCCGGCGGCCAATGGCGATGCCCTCGTCGTTGCCGGACTCGAAGGCTGCCTCGACATTCTGGAATCCCACGACGCCGAACGCTGGATCGAAACCGACCTCAAAGACGCTGTGCTCTCGTTTCAGGATCATTACGAAGGTCAGGCCGGACTGATCATGTGGCTGCCCTCCGGCCGCCACAAACTCACCATGCACGGTGCCAGCGAACAATACGTCTGGAAACACCGCCAGTCGGGCACTGCCGGCCTGACCCTTGGACGACTCCTGTTTTCCGGGGCGGAAAACGAAGTCTCACGACTGCTCGATTCCGAACAGGGCACAACCGATTATGACGGAAAACACTGGATTGGACTGCACCACCAGAGGATCAGCTGATGCAACCCGGTCAGCGTGTGCTGCATGCGGATTTCGGCGAAGGCGTAGTCGTCACCGTACTTCCCGGTGGATACCTGCGGGCATTTTTCGCCAGCGGTGAGCGGGAACTGCACGCGGACGCCTTGCAGTTGGCCCTGAGCCGCACCGAGCAGATTCTGGCAATTGTTGCGTCCGGTAACAAACGACTCCAAAAAGCGTGGCTGCACCTCGAAGCTCACGCGCTGCCCCTCATGGAAAACTCCGCAGCGCTGACGGCAGCCCGCATCGACCTGCTGCCCCACCAGGTGGTGCTCACCCATCGCGTGGCCACCGCCTGCCCCAGACGGTTTCTGGTCGCCGACGAAGTGGGTCTGGGAAAGACCATTGAAACCGCGCTGCTGCTGCGGGAACTGGCCAGCCGCGGGGAGCTCACCCGCGCACTTATGGTTGTTCCCGCGGGGCTGGTGAATAACTGGCACCGGGAACTCAATGAAATCTTCCATCTGAACTTTGAAGTTTTCGGGTCGGAAGGTGACGTGACCGACCGCAAATCGAACGCATTCGCCAAACATGATCGTCTGATCGCCAGCGTCGATACGCTCAAACGCCCCGCCCGCATTCGCCGGCTCCTCGAAGCCCCCAAATGGGATCTGGTGGTGTTTGACGAAGCCCACCATTTATCGGCTTACGGAGATCGCAAGACCGCCAATTACAAACTGGCGGAATCACTGCGGGATCACGCTCGCGACTTTCTGCTGCTGTCCGCCACACCGCATCAGGGAGACCATTACAGATTCTGGATGCTGATCCAGCTGCTCAATCCGACATTGTTTCGCAGTCCGGATGAAATGCTGGAAGAGCGTCATCGGCTGAACAGCGTGGTCTTCCGCCGTACCAAGGCCGACGCCTGCACTCCGGACGGCAGTCCGCTGTTTGCCCGCCGCTGGGTCCACACCGAATCTTTTACAATGTCAGAAGGAGAAACCGGGTTCTACGCAAAGTTGCGTGAATACCTGCAGGATGGTTTCGATCTGGCCAGAAAAAAGGGCAGTGAAGGCCATGCACTCGGGTTTGTGATGACGATCTTCCAGAAGATCGCCGCCTCCAGCTTTGCTGCGGTGCGCAGTACGCTCAGACGCCGGCAGCTGATGTTGACCATTCATGAGGCTGTGCTAAGAGATCAGGCTCTGGACGTCGACGGTCATCTGGAATTGATAAAGCAGGCCAAAAACATCATTCGTGTGGAAAGCAACATCCCGGACACGCCGCTGGGAAACGGTGAAATTGATCGCATTCTGGCAGAACTGAAGTACCGCCTGGTACGCAAGCTGGACGAGGACAGCCTCGCCGTGGCAGCGTCTTCGCACTCTTCGGAACAGTCGACAATAGCCGGCGAGGAGATGGCGACCAGCGCGGTGGCTGTTTCGCTGCCGGAAGAACGCTCACGCATCGCTGATGTACTCGCTGCTTTCCCGGCAATTCAGGAAACCAAAGTCGAAAAGCTCATGCGTGCACTCGGTTCAGTCTGGAATCAAAACCCGGCCGAGAAAGTGGTCATCTTTGCAACCTACCTTGCCACTGTGGACCTGCTGGCCAGGGAAATCGACATTTCATACCCGGGACAGGGAGTCGTGGTTCTGCGTGGTGGCGACCACGGCATGAAACTGGCGGCGGAAAAACGCTTTCGCAAAGCAGATGGGCCGCGAGTGCTGATCTGCACCGCCGCGGGGCGTGAAGGCATCAACCTGCAGTTTGCCCGCATTCTGTTCAATTTCGACCTGCCATGGAACCCCATGGACCTCGAGCAGCGAATTGGGCGGATTCATCGCTATGGCCAGCGGGACACCGCACAGGTTTACAATTTGGTCCTGTCAGACACCATTGAAGGCTCAATTTTTCTGCTGCTCACCGACAAGCTGGAAGAAATCGCTAAAACACTTGGAAAGGTGGATGAGCAGGGGAACGTCACCGAGGATCTGCGTGCCCAGATTCTGGGCCAGCTGTCGGATCGTCTGAGTTACGACCAGCTTTACCGCAACGCGATTTCTGATCCCGAACTTCGTCGCACGCGGCAGGAACTGGAAGCTGCCATGTCCAACGCAAACGAAGCCAGAAAGGTTGTCTACGAGCTGTTTCAGGACCTGGATCGATTCAGCCTGGACGATTACCAGCCGCTTGCCGACATCGATGCCGGGAAACGGCGAATTGTGGACTTCGTCAAAACGGCCGTCGAACTGGACGGTGGGCAGGTTGACCTGCTCGATCAGGATCGCCTGCGGGTGACGTTCGACAGGACCGAACTCAGGTGTACCATCAACCGTGACCTGGCAAGGTCCGATGACACACTGGAACTGCTGGGCTTGGATCATCCTCTGGTGCTGCGGCTGCTGCACCACTGGCGTTCCATCAGCCCGGCGGAACTGGGCGCCACAGCCACTGTCGGTCTGAACCAGCCCGTTGTGCTCACCGTGTGGCTGATTCAGGGCTATCAGCGTGGTGCTGATGCGACGGCCACACTGGTACCGATCGCCGTGGACCATGCGGGCAAACGAGTGCCTTCTGTCGAAAAACGCCTTCGTGACTGTTTTCAGCCTCCGTCCGACGCCCCGGCAGTCCCCGCAGCCGAACGCTCAGCCCTGCTGCAAACGGTCATCGAACCGGCGCTGCAGCGCGAGTTGCAGCACCGCGGCATCGCCGGAGTCGAAAAAAGCCACGCTGCGCGATTGATCGCCTGGGTGGAGCTCCGTTGAAGTGCAGGGGACGCACACGCCACACTGCGTAATCAACATGCTACGCTGGCCCTCCGCACGACAGACGAACCGTCCCGTTCAATTTGGCAATCTATCCCCCGCGGGTGAACACTGACTTCCGGCATTCCCGTGCGCAAGATACACTGTCCACCGGAGGCCGTCACAACCAACCGCAAAAAAGCGACACAAACATGATCCCCAACCGTAACACTGCACTAATTGCCGCTTATGCGACTCAACTGCCATCGGCCCCTAAGATAACTGGAGCCAACTTCCAAATCGAACGTTTTCTCCTGTTTGATCTCTTGGGTAGGGGTGGCATGGCAGCAGCGTTCCTCGCGGTTGATTCCGTATCGGGACGCCGAGTCGCTCTAAAACTGCCACTTCCCGACAACCTTGCAGAGGAAAGCTATAAGAAACTATTCCAGCGGGAACAACAGGCAGCGAGTGCACTCGGCCGGCATGCCAACATCGTATTGTTCGATAGTTACGCCACCTTCACAACGCCGTCTGGTCAACAAGCACCCTTTTTGGTGCTCGAATACATCTCGGGACGTTCTCTAGCTAACAAGATCAAAACATGGCGATGCCTACCACAGCGAGAGGTCTGTCGTATAGGCATTGAAATTTGTGAAGCCCTCAGTTTTATCCACCCAAATTTTACTCATCGTGACATAAAACCCGAAAACGTCCTGCTGGACGCTCTCGACGGTGAGGCAGTCCGTGTCGTCGACTTTGGATTGACAATCAACACGGCCAACCTTCCTGACAAAACATCTGAATTACGTGGAACTTTGGGATATATTGCACCGGAAAGAATGAAGAACCCGGGTGACTTCCGACACTCGCCAGCGATAGACCTATTCAGCCTTGGCTGCTTGCTGTACTTCGCCGCCACAGGACAACATGCGTTTACTACTTATCAGCAAATATTCGACGATAGTTATTTACCACCTTCTCCACTTGCACTGAATAGCCGTTTTAATCAGCACCTGAGCGAGCTTATAATGACCTTAATCTCAAAGCAGCCACATTCCCGACCTTCCGATGCCACAACCGTCGGCATCGCCCTAACTAAAACACTCAACTCGTTACCGTTTGAGAAAAACGCCGACTGGCCGCACCTAAAGAATGCGGCGGCCGTTGAACGGGTCATGGCACTTGGCAGCGCAGAACTTGCGCCGTTCGCAACAGGCGTCAGCGACGTTATTACTGAAGAACTTGGGCTTCTGGAGCGATCACGAATGTCCTTCCGGATCCACCGGCGAATTCGCCGCTTCGCAGATGCGATTCAAACCGGCTATTTGCAGGAATTTGCTAGAAACGACCCGGAGCAGACCGCCAAATCAGTAGCCGACGCACTGAGCGAACTCAAACTATTCAGACGCGAATTGCAGGAGATTGCATATGATAACGCGAACTTGCGAAATTTCGAGGCGAAAGTGAACACTCTGGCAAACAAACTGCACGAATTACGGCAATCGCTAGAAGCATTTTTAAACGAAAATGGCTTCACATTCCCGATTGAGGAGAACGTCCATCAAAACATCTGTATTTCGCTCAACAAAAACAGCCTCCAAGAACTTGCAAAGATCTTCTGGACTATGTGGCGAGAACTTATTGCACAGGAGCGGACGCTGGTCGCAGATCAACTCTTTGTCGCTGACCTGTTAACCGCTGCAAGTCATCGCCTTGAACTGGCACTTCAGCCTGGTCAAGGGCCCTAAGACCGGACTGACGCTCCAGCAGACACCCCTAAGAACATAAACGGGTCACCCCCCAAGCAGACCGAAAATACCGCA
>SXXK01000095.1 GCA_005791255.1 Planctomyces sp.
ACAGAGGTGGCGGTGGATTTGCACAGCAGCCGCGGGTGGGCTTGTCAGCGGGCGGCCGCCGCACGTTTTAGGGGAGCTTGCCCCCTCACCCCCGAACCCTCGCCCCCTGCGGGGGCGAGGGGAGCATTTTGTGTTTTTGTTGCAGTGTAAATCGCACCGGCACCCCTCGCCCGTGAAAGGGGAGAGGGGACGGGGGTGAGGGGTACAACACCCTGCTGCAGCCCTCCCCGTAGCTCGGGCTTTCCAGCCCGAGATCTGCCCCGCAAAAGCCGAGCGTGAGGCGCGTTTTTGAACCACAGAGAGCACAGAGGCCACAGAGGTGGCGGTGGATTTGCACAGCAGCAGCGGGTGGGCTTGTCAGCGGGCGGCCGCCGCACGTTTTAGGGGAGCTTACCCCCTCACCCCCGACCCCTCGCCCCCGGGCAGGGGCGAGGGGAGCATTTTGTGTTTTTGCGGTGTAAATCACAACTGGCACCCCTCGCCCCTGAAAGGGGTGCGGGGGCCAAACAACCCGAAATTCCCACATACAGACGGTCAAAAAACCACAGTACCGGGCTCGGGCTGGAAAGCCCGAGCGACAGAGAAAACCACACGCTGCCTCGTACCCCGCCGCTGCACTCAACATACGCTCCGCCAAAACAGCGAGTCTGCCCAATCTGGTCAATCTGGGCAGCTCACAGGCAGCCTGCCCGACAGCGGTACTCCGGCAGGAACCGCCGATGCACCCCGCACAACATCGCCGAATCCAGCCCCGCACCGGTCACTTCTGCCTGGATACCAGGGAAGTGCTGTTGACCGAAATCGTCGAATCCACGAAATTCGAAAATACCTCTCAAGTTTCAGGCCATGCCGTCTCAGCGGCGTCCTCAATGGCCTGCTTCTCGTCTCCTGGTTCTCCTCCCCCACCTGGTTCTCTCCCCTCTCAGCAGGTGCTGTCGTGAAACATTTTCTCGCCGTGCTTCTGGTGGCTGCCGCTTTCGGCATCCTGCCACGCTGCTGCTCAGCACAGTACATGTATCCGCAGATGTTCCAGACACAGCCTGTGTACGGACAACAGCCTGTGTACCGGCAACCGCAGCCCATGTATCAGCCGCGGCTCACTTCCATGACGGTATTCCAGGATGGCGGAGTTCCGATTCCGGCTGATCCGGGCAATCCCGTCGCCAACCCGACCAACACTCCGGCCCCGCAGGCCGATCCGGCTGTCTCAGCCCCCATCGCACCCGCCGATACCGGCGTCGTGATGCCGTTCACTGAAAGCACCGGCGAAGCCTGCTGCGGAGCTCCTGCTGTGACTCCAATGTTTCAGGAAGGTCAGACCTGGAATGCCTTTTCTCCGCCACTGAATGGTGACCCCTTCCTGAACACTGCTCCCATGCAGTCTCCCGCACAGCCCAATGTTCCGCCAGGCACGTACAGCTACGGCGCCAATGCTCCGGCCCCCTACCGCTTCGGCTGGCAAAACTCCATCGATCTCTCCTGGCTGCCCTCCGCCGAACTGTCCACTCCGACCGTCAGCGAGCTGGGAATCTTCGGCCTGAACTACAAGATGTCACATACCGCGCAACTTCCGACCAGCTGGATCTTCCGCTGGACCAATCAGTTCAATTACCGCAACCTGACCGGTGGCGGATCGCTCGACCTGCCTTCCAGTCTGTTCCGCGTCGGTATCGATCTGGAGTGGGAAACCCCGGCGTCGGCTCCTGTCGGCCTGAGCCTCGGTATCAACCCCTCGATCAACACCGACTTCGCCGGCAACGTCTGGGGTGACGGCTTCCAGCTCGATGGTCGCGGTATGTTGCTGTTCCGCATGGATCAGTACTGGATGCTGGGCCTGGGAGCTCTGTACTGGGATCGAGTAGAAGATCGGGTGCTGCCATATGGCGGACTGATCTATCGGGATGATTACTGGGAATGGCAGCTGACCTACCCGGAAGCTCAGGTCAGCCTGTTTCTGGGCAATGAAGCCTACTGGTCGAAATGGATTTACTTCCGCGCTGAATACCACGTGGAAGCCTATGGGATTGAACGCACGGTGGCCGGCGTGGCACAGGAAAACCAGATTGAGATTTCTGACTACCGTCTGGTGGGCGGCTTCCGCATGGACACCGGTCTGTACAGTTGGTTTTTGGAAGGTGGTTATGTCATGGACCGCAATTTGGTCTTTGCCACCGGACAGCAGGACCTGAAAATTGGTGACGGCTTTATTGGACAGATCGGTCTGCGTTACTGAACCGTCTGATATTCAGAGTGGAACCCGCTGTCATGTCGCAAGTTCTTGCTGTGATCCTTGCCGCCGGCAAAAGCACTCGGATGAAATCCGACATTCCGAAAGTGCTGCATCCGATCTGTGGTCGGCCGATGATTGAATACGTGCTGGATGCGGCTCGGGCTGCCGGTGCGGATCGCCTCGTGGTGATTGTCGGCCATCGTGCAGATCTGGTGAAGGCGGCACTGCAGCACCATCCGGATGTGGAGTTTGCTGAGCAGACCGAGCAGAAGGGGACGGGACATGCAGTGATGATGGCGGCTGACGCACTGGCCAGTCACAGCGGTGCCACGCTGATTCTGGCCGGCGACACTCCGCTGCTGCAGGGCAGTTCGCTGAAATCGCTGCTGGACACCCGCGAAACAACTCAGGCCGCCTGTGTGATCGGCACTGCGGAAACTCAGAACAACGAGGGCCTGGGACGCATCGTCCGCAGCTCCGACGGGCGTTTTGAACGGATTGTCGAACAGAAGGACGCCACGCCGGAACAGCGCAGGATCACCGAAATCAACACCGGCTGTTACGCCTTCAGTACCCCACTGCTGCTGCAGTCACTGCAGCAGTTGCGCCCCAACAACAGCCAGTCTGAATACTATCTGACGGACTGCCCGCGGATCCTGATGGATGGCGGACAAACCGTGGACGCCTGCTGCAGCCTGACCCTCGAAGAGGCTCTGGGAGTCAACACGCGAGTCCAGCTGGCGGATGCCCGCGCCAGCATCCAGAAATCCATTCTGCAGGACCTGATGCTGCAGGGTGTCACGATCGAGGACCCGGCACAGACAGCGATTGATTTCGGAGTCCGGATTGGTCGCGACACCGTCATTCGCCCGTTCACTGTCATCGAACGCGACACGGTCATCGACGATCAGTGCACCATCGGCCCGCTGCAGCACCTGCCCGCCGGCAGCGTCATTCGCAAAACCGGCTGAGCCCCCCTGAAGCAGATCGCCTGATGGGTCTTATATGACCCATGGGACCTATGGGACCTGTGAACATGCAGCGCGGCCCATGGAATCCCCGGCACTGCGCTCGGGCTGGAAAGCCCGAGCTGCGGAAAGAGCCACCCGCGGACTGCCGTCCGCGGCTCGCCATACTTCCCACTGACAACTGATCACTGACCACCAACAACCGCCTGCATCAGCCCTCGCATGTAGCCCCAGGCGAACAATCGCCCCAGCATCGTGTAGCCCGGTTCGCCGTCATCCTCACCCAGCAGCTGCGGAACGTGATCCGGTCGCATCGCTCCCGCAAATCCAATCTCCTGATAGGCTCGCATCGCCGCCGCCATGTCCGTCGGACCGTTGTCATGAAATGTTTCGGCGAAATCCTGTGGCGTCCCCCGGACATCCCGGAAATGCACATAACGGATCCACGGTCCCAGTCGGCGAATCGTCGCTGGGATATCAACATTCATCGACGCAAACGATCCCTGGCAGAAACAGATCGCATTGCTGGGGCTTGGCGCCAGCTGCACCAGCCGCTCGAAGGATTCCACACTGTGCATGATCCGCGGCTTGCCCAGCAGCGAAGACAGCGGCGGATCATCCGGATGCATCGCCAGCACCACTCCGCACTGTTCCGCCACCGGCAGCAGCTGATTCAGCAGTCGCTCCAGCTGCTGCCACAGATCGTCGGGCGTCAGTCGCCGTGCGGCCTCTTCAGCCTGCGGATCGGTCGGGCGATACCCCAGCAGCACAGCCTGTTCCACATCGGCCAGCCGAAACGCCGTCACCTTCGCAGCACCTCGTTCCGGAGCATCCAGCACTGTCCGGCACCAGTCCGTTCCCGCCATGAAGTTGTAACACAGCAGTCGAATATCCTGATCAGCCATCTGCCGAATCAGGTCCTGCAGAGCACGCACCTCGGTGCCGTCATCGCGTCCCAGCTTGATGTTTTCAATCGGCAGATAACCTTCGACCACCGTACACTTCATGCCGAATGACTCTATCCGCCGGCAGCCCTGCTGCAGCACTTTCGGATCCGGTCCCGGATATCGCTGCACAATGTCCGTCACACCACACTGCGCCGCCAGCTGCAGGTTCTGATCAGATAAAGGAGTCAGTACAGAAGCGAGACGCATAAATCATCCACCCACGAATCGGATTCGGAGCACACTCCACTGTTGTACCGGCACACTCTTGCGAATTCCCCGACAACTGACAACTCAGCCATCCCCGGGGTTATGGATTTTCGGGACTGCCGCAGTCGCCGGCAGTGAATGGCGGACATTCCGCCCAAAACCGCCTAACATACGGTATCTGCCGCTGCACTTTCTTTCAGGAACCCCGTCCATGTCTTCTCTGCTGTTGCTTCTGTCACTGCTGCTGCCCGCTGATCCACCGGCATGGCCCGGATTTCTTGGCGCCGGGGCCACTGCCATCGAACCCGCCTCCATTCCGCTCAACTGGTCACCCACTCAGAATGTTGCCTGGGATGCGTCGCTGCCGGGACACGGTCAGTCCAGTCCCGTCATCTGGAACGACCGCGCCTTCGTCACTACAGTCGAAGGTGACAACAAGGAAATCTGCCACACTCTCTGCATCGCTCTCTCCGACGGAAAGATTCTCTGGGATCACAGGCACCAGTCCACCGCTCCGGATCCGAACAGCGTGTACATCAGTCGCGCTGCTCCCACACCCGTCGTCGATGCCCGGCATGTCTTCGCTTTCTTCGAATCCGGTGACCTCGTCGCGCTCACTCACGACGGACAGCACGTCTGGACAACCTCGCTGTCGAAACTGTACGCCAGATTCACCAACAAGTTCGGACTCAGCAGCTCGCCCGTTCAGACCGCCGACTCCGTCATCATCCTCGTCGACGATGAAGGTCCGTCCTACCTGGTGGCCCTGTCCAAAACCGACGGCAGCGTGCTTTGGAAAACGGATCGCACCAGCCGGACCAGCTGGAGCAGTCCGGCACTGCTGACACTGGCCGGACAGCCGCAGGTCATCGTCAGCTCAGCCGGTTCCGTCGATGCCTTCGATCCCGCCACCGGCAAACTGCTCTGGACTTACTCCGACATCGGCGGCAACACCGGCACCACACCGCTGCCGGCCGGCCCCGATGCCTTCTTCGTGGCTGCCTCCCCAGGCCGCACCGGAGAAAACTCAGAAGGTGCCAAAAAATCCAATGCCCTGATCCGCGTCTCCCGGGATGGCGACTCATGGAAAATCGAAAAGCCGTGGATGTCCGCCGAAGCCACTCCCTCCTGGGCCTCACCCTTCCAGCACCAGGGTTATGCCTATTGGGTGAATCGTGTGGGAGTTGTGTACTGCATCGATGTGGCGACCGGCGAACAAAAATATGCCCAGCGCACAAAACAGTCCTGCTGGGCGACTCCTGTCGCCATCGGCGACCGCATCTATTTCTTTGGCAAGGAAGGCACCACCACAGTGCTGGCCGCCGGACCGGAATTCAAGCAGCTGGCCGTCAATGAACTGTGGCCGGCCGATGCACCCCCGTCAGACAACGGTGCCCCCAAAACGGATGAGACCAGTACGGAACGCAAACAGGCCAATGCCATGTTCTCCGGTCCCACGCAGTACGCCGCCGCCGCCGTCAGCGGCAGCCTGCTGATTCGCGTCGGCAGCCATGTGTTCTGCATCCGGGATACCGCCGCAAAATCCCCGTAGCCACTCGCTTATGCGGACGCTGTCTCAAAAACTCCAATTCCTCCCCTCGCCCCCGTGAAACGGGGGAGAGGGGTCGGGTGTGAGGGGGCATTCCGGACCCCATGGGAGGGCGAGGCTCCTGCCGAGCCCCCCTGAGTCCTCAACCGTACTGCGGCTCAGCAGGAGCTTCGCACTCCCGTTATGGCCCACAACTCGAAACAATCCGGACTTCGCGGGCGACTTCTGAAATCAACGTCACTTTCCTCCGATCAACTGCTTTACAAACGGCACAATGTCCGCTTCGTAAGTGAAGGCTTCTTCGCGACCTTCCTGCAGCAGACTTTCATCAAATCGCTTCGCCAGTTTTCCGTCCTTGCCAAATACGTAAACGGCCGGGATGGAGGACAACTCCTGCTCAGCAAAAAATTTGTCCGACTCGTCAGTGCACAGAATGTTGACGAACTGTGCCTGCTGCTTTTTCAGAAAGGCTTCAACCCTCGGCCGGTAAAAATCCGCCGGCTTGTTTTTGATCCCCACATAGTCGACATTCAAACTGATGCACACGACCTGCTCAGGATACGATTTGTGCAGCCTGACCAGACCTGGAAATTCCTGCATGCACGGAGCACAGGATGTGGACCACACATCGACCACCACGATTTTTCCCTGATGCTTTGCCACCAGAGCCGTGATGTCCTTCCAGGTACCCGGCTGAAGCTCAACCGCGGCCGCAGTGGACGGTTGGGGCGCAGGCTTTTCGTCCCCGGCAACCGCCGACACGGTCAGACCACAGGACAGCAGAACAGCGGAACACAGCAGAGCACGGACAGCAGTCATTCGGACAGGCTCCTTGAAGCGGGCGGGTGAGACAGCAGAGCAGGGCAGGGGGAACACGGCTGAATTCTTACGGTTCGGCTTAAGGCATTCCAGCGGTTTCCGGACCTGGGTCGCTCGGAAAGCCGGAAATCCCGGCAACTGTGCAGCATTTCCCGATGGAAAAATCCGTGGACAGTGATTCTGATGTATTCCCCGCTGCCCTGCTTTGCCGTAGGATTCCCGGTCTCGGATCCAAAACGGTGCTGGGTGTACAGAGGCGGACCATGGGTGAATTCGACGATCAACTGCAGAAGGCAATTCAGCGAGGCCAGCTGACTCGTGCTGCCGGCGTCGGCGCGGCCGCCGATGATACAGCCACGGAAGAGCAGTTCCGCCAGAAGCACGCTCAGCTGCGAAACGAGCTGTCCGATTACATCGAAACGCGGCTGCGTACGCTGTGTGATCACTTTCCGGGATTTGAATTTCAGACAGTCGTTAACGAAAAGGGCTGGGGCGCCCGCATTTTTCGGGACGACATGCGGCTGGGTCGCGGCACCGCCCGCAATGAGTACAGCCGCCTGGAAATCCTCGTCCGCCCCTTCTCAGATGTCTGCATTCTGGAAGTGGCCACCAAAGGCACCATTCGCAATCGCGAAAGCCTGAATCGTTCCCGACACGAATTTCTGCGCGAAGCCACCGTTGAATCGCTCCGACGTTCCGTCGACAGCACGGTGCTGGAATTTGCCGAACAGTACTCGGCACACGCCTGAGCTCACAGCCACTGCACAGTCATCGCCGCCACGCAGGCCAACGGCAACACTCCCCAACCGCGGAACACAGGTCCGATCAGCGGCCCGATGTTCCGATCATTCGCACAGGGTTTTCCGGCGTGCCGGCTTCAATGCGGAAGAACTGCACATCATCAAGGTGCACCTCCGCCTGCGTCAGAACACTGGCACACAGCTGAAACTCACGCCCCCGGCGGATCGGCCGAATCATTTCAAATTCCTGCCAGTCCGATGTCAGTTCCTGCTTCAGGCCATGCTCCGGCCCCAGCTCCGTATCGTACAGCAGCAGCGGACGCCGTGATCCCGAGGCGACTGCAGATCCTCGACGCACTCGCCCGCGCACAATCACAATATCACCCGCCGAAACAGGAAACGCCGGCGAAGTCAGCACCAGCGGCACTACATCATCACGCACAGTCGAACGTCCTGTGGGATCCGCCGGCCAGGCGGCCAGCCGCAGCACCCGACCACCAGCCCCCGCCGGAATCACATCGGTCGTTGTTGAAAACAGCGTCTTGTCAGCCGCCGCCCGCTCCCAGCCATCCCGCTGCAGACTGCCCGCATCGTCAAATGTCGCCGACCACCGCAGATGATCTTCCAGCCGAGATCGCTCAGACTGCACCCGATTCATCAGCCGCCAGTGATCCGGCAAAGTCGCAAAAGCCACAGTGTGCGGTGATGCTGCCGGCGAACAGAGTCCGGCTGTGGCGTCCTTCCAGCACAGAAACTGCAGTTGCCGCAGATTTCGCAGGGCATCGGCAGCCTGCAGCAAAGACTCGTGATGATCGCCCGCACGCAGCTCCTGCTGCATACGCCCCAGCGAACTCTTGATCGCCGTCAGCAGCTTCGCCGTTCCCGACGGCACCGCATGCTCCCGCTGCAGCTGACTGACCGTCTCGCGCACCCGCTCATACTTCAGCGTCGCCAGCTCCGCTGTCACCTCCGCCGCTCGCACCGATAACCCCCGGATCCGCTGCTCCAGCTTCTGAATGATGCTGGTGTCCGATGTCACCACGACCGCAGCACAGCGATCAAAATCCTCAATCCGAATCGCCAGACCTCCCGCTCGCACATCCCGCGGCAGACTGCGAATCCCCGCCGTTGAGACCTGCCACGCCGAAGCCGTCTCAGAAGCGGCCACGGTCATGTTCACTTCACGCTCGTACATCGGACCCGGGACGTACTGCGATGTGTTGTCCCAGTGAGTCGCCAGGATCAGCGTCGCTCCACTGCCCCGGATCACAACCGCATCCGGCCCGCGCGGAGCTTCCAGGCCGGCTACGGTAACACCCGAAGATTCACCACGCAGATTCAGCATTCCCCCGGCACCCGCGCCGCGACCGGCGGCACCCGCCTGACCTGCCGCTGTCCGCACCGCCAGATAACCCTCCCGACGACCTCGCGCCAGAAATGGCTCCAGCAGCGAAATCTCCAGACACGCCAGCTCAATCGCCAAACTGGTCTCACGCGACTGCGGATCGTCTGACTGCAGACTCTTCGTTTTCCAGAACCCCACTCCCCGATAACCGGCCGAGATCGCAGCATACACCTGCTGCAGTATCTGGTCAGGCTCCACCGCCGGCTGTACGCCGTCACCTCGCCACTGCTGCTGCGCAAACGATGGCTCCGCCTGCACCCACGTCCACGGAAATGCCATCTGCCCCGACATGTTCAGCCGGTGCACGAGCAGATTCCGCAACGCACCAAAACCGTCTTCGCGTCCCACCACGTGCCGACCCATGCCCGCCAGATCGATCTCCCGCGAAGCCGCACTCTCCGCACCCGCCAGGTCCGCCGCATGCGGCCGCTGCATCACCCGATCCGCACTCCGTACCTCCCGCGACCACGCCAGCAAATGCGGCAAATCCGCCTGGCCAATCCGAGTTCCCAGGTACCAGCCGGAAATATACGGATACTGCTGATCGAGCGGTGGCAGAGTACTGACCACCTGCCCAAAATCCCCCGCGGCAAATTCCGGATGCGGTGGTGTCGCAAGCACCGCAAAACCCGCTGCTGACAGCTCCTGAGATCGCTCGACTGCCTGCACATCACTCTGCCAGACCGTGTTCACTCCCGCACGACTCAGCCAGTCCACTCCCTCGCCGTGATCCGGCAGCAACCGCAGCACCACCGGCTGCTGATTCAGCAGCAGTGCCCCCAGCTCAACGTCCAGCGGTACATGCACCCGCTCTGCTCCCGTTGATGAATCCAGCGCCGACTGCGGAATCAGATCCAGCTGTGACTGCTGCGGCGCAATCACCGGACCATACTCCGCCAGCCCCAGATCCATCCACAACTCACCCGGCTGCGATTCAGCCATTACCGCCAGCCCGATAATCAAAGGTTCCTGAAACCGGATATCGGCTCGGTTGAGTTCTGCGCGAGTCCTTCGCAGGAGCGATTCCATCGCCTTGCGCGTCACTGCCACTCGCAGTGTCTGAGTTGTTTCGGACTGTTCGAGAGCATCCCCGGGCAGGTACACCACCATCGGACCGCCCGTCCGCGGATCCACCTGACCCGGAATCAGCAGCTGCAGCGCCAGCCGCAGACCGGCCGCCGTGGAATCGGCCGTCAGTGCCGCCTTGAAATCATAGTGCAGCCGCGATGGCTCAAGCCGCGCCGTCAGCAGCACAGGCTCGCTCACCGCACTGGCCGTCAACCGAAAACGCGCTGCCACTTCCGGCTGGTCCTCCGGCTGACTCTGCTGCACTTCTGTTCCCGCACCACGCTGCTCACAACGCCACGACAGCAGCTGCCCCTCGTAGTCCGTCGTCGAAATCACCGCCGCCGGCTCAACATTCGACCCCGACAGCTGCCGAATCAGGGAACCCTCCGTCCGCGACTGCTGCCGCAGACGCTGTGTCAGACTGCCATCATCAACGCCCGACGCCTCGTCATCCACCACAGCAGACGGACTCGCTGCCGTCGGCTCGCCCCCGGCAAACGGCTCGTCCGCCACAGCCTGCACAGACGCCCGGACCAGCACCGGCAGCAGAACCACACACACAACGACAGCGGTTCGCCACGCACGGTACAACGCACCGCTGGCAGATCGCCACAAAACAGGCTTTTTCAGACTGACTGGCTGTCCCACTGTCAACATCCGTGTCTGGCAAAATTCTCAGGGAAAACCCTTCCCTCTGCCGCGGATTCTAGCAAACCACAGCCATCCGGTTCGAGACCATTCCTGACACTCCGCAAACCTGCAGAAAACCGCCAGTTTTCCAGCCTTTTCCGGCTATTCTCAGACGCTTTCACGAATTCCCGGACGGAAGTACCGAGACGTTCAGAATTCGCAACGTCATTTCCCGGTGGTTTTCCCCCGGAAATCTTGCTTTCCGGCAAATCGATTACAGACACTCCACCCCGGCCCTTTTCCCCCCTCGAACACTACGGATAGTTGGACACCTGCGATGGAACATCAGGTTCGCATTGATGCCCCGGAAGATCACCCACTGCCAATTGAAATACTTGAGCTCCAGCGACTGATCGACAGTTGCCCGGCTCCGCATCGCGCCATCCTGTCGGCAGCCTCGCGCAACATCGTCAAATGCCATCGCAGACGATTGCACATCCTGAACCTGTTTCAGGACGCCCTGTCAGACCTCAGGCACCACATACAGCATCTGACTTTCGACCTCGAAGCGACTCGTCGCGAACGCGATGCACTCCGCAAACTGCTGTACGGCGAAGGTGATAACGACCTCGCTCACGGCTGAAACCGGCCCCCTCGCCCCCTGACAGTGGCGAGGGTAGGATTTTGTGTTTGTTGCAGCGTATGCCCGAAAAGATCCTGATCATTGATGGAACAGGTTGTCAGCGATACCCCGCTGCCGGTATCCTGATGATCTGCGTCGAATCCCACCGAGCAGCCGATTTTCCCGCCGGAACCGCTCATGTTGTCATCTCCACAATTCCTCAGACTCGCCACCGCAGTCGTTCTGCTGACTGCGGCACAGGCCGGCGCCGCACCACAGCAGCAGGCTGACCAGTTCACCGCCCTGCAGACGCAGTTCCAGCAACAGCAGCTTCCGGCATTGCAGAAGTTCTGCCTCGACTGCCACTCCACCGCCGCTCAACAGGGTGACCTGGACCTCGAACAATTCCGCTCTGTGGCTGACATTCGCCGCAACCCGGTGCCATGGCAGCGTGCTGTACAACAGTTGGATCAGCAGGAAATGCCCCCGCAGGAAGCTGACCATCAACCGTCGCCCGACGAACGCCGGAACCTGCGTAACTGGATTCAGGCCGTGCTCGATGCCGATGCCCGGGCAAATGCCGGAGATCCTGGACCAGTCGTCCTGCGTAGACTCAATAACGCCGAACTCACCTGGGCCATCCGCGATCTCACCGGACAGGCGCTGTCACCTGCCAGCCAGTTCCCCGTCGACAGCGCCGCCGGGGAAGGTTTCACCAACGTCGGCAA
This sequence comes from Planctomyces sp., assembly GCA_005791255.1. Taxonomy (GTDB): domain Bacteria; phylum Planctomycetota; class Planctomycetia; order Planctomycetales; family Planctomycetaceae; genus SXXK01. The sequence goes on from SXXK01000095.1 coordinate 11,914, forward strand.
TGCCCTCGTTCTTTCGCCGGCACTCATTCAGAAATACCTCGACGCGGCCCGCGATGTCGCAGACCACGCCATGCTGCTGCCAGGCGGCATTCAGTTTTCTGCCTCCACCACATCCCGCGACTGGACCGACGAAAAACTGGCAGCCATCCGCAGCTTCTACGACCGTTACTGCGGCAGTAACGGTGGCACATCCGTCAATCTCCAGGGGATCCAGTTCGAAACCAACGGTGGCGGACGGCTGCCCCTGGAAAAATACCTGCAGGCACTGCTGGAACATCGCGACGCACTGCTGCAGGGCACCGTCGAACTCCGGCAGATTGCCGAATCCAGCAAACTCAGCCCCCGCTACCTCGAAATACTCTGGCGCGCACTGCAGGACAAAACACCGTCGCTGCTGCTGGACCGCGTGCGGCAGGAATTTGCCTCAGCACAGCCGGCAGAGGCCCCCGAGATGACTCGCAGAATCGCTGCGTGGCAGCAGACACTCTGGCGTTTCACCACCATCGGACACATCGGAAAACGTGACGGACCCAAAGCCTGGCAGATTCCCTCGGACCCGCTGGATGTCCGACAGGAAGTTCGCCTGCCCATCCCGACCGGCACAGAAACCGTGCGCTTCTGGCTGGCAGCCGCCGATGCCGGTGACGGACACGAACATGACGTGGCTGTCTGGTCCAACCCGCGCTTCACCGCTCCCGGACAACCCGATCTGCTGCTGCGCGATGTTCGCCGAGCTGCCGCCGAACTGTATCATTACCGCGATAAAGTGGTTCAGACCACTGCCGCCAGCCTCAGGGCCGCAGCCAGCGTCGCGGCTCAGCCCGAACAGGAGCTCACCCCCGAACGCCTGACCGCCCTGGGCACAGAATACCAGGTCGATCCACCCGTACTCGCCTCATGGCTCAGCCTGCTCGGTATCGGTACCGGTGAAGCTGTCATCTCCGGACATCTCAAGTCACGGCTCGAACGAGCTGAGAGCTATGACTTTGTCAAAGGCTGGACGGCCGCCGAAGCACTCAGCGTCATTGCCAACTCCTCCGATCAGCTCGTTCGCGTTCCCGGAGACGCTCGCGGACACGGCGTCTGTGTGCACCCTTCACCCTCCATCCGCGCCGTCACCGGCTGGCAAAGCCCCGCAACAGCCATAGTCACGGTCCGCGGTCGGGTGCAGCGAGCCCACCTGGCCTGCGGCAATGGCGTGGCCTGGATTGTCGAACTGCGACGCGGCAGTACCCGCCAGAGACTGGCTGAAGGTACCGCCGACGGGGCCGCGGAAATGCTGTTCGGCCCCATCGAAAACCTGTCCGTCCGCAAAGGCGACGTCATCGCGCTCAGTGTCGGACCCCGGGATAACAATCACGGCTGCGATCTCACCGCAGTCGACCTGACCATCACAGCGGAAAACAGCGAATGGGACCTGGGCAAGGATGTCTCACCCGATATCCTGGCCGGTAATCCGCACCCGGATCGTTTGGGTAACAACGGTGTCTGGCACTTTTACGGTGAACCGGACTCCGGGATCGTCGCCGACACCGTCATTCCTGCCGACTCGCTGCTGGACCAGTGGCGCCGGGCGGAACTGCCTGCAGACCGTGAAAAACTGGCCGAACAACTGCAGCAGCTGCTGGCCGGACCAGCAACAGCCGTGCCGCCGGATTCCCCCGATGCCCGGCTGCGACAGCAGCTGACAGCACTCAACGGACCGCTCCTCGCCACTGTGCGACGCGAAATCCTGTCGCGCCCCGCCACAGTCGCTGACCCCGTCACCGACTCGGCCATCGGACCCGACCCGCAGCTGTTCGGCCGACTGCCCGATGGCAACCCCATCGCGGCCGCAGATCTCTGCGTCGAGGCGCCGTCCATCATCGAAATTCAGGTGCCCGCAGACCTGGTGGCCGGCAGCGAGTTTGTAGCGACAGCCGGCTTGCAGCTCCCCGCCGGTGCCGAAGGCAGCGTGCAGATGCAGGTGCTGACAGAACCACCCGCCAGCCTCACTGCACCAGCAGCCGCCAACGCCACTCCAGCCGGCGGCAAAGCCCGCTGGTCCGACGGTGACGCACAGGTCCGCTTTGATCGACCCATCCTCGTACAGCCCGACAGCCAGGCTCGTACTCGCCTGCTGCAGGACTTCGACACGTTTCGACAGCTGTTTCCCGCAGCACTCTGCTACCACCGCATTGTCCCGGTGGATGAAGTCGTCACACTCACGCTGTACTACCGCGAAGATGACCACCTGAGACGACTGATGCTGTCGCCCGAAGAAACGGCGGAGCTGGATCGGCTGTGGTCCGATATGCATTTCGTCAGCCGTTCCGCACTGGCTCTTGTCGATGCCTTCGAACAGCTCTGGCAGGTCGCCACGCAGGATGCCGACCCCAGCGCCTTCACACCCATGCGCGAAGGCATCCTGAAAAACGCCGAACTGTTCCGCGAACAGCAGCGTCTTGCCGAACCCATCCAGCTGCAGGCTGTTCTGGAAATCGCCGATCGCGCATGGCGCCGCACCCTGAATGACACGGAAAAACAACAGCTCAACAGCCTTTACCAGCAGCTCCGCAGTGAAGGACTGGAACACGAAGCAGCTGTCCGCAAGCTGCTGGTGCGAGTCCTGGTGTCGCCCGCTTTCCTGTTCCGCACCGAACAGGTCCGCGCAGGGTCCAAACCAGTCCCGGTCACAGCCTCCGAACTGGCCTCACGACTCAGCTTCTTCCTTTGGTCGTCACTGCCCGATCAGACGCTGCGCGCCGCCGCGGACTCCGGTAACCTGCTGCAGGATCGCGAGCTGCAGACGCAGTTGCAGCGCATGCTGGCCGATCCCCGCATCCGCCGGATGGCCGTCGAATTCGGCTGCCAGTGGCTGCATATTCGTGACTTCGATCAGCTGGACGAAAAAAGCCAGCAGCATTATCCCGAATTCACCGAACTCCGCAGCGATATGTACGAAGAGTCCATCCTGTTCCTCGAAGACCTGATCCGCAATGACCGCTCGGTGCTCAGCCTGCTGGATGCGGATCACACGTGGGTCAACGGGCGACTGGCAAAGTTCTATGGAATTGAGGGTGTTGAGGGCGAGCAGTTCCGTCGAGTGGACGGGCTGCGAGCACGTTCGCGAGGCGGCATACTCGCCATGGCCAGCACACTCGCCAAACAGTCCGGAGCTTCCCGCACCAGCCCCATTCTCCGCGGCAACTGGGTCTCCGAATTTCTGCTCGGTGATCGCCTGCCAAAGCCACCCAAAGGCGTCCCCGTACTGCCGGAAGTGGCACCTGAAAATGTCACGGAGCGTCAGCTGATTGAACTGCACAGCTCTGACCCCGCCTGTGCTCGCTGCCACCAGCGAATCGACCCGTTCGGATTTGCACTTGAAAGCTTCGACACCATTGGCAGACTGCGTGATCGCGACGCCCATGGCCTGCAGATCAATACCGGTGCCGTGCTGCCCGACGGCACCCCGATCGAAGGGCTTGACGGCCTGCGACAATATTTGCTGCAAAATCGACGCCGCGACTTCCTCCGCACCTTCTGTCGTCGACTGCTGGGATATGCACTGGGACGCAGTACTCAACTGTCCGACGAACCACTGCTGGACGAAATGCTGCAGCAGCTGGAGCGTCGTGAATTTCGCATCAGCGCCGCACTGGAAACCATCGTCCTCAGCCCGCAGTTTCGCATGATCCGCGGAGCCGAACAGCAGCTGGCAGTCCAGGAAGACTGAACCCCGCCTGCATTCCGCGTTCATGGCACCCCTCGCCCCTGTATGGGGTGTGGGGACGGGGGTGAGGGGCGTCACACTCCCTCGCTCCAAACCTTCAGGCATGCGGCAGCCTGCACAGCACAGCTCCTCAACTCAGCGTACTCTGTGCCTCGATGGTGAAATAAAACTCCACACGGAAGCATCGATGCGGCAGAGCCCGCTTGCAGGCCACCTCGCACACTCAACGTCAGCAACCCTATTGAGGCTTCGTTTCGATACCCGGCGCTTTCAGTTCAGCCGCCAGAAACGCGACCGCTCGCTGGATCGCCTGCTGATTCATAGCCGCCTGAATATGACCGGCACCCTCAATTCGATAAACCTCAGATCTCACCCCCGCACCACGCAGTGCCGTGTGACAGGTCATGCTCCAGATCAGCGGAACCAGCTTGTCATCCGTCCCGTTGAAGAAGAAAAATGGCGGATCCTTTTCGTCCACAAAGGCCGTCGGCGAAGCCGCTTCAAATTTCTCAGGCACCGCCTTCTGATCACCACCCATCCAGTACTCAGCCCACTTGCCGCCATCCGGCATCAGCCGAAACTCAGTCGGTGCACCGCCTGCGACGACGGCCTGCAGACGAGTATCCAGTTTTTCGGGATCTTCTTCGGCCGCTTTCCCGGTTGTGCCCAGCAGAGCCGCCAGATGACCGCCCGCAGAATATCCAATCGCACCCAGTCGCGCTGCGTCCACCCGATACTCCGTCGCATTCCGACGCACCCACCGCACCGCCGTACGACAGTCGTCGATCTGCGCCGGAAATTTGTGATCCGGAGCCAGTCGGTAGTCGATCGCAAAACACGCCATGCCGCGTTTCGCCAGCGAATCGGCATAGCCCCGCAGCTGCTTGCGATTACCCGATCGCCATGCCCCACCGTGAATCACAATCACCGCCGGAACAGGACCCTCCAGCTCCGGCAGGAAAACATCCAGCAGCAGCTCGCGATCACCCACCCGGCCGTACACCACGTCCTCACGCAGCCGCACCGAAAACTCAGGCGGCTCCGAAACCACAGCAGTCGGCTCTCCAGGCTTCTCGTCACCACAAACAACACCCACAAACGTCAGCAGACTCAGACTTGCCATCAGCAAACAAAGACGACTCATCACTGCCGCTCCCCAACCCAATCAGCCTGCGTTAAAGAACTTTGC
>SXXK01000096.1 GCA_005791255.1 Planctomyces sp.
AAGTTCAGGGCTCCGATAGCTCAGTTGGTAGAGCAAATGACTCTTAATCAGTAGGTCTAGGGTTCGAATCCCTGTCGGAGCACTAAACCGTCGCGAACATTCGCGAAGACAAACGAAGACCCCGGAAAAACACTCGTTTTTTCGCGGGTCTTGTTTTTTGGCTTCGCCCCGGTTTTGCTGTTTTCGCACGCCTGCGGGACTGCTGATGGGGCTACTCGTTCCGCAACCGCTGGCTGAGCTCTTTCACCGGTGAACTTCCACGATTGCAGAACTGACGATCAAACCGCGGCACTCCGGCACTGTACTCTTCGGAATCTTCCCTGCCCCTGCCCCTGACAACTTTCGTCAGACCCGCGGTTTTGCGGCTCCGCCGATAAGCTCCAGCTGCCTGGTCCGTTCTTCGAGCGCACGTTCCACCGCTGCGGCGGCATCGGCTGTCAGAATTCGACTGCCCGCCGTGTACGTCTGCTGAATCTGCTGCGGGCTGCGAGCACCGACGATTGCTGATGTCAGCTCCGGACGACGCAGAGTCCACGCAATCGCCAGATCCGTCAGTGACCAGCCCAGACCGCCGGCAATATCACGCAGCTGTTCCACAAATCGCAGATTGATTTCCAGCTGCGGGGACTGAAATCGCGGATCCCGCGATCGATGGTCCTTCTGCGACAACCCTGCGGCACGCTCCTGAGAAAACGCACCCGTGAGCAGCCCCTTTCCCAAAGGACTGTAACACACCACTCCAATGCCCTGCTGACCACAGAACGGCAGGATCTCAGACTCAACATCACGGGCAATCATGCTGTACGGCGGCTGCTGTGACTGAATCGGATGAATCGCCTGCAGTCGCTGCATCTGAGAAACAGAATGATTCGAAACCCCAATATATCGCACTTTCCCCTGACGCTGCAGGTCCACCAGTGTCTGCCAGCCCTCTTCTATCTCCTCGTCCGGTTCCGGCCAGTGCATCTGATACAGATCAATGCAGTCCACCTGCAGTCGCCGCAGGCTGGCTTCGCATTCCGCAATCACACTGGCACGCCGCAGACACTTGCCAATCTCGCCATGGCCCAGCGCCACTCGCCCGCACTTTGTTGCCACCAGCGGACGCTCGGCTGCAGGAATCTGCTGCAGCGCCCGCGCCACCAGTTCCTCACTGCGGCCTTCACCGTAAATCGCCGCCGTGTCAACCCAGTTGATACCCAGACGCACAGCCTCGATCACCGCCGCTACAGCGGCCTGATCATCCTGGTCGCCCCAGCCAAATTTCCAGTCCCCGCCACCAATCGCCCACGTGCCCAGTCCAATCAGACTCAGCATCGGACCGCCGGTCCCCAACTGTCGCTGCTGCATAAGAATCGTCCCGCTCTGAAGTCAACCGGCCCGCATGTCAGTCACGAGCAGGAATAAAGTTTCGCAGATAAGTACATGACTGCCGCAGAGACGCTATCCGGTCTTCCAGACTGCCTTCCCATGCCCGATCCTCAACCTCCACACACACCGGACCACGATACCGACAGTCGTACAGCACCGAAAAGAATCGCCCCCAGTCCACATCACCCATACCGGGCAGCTTCGGAGTATGATACTGGTTGGGATGTGCCAGAATCCCCACGCGATTCAGTCGCTCACGGTCCAGCCGCACGTCCTTCGCATGAATATGAAACAGCCGACTGCTGAACTCACGCAGCGGGCCCAGATAGTCCATCTGCTGCCAGATCATGTGCGAAGGGTCATAGTTCAGCCCCAGATTCGCGGAGCCGACATCGTGAAACAGCTGCGCCCAAATATCAGGGCTGACGGCCAGATTCTTGCCGCCCGGCCACTCGTCCGCCGTAAACAGCATCGGGCAGTTTTCAATCCCAATTCGAACCCCCAGCTGCTCGGCCAGCCCCGCCAGCGGCTTCCAGACCTGCAGCATCCGCGGCCAGTTGTCCGCCACCGATTTTGTCCAGTCCCGACCAATGAATGTGTTGACATTGGTCAGCCCCAGTGCATGCGCTGCGCGAATTACCGTTTCCAGATGCGATACGGCAGCCTCCGATTCGCCGGGCACGGGACTGAGCGGATTGGGATAGTAGCCCAGCCCGCTGATCGCGACCCCCGTTCGCTCCGTCACTTCGCGAATTCGAGCAGCTGCAGCGGCGTCAATCGCCGCGGTGTCAATGTGACTGACGCCAGCGTACCGCCGCTCCGCTTTACCAACCGGCCAGCAGCACACTTCCACACAGTCGAACCCGATGTCCGCCGCCGTCTGAAACACCTGCTCAAATGACAGATCCGGCAGGATGGCACTGACGAAACCCAGCTGCATGATGTTGCGCTCCGCTGAAAAACACAAAAAGGGCAGCAGCGGGAGACTCCGCTGCGCCCTTCAAACTCAAGTTCCACTCAGCCCAGCTGCTCGCGAACCTTTTCCAGCAGCTTCTTCGTGGCTCGAATCCCCGCATACTCATCCAGTTTGCTGCCCTCATACTCGATGCCGACAAAGCCCGAGTATCCGGCGGCGAGGACAATCTTCATCATCTTCAGATAGTCGGTCTTCGTTTCATTACCGGCATCATCGAAGTCGTGCGATTTGGCACTGACCGCCTTTGCGAACGGCATCAGTTCTTCCACGCCCCTGTAACGGTCATACCACTCTTCGCCAGTGATGCGGAAGTTGCCGAAGTCAGGCAAGGTTCCGCAGTTCGGCAGATTCACGGCCTTCATCACGCCCGCCAGCCACGCTCCGTTCGAAGACAGTCCGCCATGGTTTTCAACGATCACGTTCAGCCCATGCTGAGCAGCAAATTCGCTCAAGGCCCGCAGTCCGTCCGCCGCACGGAACATCTGCTCTTCGTAGGTACCGCCACTGCCCGCGTTGACGCGAATGGAATGGCAGCCCAGCGTTTTTGCCGCCTCAACCCAGCGATAATGATTTTCGACAGCCTTCGTCCGCTTCGCCAGCGACGGATCACCCAGATTGCCCTCACCGTCAATCATGATCAGCAGGATCTTTACTCCCACGTCGCCGGCACGCTTTTTCAGTTCGGCAAGATACGCGGCATCCTGAGCCTTGTCCTTGAAGAACTGGTTCACGTACTCAATTGCTTCGATCCCGAATTCCTGCTTCGCCGTCGCCGCAAAATCCAGATTGTTCAGCTTTCCGGCGAAGAGCGTCTTGTGCAAAGACCACTCGGCCAAAGAAATCTGAAACTTTTCAGCCTGAACTGCAAACGCCGGGGTACCATGCAAAGCCGCTGCCGCCGCAGCCACCGTTCCGGCCAGAAATGACCTGCGGGATGCCTGAATGTTCATGAAAATCACTTTCCAAAAAAAACGTCCGGGAAAACTCGGCCGACAGCCAGTGTACCGGTCCGTACGGGGTTTCTCAAATCCACGGAATTCAGAAGCTGTGCAACGGCCGGATTCAGCGCCACTGCTATGCTGAATGTGTTCCAACCCCGCAATCCCGGAAAAACCGACATGTCAGTACAGTCCCCCGAATCTTCACCACAGATCCTGATTGTCGGCTGCGGCTACACCGGTCTCCGCGCCGCTCGTTTCTGGCTGCAGGCCGGGTATTCCGTCGCCGCCATCACGCGTTCTGTGGCGCGAGCCGCCGAGCTGCAGCAGCAGGGGCTGCAGACCATCGTCGCTGACCTCGCCGCCGATTCCCCGGCTCCGCCGCTGCCCGCCTGCCCGATCGTCGTCTGGTCCGCGGGCTATGATCGCAGCTCCGGCTGCACACGCCGACAGCTCTGGATTCACGGTCTCGAAAAACTGCTCCGCAGCCTGCCCGACTGTCCGCAGCCACGCCGACTGATCCTCACCTCCACCACCGGTGTCTACGGTGACGCCGGCGGCAGTACTGTCGACGAATGCACTCCGCCGCAGCCTGTTCAGGAGGGTGGCGTCGTCTGTCTCGAAGCCGAACGGCTGCTGCAGGCCTGGTGCCGGCAGCACAATCAGACCGCTGTGATCCTGCGACTTGCCGGCATCTACGGTCCACACAGACTGCTGCGACGGCTGCAGGATCTGCGTGACCAGCGCCCCATTCCGGCCAGCCCGGACGAATGGCTCAATCTGATTCATGTCGACGACATCGTCACCGCTCTCGATCACTGCGCCCTTAGTGATAACCCGCCACCCGTGATGAATCTGGCCGCTGCCGAAACTGCCACCCGCCAGACCTACTATCAGACACTCGCTGAACTTGCCGGCACGCCCGCACCAGTCTTTCAGCTCACCGCCGAATCCTCAACTCGCGGCAGCAGTGGCAACCGCCGCGTCATCAGTACCGTTCGTCCCGCACGCAACCTGCTGTTTCAATACGAAAACTGCCGCTCAGGGCTGATACAGGCCCTGGCGGCAGATGCAGAACATCACTGAAAAACTCAGACTGCCACCGCAGATTTGCAACGGCACTACTGTTTTGGAGCCGGCCGGAACGGCCACTTCGGACTGCCGGCAGGATCATCACGATACGGTGCTTTACCCAGCCCAAAGTCTGCCGGCTTCAGATTCAGCTGACGGTAGTAGTTGCCGTCATTGATGAAACCATAGAACGTTGGGTAGAACGGATCCACGTATTCCACATCGGCCTTTTCCGGCACCTTCCCGCCAGTCAGATAAATCGCGGCATTCACGATCAGACGCCGCAGGTCTTCGTCCACAAAGTCGACAGCCGCACCGGCTGTTGTGCAGAAGGATCGACCGGCCGCACCACCCTGAATCTGATACGAATGCAGCCATGCCAGCGGCTGCATCGGCATGTTGCGTTTGTCGTCAGCGAGTGTCTTCGACTGAGGATCCAGAGTTTCCGTGATGGCACCACGCAGCAGAATCTGATCCTTGTCCGTCAGATGAACTACACCGTAGACATCACTGGGAGCAAAGATCTCGGCTACACCGGTCAGCACCGGATGCTTCTCTGCTCCCGCTTCCACCACACTGCGAGCTCCCTCGACCTTGTGGTGGCCATGATGTGACACCCACTGCTCACCCAGAATCTGCCGGCCGAACTGATCATATGTCAGATCGTCGCTGAACTTTTCACCACCCCGAAAAGCGTGAGTTGCCGTGCGCAGGCCGATAATCGGCTTGCCGGCTTTGAGGAAGGCCGTGATGTGCGCCGCCTGTTCGGCACTGGGATGCCGAAAACGCGTGGCAATGATCATCAGATCCGCCTGCTGCAGGGACTCAAAACCACGAATCCCTTCCTGATTGTTTGAATCAATGTACTCAGCCCCGTTCGGCCCGAAGGCAAACAGGACTGTGCAGCGAAATCCATGCTTCTGACTCAGAATCTTGCCCAGCATGGGCATGACTTCTTCGGAGCGATATTCTTCGTCCCCGGACACCAGCACGATATGTCCGCGCGATTCGCCTTTGGGCTCCAGCACCAGGCGGTCCGCCGCCGGCACCGCCGTCGCGGCAAACAGCAGCACGATGACGGCCAGCAGCAGACATCGTTGCAGTCTGAACAGCATAATCAGTCCTTTTTTGCAGAAAGAGTCTTGAAAAATTGCCTGAATGAACGTTATTGGCCCAACTGTTTTGAACGCAGCGCTGCCGCCTCCACAGCATTCATCAGCGCTGCCCTCAGACCACCCTGCTCCAGAGCATGCAGGCCGGCAATCGTGGTACCGCCGGGGCTGGCCACCGCATCCTTCAGTGCCGCCGGATGCTGATTCAGTGTCAGCACCATTTCCGCGGCACCCAGCAGCGTCTGAGCAGCGAGGCGGGTGGCCACCACACGCGGGAGTCCCATTTTCACGCCGCCATCACTGAGCGCCTCAATGATCTGAAAGGCATATGCCGGACCACTGCCCGACAGTCCCGTCACCGCGTCCAGCAAAGGTTCGCCGACCCACTGAATCAGCCCCACGGTGGAGAGCAGCGTCTGAGCCACCTGGACGTCCTCAGGCGTGCAGGTGTCGCCTGCTGCTGCCGCACTGGCTCCGCGGCCAATCAGGGCGGGAGTATTCGGCATGACCCGAATCAGCCGCGTCCCCGCAGGCAGGGCGGCTGACATGCGAGCCAGAGTGATTCCGGCCGCCACCGAAATCACCAGCGGTGAGTTTGTCAGCAGCGGAGCCAGATTCCGCAGGACCTCGGGCATCACCTGCGGCTTCACCGCCAGAATTACCACCGTGGCCTCGCTCACGGCATCCGCCATGTGCTCCGTCACCACACAGTCGGCACCCGTCGACTGCTGAAACTGCCGCCGGGCCGGCTCAGCAGGGTCAAACCCCGAGATCTGAGACGGACGCAGCAGCGTCCGCACAAAACCTGATGCCAGAGCAGCAGCCATCTGGCCGGTGCCGATGAACGTCGCTCGCTGATGCGAAAGATCCATGATCAATTCCCGAAAAGTCGAGTCTTCCGACGGACGTGTCAGACCACCGGAAGACCCAGCAAAACACCATCAGTTGCTGTTGATCGTCACGCCCGGCCAGTCATCCGTGCGGAACGGTGTCAGCGGCAGGCCCGCGCCGCTGAACATGTTGCACACCGGATTGTCGGCCCACGCATAACGCACGGCGACAGGAGCCGCCACTTTGCTGCTGGAAACTTCAATCCGGCCATCCTGCAGGATTTTGGCGTCCGCCCACACAAACTTGTGGTCCTCGCCCGCAATCGCAAATCCCACGGGCTGAGCCACATCAAACGGCCGCCAGCCACCGGCGACATGGTCAAAGGTCAGCACGATTTTGTTGTCCACGCGTTCCATGCTCCTGTACTGGGGGCTGTGGAATGGCACCTGCACTCCATACTCGTTCGCCAGTGCCCAGCGCGCCAGTCGGCGTCCCACATCCACCTTGTTCTTCGGGTGAATGTCCTTGCCTTCACCAATATCGATGATGACCGCTTCGCCCGTGTTCTTCAGGCGTGACATGGTCATGGTCTGAGCTTCACGGAGCTCGGCCCAGTCACTCTCGGCCGGTTCAGCCTGCTGTGCCTTGAAATCCGCCAGCTGTACCCAGTAGAACGGGAAATCCCCCTGGCCCCATTCCTTGCGCCAGTTTTCAATCATTGTCGGAAACAGATCGCGGTACTGATACGCGCGGCCGGCATTGCTTTCACCCTGATACCAGATCGCACCGCGAATCGTGTATCCCAGATGCGACTTCAGCACGCCGTTGTAGATGTTTGCCGGGCGTGAATTGCCTGACATCTGACGCTTCAAGCCCTCCAGTGCCTTCTTTTGATCATCATTCAGGCTGCTGTTGCCGGACAGCTCAGCAAACTGCTTTTCCTGAGCTTCCCAGCGAGCCAGCAGCGGAGCGAATTTTTCATTGGCCTTCAGCACATCGCGATTCACCCACGCTTCGCAGGCGGAACCGCCCCAGGCGTTGTTGATCATGCCGATCGGGACGTCAATCGTCAGGTGCAGCTGGCGAGCGAAGAAGTAGCCGACTGCTGAAAAGTTGCCCAGATTCTCCGGGTTGCACACCATCCAGCGGCGATCATCGTGGGACAGAATCGGGTCCTGAGTGCCCACCTGCGGAAAATTGATCATCCGAATGCTGGGGAACTTCGCTGCCAGTTTTTCCAGATCCGGATCATTTGACGCATTCACGGACCACTGCATGTTCGACTGACCGGAACAGATCCAGACTTCACCCACGAGGACGTCGTTGATTGTGCGAGTCTCATCGGCTTTGACTGTCAGAGCGTGCGGGCCGCCAGCCGGCAGCTCGGGCAGAGAGACGTCAAAGCGACCGTCGGCACCGGCCTTGCCGGAAACCGATTTGCCGCCCATTTCCACAGTCACTTCCTGACCGGCCGTCGTCCAGCCCCAGACGCGGATGGGCATCTTCTGCTGCACGACCATGTGGTCGCTGAAAATGTTGGGCAAACGCAGGGCCGCCTGGGTGGCGGAGGCAGTCAGGGTGACAGCCAGCAGTGTCAGAACTCGAAACAGCATAGGTGGGAACTCCTGAAAACACGTGGCGCGGGGCCGGGATGGCCCCGCAGAGAACAACAGGCGGCACATTAAAGCAGGACCGCGGGGAATTTGCATGCATGGCGAGGGAAAAAGCGATTCGCCTGGCGACCCCGCGGTCGCCCCCAATCCCCGTCGTCCCGGTCGACCCTGCCGATTCTGCATTCAGACCTTTGGGAATTCAGCAACGCCGAGACACTGCAGACCGCTCGGATTTGCAATTGCCCCCACGGAATCCATACTGCCCGCTGGCAATCGTTCGGACCGCCCAATGAACATTCTCCGAACGCTCTGCCCCGGTGGCTGCAGCAGGCTGCAGCCGGCGGGTCGCTGCCTTGCAGATACTGCATTCGCGGCACTTTTTCCGATTTTTTCAACTACTCAGTTCAGTATGCAGGGCCCACGGAGACAACGATGTCCGGCGATCACGAATTTCCCATTCCGCTTCATCAGTACCAGCACATTGCACTGGACCCGTCGCAACCGACGCTGACCGCGGAACAGCAGGAAATCCTTGCAGCCAATATTCAATTGTGCCGCGACGCCATCATTTTCTTCACTGCCATTGCTGACGCCAAAGGTCTGGGCGGACACACCGGCGGACCTTACGATACCGTGCCTGAAGTCTGCATCATGCACGGCTTTATGAAGCACGCCGCTGCCGGCGGTGCTCACAAAGTCCTGCCGATTTTCTTCGACGAAGCCGGACATCGAGTGGCCACCCAGTACCTCATGGCGGTGCTCGAAGGTGAGCTGCCTGTTGAAAAGCTGTATCATTACCGCGAGTATTTGTCGCATCTGCCGGGGCACCCGGAACGCGGTTTTACTCCCGGCGTCAAATTCAGCTCAGGTCGCCTCGGCCACATGTGGCCGTTTGTCAACGGCGTGGCCCTTGCCGAACCTGACCAGGTGGTGTTCATGCTGGGGTCCGACGGATCTCAGATGGAAGGCAATGATGCCGAGGCGGCGCGTCTGGCGGTTGCCCAGAAGCTCAATGTCAAACTGCTCATTGACGACAACGATGTGACAATTGCCGGCCATCCGTCTGATTATCTGCCGGGCTACTGCGTTGCTCGGACGCTCGAAGGGCACGGGCTGGCCGTCAATATCGGTGATGGCGAAGACCTCGATTCGCTGTATGCCCGGATGTGTGCTGCCGTCACTTCGCCCGGGCCCATTGCCCTGATCAACCGTCGCCGAATGTGCGTGGGCATTCGCGGACTGGAAGGCAGTGCTCATGGGCACGATGTGATCAAAGTTTCGGTGGCAAAGGACTATCTGACCGAACGCGGACGCATGGCTGCTGTTGACTACCTCAATGCAGTGAAGAAGGGTCCGGGTGGTCCATCGTATCGAGGATCTGACACCAAAAGTGTCGGTCGCAACCGGGACCTGTTCGGCCGCATCCTCAATGAAATTCTCGACGCCATTCCGGAAGACCGTCGACTTGCCACTGTCAGGGTGTTCGACAGTGACCTCGAAGGGTCCTGTGGCCTGAACCACGTGCGGGCCAAACACCCGGAAGTGTTTGTTCGAGGCGGCATCATGGAACGCGGCAACTATTCCGCCGCCGCCGGTTTCGGTTATCAGGCCGGACGCCAGGGCATCTTTGCCACCTTTTCGGCATTCCTTGAAATGGTGGTGTCTGAAATCACCATGGCCCGCCTCAATCAGTCGAATGTGCTGGCTCACTTCTCGCACGCCGGCTGTGACGATATGGCAGACAACACCTGCCACTTCGGTCTGAACAATATGTTCGCTGCCAATGGGCTGCCCGATGAGGGTCGCGATACCACGAGGCTGTACTTCCCGGCAGACCAGCATCAGTTCAAGGCCTGTCTGACGAAGATTTATTCAGAACCTGGGCTGCGATTCATCTTCTCGACACGCTCCGGCGTGCCGGACCTGCTCACCGCCGACGGTCGTCGGATTTACGACGAAAACTACCAGTTCGATGCTGGTAAGGATGACGTGATCCGTGAGGGTTCGCAGGCCTGGATCGTCAGCTTTGGTGAGACCGTCTACCGGGCTCTGGATGCCGTCATTGCCCTGCAGGAAGCCGGATACAGTGTGGGGTTGGTCAACAAGGCCACGCTGAATGTCTGGGACGAAGCGATGATGGCCAGACTGGCCACTGCCCCGGCAGTTTTGGTGGCAGAATCCTTCAATGTGAATACCGGCCTGGGATCGCGGTTTGGTACTGAGCTGCTGAAGCGTGGCTTCCGCGGACGGTATAACCATATCGGCACCCACCGGGAAGGCTCGGGGGGACTCTGGCAGCAGATGGGCCACCAGGGAGTGGACACGGACGGAATTCAGAACGCTGTCCGGGCACTGCTCAGATAGAAAAGCGTAATCTCATGTTGCGGACCGGTTTTCTGGGATACCCCACAACGTTCATGCTGGACTTTGTGGTCTGTGCACTGGTACTGGTCGTGCCGCTGCTGCTGTACAGTCTGTGGCTGGTCAAGGTGCGGCGGCAGTACCGGGCCCATAAACGCCTGCAGATCATTCTTGGAGTGATTTTGCTGGCGGCGGTGACGGCTTTCGAAGTGGACGTGCAGTACGTGCACGGCGGCTGGGAAAAAATCGTTGCCCGACAGGGACTTGATGAAGCGGCTCTCGCGGCAAAGCTGGCTGCGGTATGGCCGTGGCTGAAGATCCACCTGATGTTTGCGATTACGACCCCGTTCCTGTGGGTGGCGACAATCGTGCTGGCTCTGCGAAGATTCGGAACCGATCCGCGGCCGGGCCGTCACAGTCGCCTGCACAGTGTGCTGGGCTGGGCGTCCACCGTGGACATTACCCTTACCTCAGTCACCGGGTTAGCCTTCTATTACGTGGCCTTTGTGCAGTAGGAGCCGGCATCATGAGCGCAGGACAGATGCGAGCCGCCTGGTTCACGGAAACCGGGCCTCCGGACGTCATTCGCTCGGGACTGCTGCCCGTGCCGGTGCCCGGTTCTCGGCAGGCGCTGGTGCGTGTCGAGGCTGCGGCGTGCAATCCCATCGACACGTATATTCGTGCCGGGACTGTCAGGCTGCCGCTGCCCAGGCCTTACATCCCCGGCTGCGACCTTGCGGGGACGGTTGTGGCCGTCGGGGCGGACTGTGAACTGCAGATCGGGGATCGCGTTTGGGGCAGTAATCAGGGGCTGTCCGGCCGGCAGGGCACATTTTCAGAATTCTGCGCTGTCGATCAGCAGTGGCTTTACCCGCTGCCCGAGTCTGTCTCCGCAAAACACGCGGCCGCCGGGGCACTCGTGGGAATCACTGCACACCTTGGCCTGTTCCTGCACGCGGGACTGCAGCCCGGTGAAACCGTGTTTGTGAACGGTGGCAGTGGCGGAGTCGGATCTGCTGTGGTCCAGCTTGCCAAAGCCGCTGGTGCGCAGGTCATCACGACAGCCGGATCCCCCGAAAAGGCCGAGCTCTGCCGCCTGTCCGGTGCCGATCACGTCATTCTCTACAGGGACGAGGATATCGATCAGCGGCTGCCGGAAATCGTCGGCCGGACCGGGCTGATTCACCTGTGGTTTGAAACTCTGCGTATGCCCTCCCTGGATCGCTGCATCCCGCAGATGGCCATGCGGGGGCGAATCATCTTTATGGCCGGACGAGATTCACGCCCCGAATTTCCCGTAGGGCCGTTTTACGTGCGAGACCTGCGTGCCATCGGGTTTGCAATGTTCAATGCCTCGGCTGACGAGCAGCGGCAGTCGGCGCTGGAACTGAACAACATGCTGGCGGACGGACGTTACCGTCCGGCAGTGGGGGCTGAATTTGGTATCGCTGCTGCTGCACAGGCACATCTGCTGCAGGAACAGAAGACCATTCGCAACGAAAGCAGCATCCATGGAAAAATTCTAATTCTTCCTGGAATGACCTGACATGGATCAGCCACGAATTGTACTGATTGGTGGCCCAAACAAGCCCTCCGGCGGCCCAGGAATTCTTGCTCGCATCCTGATTGCTGCGGTCGCACTCGGAATTGTCGGAGCGGCTTTGTTTTTTGCATTCTTTCTGGCTGTCATCGCCGGGTTCGCCATTCTGCTGCTGCTGCTGCGTTTCTGGTTCAGACGCTGGTGGTACGGTGGCAGGTCCGGCGGCAGTGCTGCCACCGCATCCACCGCTGCTGACGGGACTCGTACCTGGCAATGGAACAATCACGGGGACAGTGGCTTCCTGAAGATCTCGATGCACACGTCGGTCACACCGGGCCCTGCCACAGCAGCTCGCGCTGATCAGGCGATTCAGTCGGACGATCCCGGGCGCGTCAGGGTGATCGATGTCAGTCCGGATCAGAACTGATTCACCCCCGGGGAATGTCCCCGTTTGGCAACAACTGACCACATGCGGTGCAAAGAAAACTTTACAACGCGCCAACGCGAAGTGTTCAGTGTTGCGATTTCTGTTCGCTGTCTTTTGCAGTTGCCGCTTTTGCTGACATGCGGCTGGTGCACAACACGCGATGATGCATTCAGGCATCATCGCGCAGGGTGCGGCGTTGGTTTGTGCCGAATTCCTGTGATTTCTGCGGTGACAAATACGCCGTGATGCTGCCTTTTCGCATCACAACAGCCAGTCTTTGCAACGCTGATTGTTTCAACTGCAGAATCAGCCGGCCAGGCATCGCAAAAATTGATTTGCCGATGACGATTACTACGGTTCTGACAGCAGCAACGGATTCGCAGCCACTTGATACCGTTTGAGGCACGTGGAGCTGGAGCAGTAAACTGCGGTGCCGGGCTGCTGAAATCCCGTTTTTTCTCGTGAAATCTGCACGTACAGCGGGGCCGCAGACGGACTCCCACTGCTTCAGCTCCGCTGGAATTCGTATGGATTGCAGCTGGACACTCCACGGATTCCGGCAGCGCATCGGGCACTGTTTTCAATCCGGACCGCCACTGGCACAGAACTCGCAACGCTGCGGAATCATCGTCTGCTCTCTATTCCAGTTCAGTGCAGGTGAAACCTCAGGGAGAGATCTTGTATGTCGTTCGGACGCAATCGCCGCCGCAGTTCCAATGTTGCCCGCCTGATCTCCGTTGAATCGGTCGAGCCGCGCGTGTTGCTTTCGGGTGATGAGAAGTTTGAGGCTGTGCTGACAGGCACCGGCGGCACAACGATCGGGGAAGTTAAGTACGAGCGTGAGGACAAGGACGGAGAGCACAAGCTGGAAGTGCAGGTCTGGAATGCCGCGATGGGTCTGTGGGAAATCCAGATCGACGGCAAATTCGCAGCCAACTTCGTAACCGATGAGGTGGGTTACGGTTTTTTCGAATTCGAGCATGAAGGGCATGATCATGGCAGCAGTGGTGCGGTGAATCTTCCGGCCCCTCAGGCTGGCATGCTGATCAATGTGAACTTTGTGAAGAATCCGGTCAATCCATCCATTAAGGGAATCCCCATCTCCGGCAGACTGGTCTCCAAAGATGACGACTCGCGCATTGCCGCGGACCTGACCGCCAGTGTAACGACCGCTAAGCGTGAAATTCTGGAGACTGAGTACGAAGCAGAGCAGGAAGGTGGTCAGCAGAAGCGGCGACTTGAACTGTCCGTCTACAATCTGCAGGCCAATACATCCTACGCAGTGCAGATCGCCGGAAAAGGTGCTGGCACAATCACCACCAACGGCATCGGACAGGCCTCCCTCAGGTACTCCGACAAACCTCGCGCCGGATACACGGCATTTCCAGCCGGCTTTCCGGCTGTGGCCAGCGGTGCTGCTGTCACTGCAGGTTCCGCACTGTCTTCCACGTTCTCAGCCGGGACAGGTACGCGAGCACCACTCAGCCAGTCCGGAGTCCACCAGAAAGTTGCGCTCAGCAGTGCCACAGCGGCCTCCGGATTCGTCTCCTGGGAAGTCTGGACCCCGACGGGTGCCACGGCTCCCAAACGCCAGTTCCGCATTGAAGTCTGGAATCTTCCGGCCGGTTCAAAGCATGCTGTCACCGTCGGTAAAGTCAGTGTTGGCACCGTCACCGCCAACGCAAAAGGATTTGCTCGGCTGACGTTTGAGGACGGTGATGCCGAAAAGGCATTCCCGAAGAATTGGCCGGGCATTGTCGACAACACGGTTGTTTCTGTTGGGAACTCCATTGCCGGCGCCTTCCCGATGACGGTTCCGACTCTGGCCCCGCTTGAACAGAACGTCCGCGAAGCTTACGAGCTTGATCAGTCTCTCGCTTTGACGGCCCTTTCCACGCTGTATGAAAACAGCGGTGGCAAAGGCGAAAAATGGCTCAAAGGCCGCGGCAAAGACTGGTACTTCATTACTCCTGATGGCTCACTTTACAAGTGGGATGGCAAAGCCGGTGCCAATGGTGCCCGAGTGGCTGTGCTGGACGATGCGTTCTTCGTCAAGCCGGAACTGCTGACCGAAGCCAAGGCTGCCCGTGACTCGTCCATCTCTGATGATCTTGTCAAAGCCAGTGCGGCCAGGCTTGACCGCAGTCTCGAACTGAACTCCGCAGCAGCCAGCAACAACAACTGGGGCGGACTGGGTGAAAAATGGTTCCGCGGCAAGGGTAATGAATGGTACTTCATCACCCCTGACGGCACGCTGACTCGCTGGGATAAGTCACCCAAAGCCACCGGGAAGGTCGTCGCAAGACTTGATGGTCGCTACCACGAAAAACCGGAACTGCTGACCGAAGCCGAAACGCAGATGCCACAAGCCGAACGTGAATACGCCGCCAAAACGTCGCTGAAGCTTGCCGAGTTTCGACCGGACACCACGGGCTGGCTGTTTAACGGAGCCGAAGTTCGCTGGTACCGGGGATTCGACAATCGCTGGTACTTCCTCACAAATACAGGTGACTACTACCTGTGGAACGGCAGCAAATCCGCTGCGGGGACACGGATTACCAGTTTCAATGACCTTTACAATCTGCCGTACCGGCTGATGAATGCCACGTCCGGCGCAGATGCTGATGCCCGCTTGGTGCTCGATCAGCTCTACGCCTCAGCCGCCAACTTCCTATAGTCCTGCCTCGCAGTCCCACGGGCTGCGACAGGTCACATGCGTCGATCCCCTCCGAGTTCCCCGTTGTCTGTTCTCTGAACAGGCAGCGGGGAATTTTTTTGCACACGGCTCAGCAGGACACCGGGAATCACCCACCCGGCAGCACTCCGGACTGTTGCCGCACGCGTTTCGATCCTACAATCAAACCCATGACAGTCGTCAGATGCGTGTGCTCTCCCCGGTTTTCAGTGCAGAACAGGACCCGAATATGAATCCCAAATGGCTGTTGGTTGCAACCTTCGTTGGCGGTGCTGCTCTTTCCTGGGGCGTTTACGTACCGTTGGTGCACCTTGCCACAAAGAACATCGGCAGCAATCTGCGAGCGTTTCTGATGGTCGGGGTGGCGTACTTTCTGGTCGCCGTTCTGGTCCCCAGCGTGTTTATTTTCCTGCTGAAGAATGACCCCACCGCAAAACCCAACGTGAACTGGGCGACGGGCAGTTTGTTGTGGGGTCTGCTGGCGGGTATCTCAGGCGCCATCGGCGCCCTGTGCGTGATCTTTGCCACCCGCGATGCTGTGGCACTGGCCGGTCCCATTACCGGACCGCTGCTTGTCGCACCGCTCGTTTTTGCCGGTGCTCCCATCATTAACACGATCGCCTCCATGACCATCTTTGCTCATGGTCAAAAAATCCCGTCACCGGCTCCGCAGTTTTATGCCGGCCTGTGCCTCGCGGCTGCCGGCATGGCCATGGTGATGGTCTACAAACCCACCGCTCCGACGCCCGCTGCCGGAAAGGGTCCTGCTGCTGCTCCGGCTGCAGCCTCTCAGAACGCTGCCAAACCCTGACAGTCC
>SXXK01000097.1 GCA_005791255.1 Planctomyces sp.
ACACTCGCCTGCGCTCGCTGTCACGATCACACATTTGATCCGCTGACTCAGCAGGCTTACTACAGCATGCAGGACTTCTTCGCCGGAGTCGAATACGGCGAACGCCCGCTTCGCGACAACAACTGGATGCAGTCTCAGCAGCAGGCCGCAGCTCTCAGTACACAAATTGCTGAACTGGAAGGACAGGTTCGCGGCATCGTGCCGCTCGCTGCCCCCAATCAACTCCTGCTGATCGATGAAGAAGATTCCACACGCGTCAGATTCCTCAGGTCGCCAAACGGCCCCGGAACCAATCCGGCGGGGACACAGCGCGGCTACCGCGATGATCCCGGCTCGCTGCTCCAGCCCGGAAACCTCAGCAACGGACGTTACACATGGTGGAACAATGTCCCGGGGGAAGATGTGGCCGTCTGGAAACCAGCGCTCAATGGTCCCGCCCGACTGTGGCTTTCCTGGGGAGCCCACGGCAGCGGTGTGCACACCCGGGATGCCCGCTGCATTCTGGATCGTGACGGTGATCTGACAACTCGTGATGACCAGCTGGAAATCTTCAAAGCCGATCAGTACTACCCCGCTGGTGTCAGCTCGGGAACCACCGAACAGACTCCGCAGTGGAGCGGCTTTCAGTATGCCGGCAGCCTCGAACTGAACACTGACTCCGCCATCATCCTTCGCGGTGGCGATACCGGCACCGGCATCACCGCAGACGTCATCGCGTTCCAGCGACTGCCCGCCCGCGATAACCCCGCTGACAACACTCCCCCACCAGCCACTCCGCCACTCCGTGACCCCGTCAGCCCGCTGACCAACATCGAACGATTTGCGCCGCTGCGGGCACGATTTCTGAGGTTCACCACGTTTCAAACCATCAACAACAATCAGCACGAGCCCTGCCTGGATGAACTGGAAGCCTTCGGTCCGGCTCAGCCACAACGCAATCTTGCCGCCGCCAGCCTGGGAGTTCGCCCAACGTCATCCGGTAACTATTCCGACATCGGCATCCATCAACTGCCTCACATCAATGACGGACGCCACGGCAATGACTTCAGCTGGATTTCCAGCCAGCTCGGCGGAGGCTGGGTTCAGCTGGAATTCCCCGAAATCGTCGAACTCGACACAGTCGTCTGGTCCCGCGACCGTACCGGAAAATTTCTCGATCGCCTGCCCGTCCGATACTCCATCACTGTCTCCGCAGATGGCGTGAACTGGACGACGGTCGCGGACCACTCCGATCGCGCACCAGTCGGCACACCATGGGATCCCCAGGCGGCCCTGCTCCGCACTGCTGCCAGCTCATCCTCATCAGCCGGAACACTGGTTAAACAACTGCAGCAACTGCGTGATTCCCGCACAAAACTCAGCCAGACACAGATGGTCTTCGCCGGCACGTTCCGCGAACCGGACCGCACCCGAATCCTGCGACGCGGTGACCCGGAACAACCCGCCGACGATGTGCAGCCGCAGATCCCGCAATTGTTTCAGCAACTGCCCACCAGCAGTCCGTCCAGTCAGCTCGACCACGTCGCACTCACCCCCGAACAACAGCGCCGGCTCACACTCGCTGACTGGCTCGCCTCAGACGCAAATCCATTGACAGCTCGCGTGATCGTGAATCGCGTCTGGCAGCACCATTTCGGCCTCGGACTCGTCGAAACCCCCAATGACTTCGGCCTGAATGGCACCCCGCCCGGCAACCAGCCACTGCTCGACTGGCTCGCCTCAGAACTCATCCGCAGCGGCTGGTCACTCAAACACCTGCATCGACTGATCCTCAGATCCTCCGCCTGGCAGCAGGACTCCGCACTCCTTCCCAAAGGCCTCGAACTGGACCGCAACAACGCCCTCCTCTGGCACTACTCAGCCCGCCGCATGGAAACAGAAGCCATTCGCGACTGCACACTGCAGGTCACCGGTGAACTGAACCTCAAAACCGGCGGCCCCGGCTTCAGCTTCTTTCAGACTCGCGGCGGTCTCAGCGGCTTCCCCGAACAGGAACAATTCACCAGCGAAGAATTCCGACGGATGGTGTATTCGCATCGAGTCCGCATGGAACAGGTACCGGTATTCGGCGCCTTTGACTGCCCCGACTTCGGTCAGTCGATGCCCCGCCGCAGTCGTTCAACTACCGCCATTCAGGCCCTGAACCTGTTCAACAGCAGGTTCACCCACGACCGCGCTGAAGCCCTCGCTCACAGACTGTCCACACAGGCTGGTGCACAACTGACGGCACAACTGCAGCTGGCGTGGCAACTGACGCTGTCTCGACCGCCCACCACCACAGAATTATCCGCCGCAGAAACTGTCGCTCAGCAGCACGGCCTGCCACAGGTCTGCCGCGCTCTGCTCAACAGCAGCGAATTCCTGCTTATCCCCTGACACCAGATTAACACACAGGCACCGCAGGACATCCAGCATTATGACCACCTCAGCCAACGCAGTCTCCGGACCAGGTCAGCGACTGCTTGACCGACGACGGTTCTTCGGAGAAACCGTCTCCTCACTCGGCAGCATCGCTCTGCTTGAATTGCTCGCCTCACAAAATCTCCTCGCCGATGATCAGCCCTGGGTGCCCGATATACCACCGACTGCACCTCATGCCGCCCGCAGTACCAGCATGCCAGCCAAAGCCCGCAATGTGCTGGTGGTGTTCTGCGCCGGAGCCTGCAGCCAGCTGGAAACATGGGACTACAAACCTGAATTGATCCGACTCGACGGCCAACCAATGCCCGGCGGACCAGCAGTCACTTTCCAGGGGCCCGCCGGAAATCTCGCCAGACCACAGTATCGCTTTCGCCCCCGCGGACAGTGCGGAAAAATGGTCTCCGATATGCTGCCATGCCTCGGAGAACTGGTCGATGATTTCGCCTTCGTGCACACGCTCACCAGCAAAACCAATACCCACGGCCCCGCCGAAAACTTTCTCTCCACCGGCTTCGTGCAGGACGGATTCCCCAGCATCGGAGCCTGGGTGACCTGGGCCCTCGGTACAGAAAACCAAAACCTGCCCGCGTTCGTCGCGATCCCTGACCCCCGGGGTATCCCCCAGGCCAGCGTCAATAACTGGGGCCCCGGTTTCCTGCCCGCCGTCTTCCAGGGAACCTCCTTCAGTGCCAGCCAGCCCATTCGCAATCTCCAGCCACCAGGCACTACATCTGCCTCGGCTGACAGCGCAACCCGCGGACTCCTGCGACTGCTCAATGAACAGCACCTGCAGCAGAACCCCCTCGACACGGAACTGGCCGCTCGTATCGCCAGCTACGAACTGGCCGCCCGCATGCAAACCTCCATACCACACATCACAGACCTCAGCTCCGAATCTCCGCACACTCTCAGCATGTACGGAGCCGATGACACGTCCGATCCGATCCGCGCCGGTTACGCCCGCAACTGCATCCTCGCTCGCAAACTCATCGAACAGGGTGTGCGATTCGTCCAGTTGTTCAACGGAGCCTACGCCAGTGCCGGAAAACTCAACTGGGATGGACATCAGGCACTCCGCGAACAGTACGATGTCCACGGTCGCATCATGGATCAGCCCACCGCTGCACTCATCCGCGATCTGAAACAGCGAGGACTGCTCTCAGACACCCTCGTCGTCTGGTGTACCGAATTCGGACGCATGCCGATGTTTCAGAAAGGCGCACTCGGTCGTGATCATAACCCACAGGGCTTCACCGCAGTGCTGACCGGAGCCGGTGTCCGGGGCGGAGTCAGTTATGGACAGACTGATGACATCGGCTTCAGGGCTGTTCAGGACGTGTCATCCATCCATGACCTGAACGCCACCATCCTCCACCTGCTGGGACTTGACCACACCCGCCTGACCTTCAGACATAACGGCATCGCTCGACGACTGACCGATGTCCACGGCAATGTCCTGCAGCCCATCCTGTCGTAACACAACCTCAGGGCTTGCGATTCTTCCGCAACTGGCGACTGGCCTGCGTCAGTATCTGCCGCTCCTTCGCCGTCAGACTGGCTTCGCCCTGCTCGCTGATCTTCTGCAGAATCGCGTCCACCTGATCGCTCAGGCTGCTTTCGGGAGCCGGCGGAGCAAACAGTTTCAGATTGCGATTCTTCCGCGGTCGCCCCACACGCCGAGGAAACTCCTCCAGCCAGCGACTGAAATTCATGTTCTGACGCACATACAGAAAACCAAACAACACCCCGCCCAGGTGAGCTGTGTGCGCCGTCTGGCTCTGCCGCCAGCTGCCCGACAGCAACGGCAGCAAATCCATCGCCACATACAGCAGCAGCAGCCACCGCATCTGCAGTGGCAGAATACCCATCAGCAAAACCTCACGCCGCGGATAGTGCAGTGCAGCCACCGTCAACACCGACAGCACTGCACCCGATGCACCCAGAATCTGCGCCTGTGGCAGAAAAAAACGACAGAAAACCAGCGACACAATCCCCGCAAAAACCGCCGACGCCGCATAAAACCAGCGAAATTCCCGCTCACTCATCACCGACAAAACCATCTGACCGGCGAAATACAGCATCATCAGGTTCATCGCAATGTGCCAGATGTTGGCCCGATTATGGCACAATGCGTACGTCGCCAGACGCCAGACCTGCCCGCGACTGAGCACTGACTCCACATCCATCCGCAGCCAGCTCTCGACACTTGAATCCCGCAGCAGCCCCGCAAAATCTGACTGCTCCGACACCGTCAGCAGCTGCAGCAAAAAGACCGCTATCGTGATCACAATGATCTGCGCGACCGCCGACAGCCTCGGACGCGGACGCGACCCAAATCCCGCCCCGTCACTGAATTCATCCTGCATGTATTCCCGGTTTTCCAGCCCCATCGCTCTCGCCAGCCTGCTGCAGACAACAACACATCCGAGTCCGTGCTTCACACAACCCGCCACCACATCCTACGCCGGATATGCCCCGCATGTCGACGGGAACATCTGCTGCCGATTTTCCCTGTCAGGAATGCAAGGGCTTTCCACGAATTCGCCGCGGTTCCCACTTCCGAAACCCGAATTTCGCCGATAAACTTTCAACTCTTGAAAAACAAGTGATGTACATACGTGCATATTTCAGGCAGCGGTTGCCAGCCTGCCCGTGGCCCCTCGTCGCCGTTCGGGCTGCTCACAACCAGTAAATTCCTCTGTTCCCCAGTTTCTTAAGGCTTGTTGGTCAATCATGGACATTACCAAACTCCGCAACATCGGCATTTCTGCCCACATCGACTCCGGCAAAACAACACTCACCGAACGCATTCTCTACTACTGCGGCCGCATTCACAAAATTCGCGAAGTCAAGGGTGGCGACGGCGGCGCAACCATGGACCACATGGACCTCGAACGCGAACG
>SXXK01000009.1 GCA_005791255.1 Planctomyces sp.
GAACCCAAAGCTGAAGAGCCCAAAGCCGAAGAACCCAAAAGCTGAACAGGCACCCTCAGTGCCGCAGACCTGGGTTCTCTGAACTGACCAGATCGCAGGCAGGATTGACGCCGGCGCGGTAAATACCGTCGCCGGCGTTTTCCATGCAGCCCAACCGAAAACCGAAAACCAGAGTCATGGAATTTTTTAAAGTTCATCAGGATCTCGTTTCCCGCCCGCTGCCGGATGTCCGAGCCGAAGTTTTCCGGCAGTTGTCATCGCTGCAACTCTCCGTACCGGCCGGTGATGTGGCCATCACCGTCGGCAGTCGCGGCATCAGCAGCATTCCGATCATTATCAAAGCCTGCGGAGACTGGTTGAAGCAGCAGGGTGCCAGGCCGTTCATCGTACCCGCCATGGGGTCCCACAATGGCGCCACCGCTGCAGGCCAGCAGTCCATGATCGAATCGCTGGGCATCACCGAAGCTGCCATGGAAATGCCCATCCGCAGCAGCATGGAAGTCGTCCGGATCGGTGATGTTCGCACCGGTCCCGTTTTTATGGATCGATACTGTTATGAGGCTGCAGCTGTCCTTGTCGTCAATCGCATCAAACTGCACACCTGCTTCTCAGGCCCCGTGCAAAGCGGCCTGACAAAAATGATGGTCGTGGGCATGGGCAAAATTCGCTCGGCTCAGACTTTCCATTCCGCAGGTGCTGTGGCAATGAAGGACATGCTGCTCGAGATGGGGCAGTTTGTGCTCGACAGCGGTCGCATCCTCGCCGGACTCGGGATTCTTGAAGACGGCTTTGACCAGACCGCTGAGCTGCACGCCATCCGCCCTGCCGAAATCCTGCAGCGGGAACGCGAACTGCTCCAGCACCATCGTCACTATTTTCCCAGCCTGCCCGTCAGCGATCTGAATGTGCTGATCGTGCGATCGATCGGCAAGACCTGGAGCGGCACAGGAATGGACACCAATGTCATCGGACGCCGCGGTATTCGTGATTTCGAAGACCTCGATCGACCGCGAATCCGGATTATTGCAGCCCTTGAACTGTCACCCTCGTCGCAGGGCAATGCCCTCGGCGTCGGCAATGCCGACTTCATCACTCAGCGACTGCGCGACGCAATCGACGAACACAAGACCCTGATCAACACACTCACAACCGGAGATATGGACCGCGCGAAAATCCCGGCGACCCTTTCCAGCGATGAAGTTCTGATCCGCACCATCGCCGAACGCTACGGCAGCAGTCGCTGGATGCTGATCCCCAACACACTGCATCTTGGCGAACTGCTGGTCTCCGCAGATCTTTGCGACGAACTTTCAGCACTGCCGGGCTGCCGAGTCGAACCAGCGGCGATTCCACTGCAGTTCCACAATGGGCAGCTTCTGAATGGCCACTGAACTGAAACAGCCGCTCACAGCCCCCAGATCACCCATTCAGCGAAAAGCCAGCCTCCCCCCTTGCCGCCATTGCCACCGCATCCACTGCAGTTCCGCACGAGTTTTCTTGATTTCGGGAGCACCCCAGCCGGGGAAACTCGAACACCAGACGGCGAATGGCCCCAGGCAAAATTCCGCCGCGCCGACATTGCGTCAATTCACGCATCAGTTCCCGATGACTCTCCCGGCCGCAGCGCACCAGCGATACGCAAGCCATTGTCAAAATTAGACTTACGCATCCTGTTACGCCGCTTCTCCGGCCCCTGAGCTGCCGGCAGCTGTGGGCAACCCAGGACCGTTTGCCCGCTGCCAAAACGCACCAGGCCGACAAATTCCACCGGTTCTGCCGGCTTCGACAGCCACAACACAGGGATTTCACTTGCCGTTCAGTTTCCTTAACGGCAATTTACAGAACAAATCTCGCCAAACAGCCTCAGACAACCTATCCTTCCATCGTTGGCAACTCGCTGCAGCAAACTCATTCTTCCCCAGCGTTGCTGATCAACACCGCAGTGAAGCGGTACGGTTCCCGGCACTGAAAGGCGGCTTGACTGCTCAGGTAAACTGAGACAGGCTGGTTTTCTTCGCACGGTTGGTTGAGTAAGGATGCTGCAGAAGGTTGGGGGGTGTTTGCCCCGGAATGGTTCCGTCGGCGTTTGTGTTCAGAAAGAGAGAGGTACACATGAAAGCGTTTGCTGTTGCGGCCCTGATGGGTCTGGGACTGCTGGTCGGCCAGTTGAACGGACAGGAAGCTGCTCCGAAGCCGGTTGCTGAAGGTGCAGCGATTCACCTGTTTGAACACGTCAAGTACGTGGACCTTCACGAAATGGCACCCTGTGCAGTGCCGAAAATCATCGAAGTTAACGATCCTTGCGCCTGCGAATGCAAGTGCGAATGCTGTGATCCCTGCAAGAAGTGCTGTGATGCCTGTACTGCCTGCGGCGAATGCTGCCAGCAGAAAAAGGTGCACATTCAGATCTGCATTCCCAAGTGCTACTGCGAAGAAGAAGTGATCTGCCGTCGTGACGGCGATCGCCTGCGTTACGAATACGGCGAATACGCCGTCGACGTACGAGTTCGCAAGGGTTACATCGTTGTGGACTACCAGGACTGATTCCTGTTCGGCCGTCAGCAATGCGGCCGGAATCAGCCACATGGAAACGAAACGGCAGGCTCAGCCTGCCGTTTTTTGTTAAGAACTGAATCCTGCGTGTCTCCGCTGCAACGAAACACATTGATCGGGCTGGTGGCCAGCATCCTCCTGGCTGCTGCAAAACTTGTCGCCGGCATTGTCGGGTGCTCCACTGCGCTGATCGCCGATTCGATCGAATCTCTGGCGGATTCCATCGGATCGCTGCTGGTCTGGCAGGCCCTGAAAGTTGCGGCGCGACCGGCGGATGACCGACATCCGTGGGGGTATGGAAAAGCAGAAGCTGTTGCCTCGCTGCTCACCGGAGTTTTACTGCTGGCCGCCGCTGTGCTGATGACTGTCCAGTCCATTCATGAAATTCTGATCCCGCATCAGGCACCCGCATGGTGGACTCTGCTGCTGCTGGCCACTGTAACTGTCATCAAGGAACTTCTGTTTCGGTTCATGATCCGCCATGCCGCTGCGGAAACCTCGGATGCCGCGACGGCAGACGCATGGCACCAGCGGTCTGATGCCATCACTTCGGCGGCAGCATTTATCGGAGTTTCCGTTGCGGTGTGGGGGCCGGAACTCTGCGGGCTGCCGGCCTTGATCTTCGCCGACGAAGCCGCTGCAATCCTGGCCAGCGGCATTATCCTGATGACAGCCTGGAAACTTGCCGGGCCGGCCCTCGCAGAACTGCTCGATGCAGACGCTCCTCAGCTGTCAGAACTCCTGCGCAGCGTGGCCGAACACATCCCGGGAGTGAAGTGTGTTGAAAAGGTTCGAGTCCGCAAGAGTGGAGCCGGCTGGCTGGCGGAACTGCACGTTCAGGTGGACCCGCTGCTGCCAATTCGCACGGCTCACGCCGTTGGCGGTCAGGTCCGCGCTGAATTGCGCAGCGCGGTACCCGGCATTCGCGACGCACTGATTCATGTCGAACCTTACGAGACAGACAACTCAGGCGGGAATGCAGGCCTGGTGCAGTCGCCGTCGTAGCCCTGCCAGCTTCCGAGCAGATCCTGCTCCCCTCGGCAAATCCAATTGCCGCTGACTCCGCACTTTTGTTACCATCTCCGCACCCAGGTATCGAATTTCTGTTCCCCAGCGCAGGACTGACTGTGACCGATCTCTCCAACAGCAGCCTCATCTTCTACGACGGCGTTTGCGGTTTCTGCAATCACTCCGTCAACTGGATCCTCCAGCGCGACAAATCCGGTCGCTTTCTGCTGGCACCGCTCCAGGGCAGTACCGCCCGGCAACTCCTGGCCCCGGAATTGCGCCAGACCCTGTCCTCAGTCGTGCTCCGTCACAACGGCCACTTGTACACTCATTCCGCCGCCGTCTGCCGCATTCTGTTTCTGCTGGGCGGATTCTGGTGGGTCTGCGGAGCTTTGCTGTGGATCATCCCCTCCCCCCTGCGTGATTTCGGCTATCGCTGCGTCGCCAAAGTCCGCTATCGACTGTTCGGCAAAATGGATGCCTGCCGCATGCCCGCTCCCCACGAACGTGCTCGTTTCCTTGACTGAATTTCGCCGCCCGCAGACTGGCTGATCCATGAGTATTCCATCGACTTGTCAGGTTTTTCACGGAGTCTTCCAGATGGTTGGTTTGCTTTCCGGAACATCAGCCTGCTGCCGCTGGCTGCTCAGCCTCACCATCCTCGCGGTCCTCAGCTCGACTGTTTCTGCCGAACTCCGCCACGAAACGCTCAAAGTTGCCATGCGTGATGGCGTGCGACTGGCCACTGACGTGTACCGCGATGACAAAGTGCCTCAGGCACCCGTGGTTCTGATCCGCACTCCCTATGACCGCACGCGACAGAAGGAGGCAGCGGAACGCTGGGTCAAAGCCGGCTACATCTTTGTGGCTCAGGACTGCCGCGGCACACGTGAGTCCGAAGGTGTGCTGGCCCCTTATAACAATGAAGGTCAGGACGGTTTCGATACGATCGAATGGGTCATGCGTCAGTCGTGGTGCAGTGGTCGAGTCGGCATGGTGGGTGGCTCGTACGTCGGCGCAGTGCAGTGGCAGGCCGCGGTGGAACATCCCCCGGGACTGGTCGTGATTGCTCCGCAGGCCACGTGGAGCAGTTTTTATCGGAATCTGTACCTTGGCGGAGCTGTCCGGCTGGCTTTGATTGCCGGCTGGCTGGCCGGTAACACGCCAAAGCCCGACGGCGTCACTGCCGCCGATATGGATCAGGCTCTGATGAAACTACCGCTCAGCGATGTGGACGAGGCGATCGGCTGGCCGATGCCATGGCTGGACGCGTGGCTCACTCACCCGCAGCCAGGCGGATTCTGGACACGCGTGGACCTGACACAACAGCTGCCACAATTGCGACTGCCTGTTCTCCACGTTGTCGGCTACTACGACTTTTTTTCAAGGGAATCCGTGGACAATTTTGTCCTGATGCAAACGCAGGCGGCCCATCCTGAAACTCGGCAACAGCAGCAGCTGATTCTGGGACCGTGGGATCACGGAACAATTGGCAGATCGCAGGTCGCAGAAGTGGACTTTGGTCCCGCAGCAGCGCTCGATGTTGCTGCCATCCAGCAGGATTGGTTCGATCGATTCCTGAAACTTGATCCGGCCACGAAAGACAAACCGTTCTCTCCGGTGCGTTATTTTTCCATGGGTGACAACCGCTGGATCGATGCCCAGTCATGGCCTCCGCCGGGCATGCGGCCAACCAGCTGGTATCTGCATTCCGACGGTCGTGCCAACACGCGGCGTGGGACGGGCCAGCTGCTGCCGGTACCACCGGCCGCCAGCCAGCCGCCCGACACATTTCGCGCTGATCCGCAAAACCCCGTGCCAGCCTCTCCCGTCACCGCTGCCAGACCCTTAAAGGCCGCAGTCTGGGGGCCCGTCGACCAGTCTCCGCTGGAGGATCGGAATGACGTGCTGGTCTACAGCACGGCTCCACTCACCGAAGCCGTCGTATTCGCCGGCACGCCGGTGGTTCAGCTGCATGTCAGTGCCGATACCGTCGACGCGGACTGGGTGGTCAAACTTGTCGATGTACATCCGGACGGGCGGGCGATCAATCTTGCCACAGGTCTTCAGCGAGCCCGATATCGCAGATCGTTGCTGCAGCCGGAACTGCTGCAGCCAGGCGAAGTCTGTGAATTGACGATCGAACTCGGCCCCTGCGCTGCAACCATCCCGGCAGGGCACCAGTTGCGGCTCGATATCTGCGGCTCCCTGTTTCCCCTGTTTGATCGCAATCCCAACACGGCAGAGGGAATTTTCGGCAGTGGCACGGCCATCGCCACGGAACAGGTGCATCACAGCCCCGGCCGCCTGTCGCAGCTGATCCTGCCGATCCTGCCAGCCCAATAGCTGCCCCACGACACTCTTTCAGAAGTCTGCTCTGGACCCATCTGCCGCCTGTGCTATCATTCACCAGGAGGCCTGCAATGTCCGGAAGATTGCTCACACTGCTGCTCATCTGCACGATGCTGTTTGCTTCGTCAGTGTGTTGCTGCGCCGTGGCTTCGCCGACCGCCCCCGACGGCAGTTTCTCCTGCTGCGCTGCAAAAAACTGCTGCCCGCAATCATCCCCGCCGGAACAATCGCGGCACTGCCCCTGCTCAAAACAGCAGGCCACTCCGGCTGCTGCGATGCGAAATCACCAGCATCAGGCATCACTTCACGCCTTTGCAATCCCGGCCATGGCCGACTGTCACATTTCACCAGCGCACACCTCAGGTGCTGGTATCCACGGCCAAAATCAACGCCGACAATCGCCCGGCAGCCCTTCAGGCCTGCGTCTCCTGCAGCGTATCTGCGTCAATCGCTGCTAAATCTGCAGTTTCCGTGATCTGAACCTGCTGGTTCCGGCCTTCTGCCAGCCGGCAGTCCGCTCGATGATCACGGCAGCCACACTACGGCACCGCTGGTGCATTCACTTGCCCGTTCGCGCGCCCCACTGTCAGCCCGCCACGACACTTCGTATATCGCAGCTGTACGCACTCCCCCCGCGCCGCTTCTTCCAGGACCAATCGCACATGCTCCGCCACTCTGTGACCAGACCAATGTTCCTGACAATTCTGACCGCATTTCTGCTGTACGTCGCCGGCTGTCAGCAGTCAGCACCGGCAACAGCACCGCTGCCGGAACCGGCTGATACCACCGACACCTCGAAAAACTCCGCAGATCAGCACCCACATGTGGCTGGTGCACACGGCGGCCTGATTATCCCCATCGGTTCAGACAGCTACCATGCCGAAGCCATCATCGACAACTCCGGATCACTCAGACTGCTGATGCTGCAAAAGGATGAAACTCGAATTCTGGAAGTTGAAACCCAGCCGCTGACAGCCTGGATCAAAGTGACTGGCCAGCCCGACGCGGTGTCAGTTCCGCTCGCAGCCCGACCGCAGGATGGTGACACTGCCGGTATGACTTCCCAGTTTGTCGCCGAACTCCCAGCCGCTGCACGCGGCAAACCACTCGATGTGACCATCCCCAACGTGCGAATTGCGGGCGAACGATTTCGCATCGGCTTCACGACCGAATCAGAACAGCACGCAGCCAGCATGCCCGCCAGTCTGCCCGCAGACGAAGAACAGCAGCTGTACCTGACCGCCGCCGGCAGCTACACCGAAGCGGACATCAGGGCCAATGGCAGTACCACAGCTGCCATCAAATTTGCCGGAAAAGTCTCAAAACACGACGCCAAACCCAAAACCGGCGATCGCATCTGCCCCATCAGTCGAACCAAAGCCAACCCGGAATTCACATGGATCATCAACGGACAGCCCTACCAGTTCTGCTGCCCGCCGTGTGTTGACGAGTATGTACGGCTGGCAAAAGAACAGCCCGGCGAACTTCAGCCTCCCGACTCGTTCGTCAAACAACCCTGAGTACGCCCGAGTTATCCTTCCGTCTTCACCTGGAGCAAGTCATGCGTTACCGTCGCCAACTCTGGCTGCTGCTGGCTGTCGCCGCGGCAGCACTGGCTGCGGCCCACGACGGCCACAAACCACTGCCCGCGCGCGGCATGGAAGTCTATCCGCAGACCGGCCGGCTGATCCTCACCGCAAAGGCTCGCTCCAACCTCGACGTGCAGACAACGGAAGTGATCGCTGCCAGCCTGACGTCGTCGTTTCCGGCCTACGGCACCGTAGTCGCCCCCTGGAACCAGCACGCTGTTGTCAATGCGCCGCTGTCAGGCCGCATCGTGGAACTCCTCGCAGAACCCGGCCAAACCGTCGCCGCAGGACAGCCACTGGCCATAATTGACAGTCCGGAACTGGATTCGCTGCTGCTCGAGATTCACACGGCCCGCGTCTCACTTGAGCTTTCCCGGAAACTGCTGCTGGCCGCGCAGACCGCAGCCGCAAATGGTTCCAGTCCCCGCATCCGCACTGTGGAAGCCGATAACGAAGTGCAGCGAAATGCAGCCGCCCTCGACATGGCCCGCGCACGCTGGCTCAGCCTGCTGCTGCCCCCACTCGATTTCGACAAAATCCTCAGCACCGCAGACACACCGCCACGACGCCTGTTCCCCCTGCTCAGCCCCATCAGCGGTACAGTCACTCACGGTGATCTCTCCGTTGGCAGAATTGTCACACCAAATGAACATCTGTTTGAGATCCTCGATCTGTCCACCGTCTGGCTCAGAATCAACGTACCAGAAAATCATCTCCCGCGAGTCTCACTCGGGCAAAAACTGTCACTGAAGCTGACCACCCATCCCGACCACCCGCTCGACTCCACCGTCGACGTGCTCGGCCGACAGATCGACAGCAGCAGTCAGATGGCCACCATCTGGGCCACATTCAAAAATCCGACTGCCGGCGGATTCCAGCTGTTGCCCGGAATGACAGGACTGGTCCGGCTGTATGACATGCCCACACAGCCTGTACCCACAATTCCCGCCGCGGCTTTGATCCACGATGGAGCCGAACGATTCGTACTCGTGGAACAGGAACAGACCAGCGAAGCCTCCACATTTCGCAGGGAAACGATCGTCGCAGGTCGGCGTCAGGGGACGGCGATTGAGCTCCGTGGCGGCGGCGTTTTCCCGGGAGATCGAGTCGTGACGCAGGGCAGTCACGTGCTCGGACCCTGGTTTGCCCGAGGTGTGCTGCGAGTCAGCCCGGAAACGGCTGCCGACATCGGACTCCGGGTTCAACCGATTGAACAGATTCCGCTGCAGCCCATACTGACTGTGGATGGGATGGTCGAAATCCCGGCGTCGGCACGCACCGTAGCCTCCACACAACTGGGCGGAACACTGGCAGCTGTGCTCGCAGATCGCGGCCAGCCCGTTGAGGCCGGCCAGATTCTTGCCGAAGTCGTCAGCCAGGATTTCCAGAATCTGCAGTTGCAGTTCCTGCAAACCGACCTCAATACCGAGTTGCTGCAGAAAATTGTTGCCAGCCTTGCCGAAGCACGAGATGCCGTATCTCAGCGTCGCCTGCTCGAAACTGAATCGCAACTGATCCTTGCTCGCAGTCAGCGCGAAACACTGCTTCGTAAACTGACCACAGCCGGTCTCTCCAGCCAGCAACTCGAGGACCTCGAACGGAAACGCACTCTGGTACCCAGACTGCCCGTGCGGGCTCCCATCAGCGGTGTTCTGATCGATTTCGATACACTCCTCGGACAAATCGTGCAGCCGGAAGACCCGTTGTTCGAAATCCACGACCCGAGCAAAGCCCGCATCCTCGGCTTTGTCTCTGAACGGGACAGCACCCAAATCCGCAGCGGACAGCCCGTCAGGCTCCGACTGCATGGACGCCCCGGTTCCATTCTCACTGGAACCGTTAGTGGTACCGGTCAATCACTCGGCTCGCAGGATCGCACCATGCTGCTCTGGGCAGAACTGCAGTCACAGCCCGCAGAACCGCTGCTGCATGGTATGTTTGCCAGTCTGACAATCGAGACCGGCGCCGGAGTGCACGCTTTCGCCGTTCCCCACGAGGCGATTGTTCGCGAAGGCAGTCGAGCATTTGTGTTTGTACGCGATCCCAGCGGCATCTTCGAACGTCGCAGTGTTCGCA
Organism: Planctomyces sp.; assembly: GCA_005791255.1. Taxonomy (GTDB): domain Bacteria; phylum Planctomycetota; class Planctomycetia; order Planctomycetales; family Planctomycetaceae; genus SXXK01. Next base: position 9,579 of record SXXK01000009.1, read on the forward strand.
CCGGACGCTCGGATGATTTCTCCGTGGAACTGCTCGAAGGAATCTCTGCCGGTGAAGTGGTCGCCATGACCGCCGCTCAGGCCCTGCAGACCGCCTATGCCGCTCTTCGTTAACACCTGCTTAAGCCCAATCTGATGCTGAACGCCATCATTCGCTTCTCACTGCACAATCGAGGTGTCATTCTGCTGCTGGCTCTGGCAGTGATCATCGCAGGGACACAGGCCCTGCTGACCATGCCTGTCGATGTCTTCCCGGACCTCAACCGCCCCTCGGTCACCATCATGACCGAAGCCCCCGGGCTGGCTCCTGAAGAAGTGGAATCGCTGGTCACGCGGCCGATGGAATACCTGCTGAACGGAGCGACCGGAGTCCAGCGGGTCCGCTCAGCATCCGCTGCCGGGCTGTCCGTGATCTGGGTCGAATTTGACTGGGGATCCGACATTTTCCGCGATCGACAAATCGTCGCCGAAAAACTGCAGCTCGCCCAGCAAAGACTGCCTGCCGACGTCAATCCCGTCATGGCACCCGTGTCCTCCATCATGGGTGAAATCATGCTGCTGGGGCTCCGTTACAACGGCCCGCCACTGGACAACAGCGCGCAGCACGAAATGGCCATGGAACTCCGCACACTGGGAGAATTCACAGTCCGCAATCGCCTGCTCTCCGTCGCTGGCATCTCACAGGTGTCCGTCATGGGCGGAGTTCTCAAACAGTACCAGATCCTCACGTCTCCGGATCGACTGGCCGCTCAGAATATCACCCTCGAACAACTGATCGCAGCCGCTGAAAAAGCCAATGTCATCGCCGGTGGCGGCTTCCTCATCCGCTCCCCTCGCGAATCGCTGATTCGCATCAGCGGACAAAGCCTCGCGTTGCAGGAATTGGAAAATACGCCCGTCGCCTGGCGCAATCAGCGAGCCATCCTGCTGAAGGAAGTGGCCGATGTTCGCGCAGCCGGACCAGTCCGCCGCGGTGACGGCAGTGTCCTCGTGCGAAACGGTGCTGCAGTCGAAGGAGGTCCCGCCGTTATCCTGGCAGTGCAGAAACAACCCCACGCTGACACGCTCAGGCTGGACAGCAGCATTACTGCCGTCCTCGATGAGCTGCAACGCAGTCTTCCGGCACACGTACTGATCGAGAAACGATTGTTTCGACAGGCTGACTTCATCGAAGCAGCCGTCGATAACGTCGTCGAAGCCGTTCGCGACGGTGCCATCTGGGTGGTCGTGATCCTGTTCCTCTTCATGTGGAATCTCCGCACCAGCATCAGCTCACTCACTGCCATGCCACTCTCCATATTGCTCACCATCCTCGTATTCCAATGGTTCGGAATCTCCATCAACACAATGACACTCGGTGGCATCGCAGTAGCCATCGGTGACCTCGTTGATGACTCCATTGTGGACATCGAGAATATCTATCGCCGACTCAAGGAAAACCGACGCCGCCTGACGCCCGCTCCCGTACTCAGTGTGATCTATGACGCCTCCTGCGAAGTCCGCAATTCCATCGTTTACGCCACGCTCATCGTGGTGCTGGTGGTGTTTCCGCTGTTCTCACTGGCCGGCCTTGAGGGTCGTATTTTCGCGCCGCTGGGGATCGCCTATATGACCTCCCTGCTGGCATCGCTTGTCGTCTCGCTGACCGTCACTCCGGTCCTCGCATCTTTCCTGCTGCCACATGCCCGTTTTCTTGACCAGCAGCAGGATCCACTGCTGCTGCGAGCACTGAAGACGTGGACCGCCCGAATCCTCCGCTGGACTCTGAATCGCACCAGTCTGGTCCTTGGAACCACCGTTCTGCTGGTGGTTGCCTCTCTGATCACGCTCGGCTGGATGGGTGGCGAGTTTCTGCCGCCGTTCAATGAGGGCACATTCACCATCAACTTTCAGACCGAACCAGGGACCAGCCTCGAAGAAAGCCAGCGGCTGGCTCAGCGGGCGGAATCGCTGCTGCTGGAAATCCCGGAAGTCCTCGCGGTCTCCCGACGCACCGGCCGCGCGGAACTCGACGAACACGCAGAAGGAGTCAATTCCTCAGAGTTTGATGTGCGAGTTCAGGATGCTCAGCGACCGCGTGAGGGCTGGACCGCCGCCGTGCTGCGAACCATCCCGGTTGCACACCTTTGGGGATACGAAACAAACGGCAGACCACGCAGCGAAGTACTGGCTGACATCCGTGACCGCATCACCCTGATTCCGGGTGTTCGAGTCAACATCGGCCAGCCCATCTCACACCGACTTGACCACATCATGTCGGGTATCCGCGCACAGATCGCAGTGAAAATCTTCGGCAGTGACCTGCGAGTCCTGCGGGAGGTGGGACACGAACTGCATGAAATCATGAGTCAGGTTCCCGGAGTCGTGGATCTGCAGCTGGAGCCGCAGGTGGAGGTATCGCAGATCCGACTGCAGGTTCGCCGCGAAGCAGCTGCCCGCTTCGGACTGGCACCCGGAGACATCTCTGCCTTGCTGGAGACCGCGTACCGTGGTCGAGTCGTCTCGCAGATCCTCGATGACGATCGATTCTTCAGCCTTGTGGTGTGGTTCGATGAGGCGTCCCGCAATGACCCGGAAATCATCCAGCAGACGATTCTTGAGACACCCTCCGGCCGGCGAGTCTCTCTCAGCGAAGTCGTCGACGTCATCGACACCACCGGGCCCAACACGCTGAACCACGAGGGAGTCGAGCGGCGAATCGTCGTCTTCTGCAACGTCGAAGGACGGGACCTCGCCGGCGTCGTCGCCGAAATCCGACGCCGGACGGCCGACATCGAATCACGACTTGCCGCCATCCCGGGTGGCTGCCACATTGAGTTCGGCGGACAGTTCCAGGCGCAACAGGAAGCCAGCCTCAGACTGCTGGTACTGGGCGGAGTATCCGTGGTTGCAGTGTTTCTGCTGCTGCAGCGCTGTCTCGGCTCATGGCGCGCCGCTCTTCAGGTTCTCGCCAATATCCCGCTCGCCGCACTGGGCTCCATCATCGCACTGCTGATCGTCAATCGCCCGCCGCTCGAATCATTTCAGGGCGTCGAATGGTGGCTGTGGCCACGAGTCTGGGCGTCTGCCACCAGCCTGTCCATCGCACACTGGGTCGGCTTCATCACTCTCATCGGCATCGTCAGCCGCAACGGCATCATGATGATCTCGCACTACATCCACCTGATGGAAAACGAAGGACATCAGTTTGGCAAAGAGATGATCATTCAGGGCAGCCTCGAACGACTCGCCCCTGTCATGATGACCGCCGCCACCAGCTTCATCGGCCTGCTGCCCCTGCTGTTCGGCGCCGGACAAACCGGTAAGGAAATTCTGCACCCTCTGGCACTGGTAGTCTTCGGAGGCATGCTGACATCAACGGTGCTGGATCAGTTGGTCACTCCCGCACTGTTCCTGAGATTTGGCCAGAATGTCTTCCGTAAAACAGAAACGAGCCAGGCACCCGCCGAGCACTGAGTTGAACTGAACTCCGGACAATCAGGCCGGCAGCTGCAAATCAAAGCAAAGCACAACACTCAATACTGACCCGACGGACTTTAGTTTCCGCTGCGACGACATACATCGCGTGATGCGGCGAGTCGCACAGGTTGTGTTTTCCAGAGACAACAAATTGATGCGAAAAACCAACAGGTACCGAGACGGAGTTGAATCGCGCCCGTGCGAAGGCTGCAGCCGGATTCGGTGCGGATTTCGGCTGTCTGTGTTGCCTGTCCCCACCCGGCTCACAATAACGTGTCCGTGTCACTCGTCACGGCTACGCGTCCCCCGGTGCGCATCGCACTTGCCGTAGATCCCGCCGCTGCGGCCCCCCGCGGCGTGTGTGTCCCCAGCGGCGTGTGTGTCCCCAGCGCGTGTGTCCCCGGTGCGTGTGTCCCCGCACTGCACTCCGATGCTGTGTCCCCCGTCACCAACCACCAACGGCATCGGTGGTGCCCCCCCAATATGCTGCGGACCGCGATGCTGTGTCCCCCGCAAATCGCCCGCCCGAAGTGGTGTGTCCCCGGTGTGTGTCCCCGGTGGCGTGTCCCCGAGTGGTGTGTCCCCGAGTGGTGTGTCCCCGGTGGCGTGTCCCCGGTGGGTGTC
>SXXK01000098.1 GCA_005791255.1 Planctomyces sp.
CCAGAATCGGCTCGATCACGTTGACTATCGCACTTTGGACGACGCGGTCGCGGACCGTTGGGATGCCCAGCGGTCGAGTCTCGTTCGGTCGTCCCGGTTTCGGAATGTGAACGCGTCGAACCGCATTCGGACGATAGCTTCCAGTTCGGATCTCTTCGCTGAGCCTGCGTATCTCCACTCACAGATGCTCTTCGAATGCTTCACAACTCTGGCCATCGACCCCTGCCGCTTTCCGCTTTCCTGTCACCTTGCGGGACGCCGTAAACAGGTTCAGCGGTGCGTACACCTTGTCAATCAACGCATGCCATTTGCCTCCTCTCACTTTGTTTTCCAGAAGTGTCGTCAACATTCGGTCTGTCCAGACAACAGGCTGAGCCCACCGGCGAATGTCGGGGGTCTCTCCAGGCGGTATAGCCGAAAACGGCACTCGTTCTGGTAAAGCAGCTTTCGCTTGTCTTCTCATGCATCTGGTCTTTCCGAATCTACTTCCCTGCCTCCCTTCGCTCGCGTCGGGTTTGGTTCCCGCCGGTCGTCACTACTATGAAGGCTCTGACTCCTCAGTTGTGCGCATCTCAGGTCTGCGGCATGACTGAGGTCTCCCTGCTTATCTCGATTGAACTTCCGAACATTCCGTCGCCATGCACCTTACTGCCATTTCACTCACCTCGGTTTGACACGTTACTGTTTGTTCACCGTGCGAGTCGCCTCACCGACCTGCAGAGGTCAATCCGCCACCCGGAGTCGGGCCGCGTCTGGGTCGTGGTGTGAGGTCAGAGGATCGCGCTTTGCTCGCACGCTCCCCGACAGGCTTGGCCGAATCGCGTTCACTTGTGTTACGGACTGCTCATTCGCTTCCAGTTGCTTCCCACCCTTTCTATTGAAAACGCAGTTACCTTCAGCTACAGAGCGGTAACGACAGCTCTGAACAGGACTTTCACCTGTCTGTTCAATCGCCTTCACAGGCGCACGAGCCGGGCACGGAAGTGCCCGGGTGCGTCCCCAACCCCCGCATGCACGCAAAAACGCCGCAAAAACACAACCGAACGCGATCGATGCGCAACACCCGTGGGCTTCCGCCCACGGATCGCCAAGCAACGGATCGCCAAGCAACGGATCGCCAAGCAACGGATCGCCTGGTCACCCTGATGCGCCCGAATCACATGGCAGCTCCCTCAAAAAACAATTTTTTCGCCGCATGCGCGGCGAAATGGTAAAAGGGTAAAATCGCAAAACCGCAAAGCGACAAATCGCAAGATCGCTGACCGCTACTTAGTCCTGGAGATCCGAAAACCGAAGTAGTTGAGACGGATGTCGGGCGAGTAGTTGTTGCGGAGCGCACACCGGAGGATGTCCGGGTTAACGAAGTTAAACGAGCCGCCCCGCAACACGCGACTGGTCCCCTCAAACCCCTGCGATACCGTCTCACTCAAGCCCTTCGAATACCAATCTTCGCACCACTCCCACACGTTTCCCAGCAGGTCTCGAAGTCCCCAGGGATTCGTATGCGCGTCACTCGCAGGAGTGGTCTGTCCCTGCTTAAAAGTGCACCGATCAGAATTCATCTCATCACCCCACCAGTACCTGGTTTCCGTGCCGGCTCGGCAGGCGAACTCCCACTCAGACTCACGCGGTAAACGGCTGCCACACCACGCTGCAAAACACCAGGCATCGTACCAGTTGATGCGAATCGCCGGACAATCAGATACAGGTGCATATTTCTGCAAAGTCTCTGACTCAGCACGCTCATAGACCCCATCAAATGCCCCAAACTGTGCCACCGTCACCGGGTCCCGCAACAGTTCAAATGATCGCACTGCGACTTGAATCGCAGGTTTTTCATTTCTGTACGCAGAACTATCATCCTCCAATGACCCCATCCGGAAACGACTCTCACCCGCCGTCGGCTCGGGCGGGCACCGCACAAAACTCGCCTCCAGCGCCTGCAGCGCCAACACTTCCGACCGCAGGCGGACATACTCGCCCCGGAACTCCGATAATACCAAACGCCCCCCCGCACTCTGCTCCAGCACAGACCACCCACGGTACATCAGCTCCGTCGGTCGACGCTGCCGCTCCGGTCGCCGAAACAGCAATTCCAATGCCTGCGTTCGCACAGACTCCTCTGCCACCTCCCCCGGAAGCTCAATGGCAAATCGCCACGCCCACGACCACTGGGGCTCACCTGCAAACTCCGCTGCCTGCCGCAGACACTCCTCCCGCGCATAACACGCCAGATGCAGCCCGCAGTAATACTCCATCATCCCGCGATGCTGCCAGCTCAGCATTTCCTCGCGAGTTCCCTCAAGGATGCAGTGATTCGTCAGACGACTGATCTGCTGCACCTGACGCCATTCCTCCTCAGAAACACCGCCCTGTCGACGTCGCTCAGCCGATCGCTCAATCGAATTGACCTGCGATTCACCACGAGCCGCTGCGTCATACATCTGACTGACCATCATCGAAAACGCAATCGAAGCCAGCACCTCCTCCAGCTTCCGCCCGCGCCGACGGTCAAAATTGACATCCGTCTTTTTCCCTGCATCCAACACCAGTCGACTGCAGGCCCGGCTGTACAATTCGCCCCGACTGCGAAACGTCAGTACCTTCCCCGCACTCTCCGGTAACTCCAGCAGCTCCCGCACAATCCGCAGCACACTGGGGATCCGCAGCAAATCCCGCACCGCAGCACGATCCGGAAATATCTGATCGATGGCAAACCCCCGCAGATACTCGGCCACCTGCTCGTCATCAAATCCCTCGATCCGGGCAAATTGCCACTCCGCACTCCTCAGCAAATTGCCACGACTCTGATCAATCCGATACGGACGGCCCGTCACAATGGCCCGACAATCCCTTCCCTCTCCCGTCAGAAACTCCGAAACCGCAGCAATCGCAGCATCATTCTGCACCTGATCCAGTCCATCCAGCAGCAGCAGCACTCGCCCCTCGCTGAACAGCCAGTCAGTCATCGCCCTGGCGTCAACGCCAGACTCCGCTTCCACACAGCCTCGCTGAACTTCCATTTCGACGGCTGCCCGCAAATCCCGCGGCCAGTCCTGCTCCCACTGCTCAAATCGCAGCACCAGCCCCGGCCGGCCCCCGAACACCGCTCGCTGCCCCGCTTCAGTACAGGCGAAACTGAGCACCCTGCGAGTCAGCACGGACTTGCCCGCTCCCGCATCCTCCGAAATACACAGTCGCCTGCGACCCGTCAACAGTCGCTCCAGCTCATCCTCCGGACTGTCACCCTCCTGCGCCACCGGCTCATAACGGTCCGCGTCCGCCGTACCCAATTCTGCTTCCCCGGCAGCGGACGGCCCCCCGCCAGCCTTCAGCCGCGCTGGCTGCAGACCCTCACGCAGCACCGAATAATGCGGCGCCACATAATGCTCCAGCCGATCCTGACGATCACCACGACACGCCTGCACCCACTCCCCCACCCGCGCTGCCGCTAATCGCTCCAGCACACGCTCCCGCGCAGCAACATCCCCGGCGTCAGTTCCGCCCCCTCCTTCGTCACCTTCGCCACTGCCAGCCTGCCGCCGCTCCAACTCACTCAGCAAAGCCTGGTACACCAGACGGTGCAGCTCATCAGCGGTCTTAAAAAACTGACACGTCAGGCCGACACCACCGCTGTTCTGCACCTCAGCCCGAAATGCCTGCTGCTTCTTACCATTTTCAAGATCCTGGCCAATTTCTACCGGGACCCCGACGGCCCGCCCATGCAGCAGAAACACCAGCAACGAGTACCCCTTGCTGCAAGCATACCGGAACTCCTGCTGGGTGTACGAAATCTCCGGGTCCTCACGCATCGGCGTTCCGAATCGAAAACCCAGTACACCCACGTAAATCCCGCACTGCTTTAGCTCTTCAATGTCACTCATTGCCGGAGACTGGGTTGCAGCCGTAAAGTCCCGCATCTCGCGAGCCACCAGACCGGCCTGCCGCACAGCGTCCAGCACCGCTGCAATATAACTGCGATCCGCCGGCCACTCCGCCAGCTCTGACGTGTGACTTACAAACACCCGCGGCAGTTCCGACTTGTTCACGAAAATGTCTCCCTGCGAACTTCCGAATGTCCACGCCCCGAAACAGGCCAGCAAGGAATTCGGCGGGACGTTCAGCCGCAAAGCTTACCAGCCCCGCCGAATTCGGCACAGGTTTTGGCCACCGCACCACAGAATGGTACGACGACACCGGGAACCCGGTCGTGGACTGCACACGGCTCACTTGCGGGCTCCGTAAAGACCGCAATTCCGGCGAGCGGAAACAATGTTTCCGGCGTAGTGCTGGAGATCCGAAAACCGTTGTTGTTGTTACGGTTGTCGGGCGAGTTGTTGTTGCGGTTCGCACACCGGAGGTTGTCCGGGTTATTGTTGTTAAACGAGCCGCCCCGCAACACGCGACTGGTCGACCAGATTCCCGCGCTCGAGATTACAAAGCAGCAGGCACCGCAGCAAGTCACCCCAAGCTGACCGCCCCCCTGGCCGCCTCAGGCCGC
>SXXK01000099.1 GCA_005791255.1 Planctomyces sp.
TGCCCGATACCCACTCGCAGGCCCGCCTGAGTCAGATCCTGCAGCCCGGCAATGCGCCGCGGATTACCTTTCGGCACCAGAATCACCAGCTCATTCTGCGACACGTCCGTCGCCGGTCCAAACAAATCACCCACCTGCTTCATGAATTCCACATCACAGGCAAAATACGCATCGGGATGCTGACCACTTTTCATCTGAGCCACCAGAATGCCGCAGCCGTTGTAGGATCGCGAAACCCGCACACCCTCACGTTGTTCAAATGCCGTAATCGTATCCTCAATCGCCGGTCGCAGCATCGAACCGGCATACACCGAAAGTTCAGGAATATCAGCCCACAGATCACCACGCTCGACCACAAAACCCTGCCGACGATATTCCTCCAGACCTCGATCCTCTGCACTGACATACCTTGCAAAATGCAGTGCCGCTGCCGGCTGACTGCAGGCCGTCGTCACTCCCATGCTGACCTGAGACATCGCCCCTTCAAGTTCCACCACATCCACGAATTCCAGCTCCGGGCGACCGTACAACACCACTTCGTAGACAATTCCTGCGTCCGCCGCACCCACCTCAACGTCATTCGCCACGTCATTTACGGTTGTGCGAAATCCATCCGTGGCTGCGTTCACCGCATCCCAGATGCCCTGCTTCGTCAGTACCTGACGAGACACTTTGCCGACTGCCGCAGCATCCGGATTCGCCTGCACCAGCCTGATACCATCACGCAGCAGATCCGCCACACTGCGGATCCCCAGCGGATTTCCGCGACGCACCACCAGTCCACATCGCATTGTCGCAATCGGCAGCACTTCAGCCACAAGGCCGGATTCCCGCGCCATCCGCAGAAAACTGTCGTCCGCCGGCAGAAACAGATCGGCCGCGCCGGCCACCTGCAGCTGCGACAACAGAGTCTGGGAAGCACCGTACTGAATCTGCACCCGATGCCCCGTCTCCCGCTCGTAACGCTCACGAATCGGCTCCAGCACCGATCGATTGCTGGCCGCACAGAACAACGACAACTCAGCCGACGCCCCGGCAGACGACGCTGCCTCACCCGCCTGCGGCTGCCTGACACGTGGGCGATCCGACTGCACCAGCAGCAATACCATGCCTGCCATCATCAGCAGCGATACCGGAATTACAACTGCCGTCTTCCCCATGAACCGCTCCCGAACATGCCAACCAATTCAGGCACTTCCCCTCACTCATCAAACAATGTCGATGGCTTCTTCTTCACCAGCCGTTTTCTGCGAGTCTTTTCCGGCTGCCCCGGCTGCTGGTCAGGCAAACGACGGCCATCGGCCGTCTTCGGAGCACTGGTGAGCGGATTGGCCGGCCCCACCAGGGCATCTCCCGGATTCACCGCAGCCAGACGCTTTGAACCCTCTTCAGTGTACTGCTGAGACAACTCACAACCCAGCACACGCCGCCCCAGCTTGCGAGCTGTGACCAGTGTCGACGCACTGCCCGCAAACGGATCCAGTACCAGATCACCCTCTCGGGAACTGGTCCGAATGATCCGCGCCAGCAGCTGCTCCGGCATCTGACACCCATGAAACCCGGCACGCTCTGAAAAGGTTCCCGCCACCCGCGCGAAGTACCACGTGTCCTCTTCCGCTGTAAAGGATTCAGGACAGTCCTGAGGTCTCAGAATCCACGTGTCATCCGGCAGTCGGCCGCCACTGTTCGCCCGCTGATCCCCATACACCAGCTGCCGCGCCGAAGGTACCCGGATCTGGTCATGGTTGAACGTAAAAGCGCACGGATCCTTCACAAAGTGAAACAGATGAGCATGCGACCGTGTGAACTTGTACTTGCAGTTCACACCAAACGTGTAGTACCAGATCACCCAGCTGCGACAGACAAAACCCAGCTTCTTTGCCTCGACCTTCAGTTCCGCCGCATACTCATCACCAATCGCCAGCCAGAACGTGCCGGTCGACACCAGCACCCGGTGCACTTCCGCCATCCAGCGACTGCTCCACTCCAGATAACGAGACTCCTCCAGACGATCATCGTACTCGTCGTAGTCGTACCCGATGTTGAACGGCGGATCCGCAAAAACCAAATGCACACTGCCCGCGGGCAGCTGCCGCATCGTCTCGATGCAGTCACCCTGATGGATGCCGTCAACCCAACTGTCGTCCAGGGGTACAGCAGCCGTCATTGGATTGGTGATGACTTTGGATTTCGTCCCCATGATTACTCCTGCTGCGCCAGCGGTCAGGCCGGATCAATCACCACCAGCAGATCGCCGGTCTCCACACGATTCCCCGGCTGCACAAGCACATCCCGAATCTTTCCGTCGAGCTCAGCATTGATTGCCGTTTCCATTTTCATGGCTTCCAGGCTGAGCAGTTTTTGTCCCTTGCGAATCCGCTCACCCGGCTTCACCGCCACCGTGACAACCATTCCCGGCATCGTAGCTCCCACCTGGCCGGCAATGGCCGGATCCGCCTTCACTCGCGTCGGAGCAATCGATTCCACTGCCGCATCCGCCACAGTGATTTCGCGAGGCTGACCGTTGAGCTCGAAGAAGACGGTGCGAGTTCCATCGGCATGCGGATCACTGACCGTCTGCAGACGGATGATCAGCGTCTTGCCGGGCTCAATATCCACAGCAATTTCCTCACCAGGCTCCAGACCGAAGAAGAAGTGCGGAGTCGGCAGGATGCTGACGTCCGAATAGCTGTCCTGATGCGCTGCAAACTCCTCATAAACTCGCTCGTACAGCACCCACGAAATCACCTCCTGACCGGAAGGTTCCCGGCCCAGCATCGCTGCGACTCGTTCACGAGCAGCAGCCATGTCGGTCGGTGGCAGAGTTTCCCCGGGACGCCCCAGAAACTCCTGCTTGCCCAGCAGGATGCGATTGCGCACAGCTTCCGGGAAACCACCCGGAGGCTGCCCCATTCCGCCGCTGATCAGGTCAATCACGCTGCCCGGGAACGCAATATCACGATCCGGATTCAGCACGTCATCACAGCTGAGATTATTGGCCAGCATGAACAAAGCCATATCGCCGACCGATTTGCTGGTCGGAGTCACCTTAACGATGTCCCCGAACAACTGGTTCACCTCGGCATACAACCGACAGACCTCAGGCCAGCGGTCCGCCAGCCCCAGTGCCCGAGCCTGCTCGAACAGATTCGTGTACTGCCCACCAGGCATTTCATGCCGATACAGATCGGCTGTTGCGGCCAGAGAAACACTTTCAAACGGAGTATAAAACTCGCGCACAGCTCGCCAGTATTCCGAAATTCCGTCCAGTGCTTCCACCGGCAGCTGCGGGTCGCGGTCCCCGTAACGCAGGGATTCTGCCAGAGTATTCAGGTTGACCTGCGACGTCCCGCCTGACAGCGGTGCCATCGCGGCATCAGCAATGTCCAGCTTCACCTTCGAACCGTCCAGAATTGACGCCGCCTGGACTCCCGCCGTGTCGTGAGTATGGAAGTGGATCGGTATCCCCACTTCCTGCTTCAGTGCCCGAATCAGCCGCTCCGCCGCGGCCGGCTTGCACAGCCCAGCCATATCCTTGATCGCCAGAATATGAGCCCCCATGTGCTCAAGCTTCTTCGCCATGTCCACGTAATACTTCAGGTCGTACTTCGCACGATTCGGATTGGTGATGTCACCCGTGTAGCAGATCGCCGCCTCACAAATCCCCCCCGCCTCCACCACCGCATCCATCGCCACCTGCATGTTGGGCAGCCAGTTGAGACAGTCGAAGATGCGGAACACATCGACGCCCGCATCCGCCGCCTCCTTCACAAACACCTTCACCACATTGTCAGGATAGTTTTTGTAACCAACGGCATTGGAAGACCGCAGCAGCATCTGGAACAGAATGTTTGGAATCCGCTCACGCATCTGCACCAGCCGCTGCCACGGACACTCCTTCAAAAACCGCATCGACGTATCAAACGTCGCACCGCCCCACATTTCCAGACTGAACAGCCCCGAGCAGTTATGGGCGTAGGCGTCGGAAATCTGCAGCATGTCATAGGTGCGCATGCGGGTCGCCAGCAGTGACTGATGAGCATCCCGGAAGGTCGTATCCGTCAGCAGCAAAGGCTTCTGCTCAAGCACCCACTTCGCAAGGCCCGCAGCACCCTCACGCAGAAACAGAGTGCGAGTGCCCGGGGGCGGCTGAACTCCCTTCGGTACTGTGGGCAGCGGAGCCGGTATGCGGCGGGCAGAACGAGGACGCCCCTTCACCAGCGGGTTCCCGTTCACAATCGTCTCGGCAAGATATGTCAGCAGCCGCGTCGCCCGGTTGCGACGGTAGTCAAACTGAAACAGTTCAGGCGTCTCATCAATGAATCGGGTAATGCACTCGCCACGCACAAACGTGGGATGCGACATCACCTTGCTGAGGAATGGGATGTTCGTCTTCACTCCGCGAATCCGGAACTCCCGCAACGTCCGCTCCATGCGATGCACGGCATCAATAAAACGGCGTCCGCGAGTTGTCACTTTCGTGAGCAGCGAATCGTAAAACGGGTTGACCACCGCTCCGCTGAAGGCACTGCCTGCGTCCAGGCGAATCCCCATCCCGCCCGCAGAACGGTAATGCGTCACCCGACCATAGTCCGGCATGAAACTGTTGGCCGGATCCTCTGTCGTCACACGACACTGCACCGCAAAACCACTGACCACCACATTCCTCTGATCACCCAGTCCAATGTCCTCGTGTGACAGAGGCAGTCCCTGAGCCGTCAGGATCTGACACTTGACGATGTCGATGTTCGTGACTTCTTCCGTTACCGTGTGCTCCACCTGAATCCGCGGATTCACTTCGATGAAATAGAATCGGTTGGCTTCTGTATCCACCAGGAATTCCACAGTGCCGGCGCACGAGTAATCGACAGCGCGCCCGATCTTCAGAGCCGCGTCGAGGATCCCGTCCCGCAGTTCACGACTGAGATTCGGCGCAGGTGCCAGCTCCACCACCTTCTGATGACGTCGCTGAACTGAACAGTCACGTTCATACAGGTGCACCAGATTCCCGTGCTCGTCCCCCAGCAACTGGACCTCAATGTGCTTGGCCCGACCAATGAACTTTTCAATAAAGACTTCCGGACTGCCAAAGGCCGTACGTGCTTCATTGCGAGCAGACTCAAAGGCCGCATCGAACTCATCAACTGTCTTCACCGCACGCATCCCGCGACCACCACCCCCCTTGGCCGCCTTGATCATCACCGGAAATCCAATTTCGGTGGCGCGAGCCCGAGCTTCGTCAGCGGATTCGATGGATTCCTGAGTTCCCCCCAGGACCGGAACACCCGCGGCAATTGCGATATTGCGAGCCGCCGTTTTGTCGCCCAAAGCTTCCAGACAGTGCACCGAGGGACCGACGAACTTGATCCCCGCTTCAGCACAGGCCCGCGCGAACTCAGGTCGCTCTGAAAGGAAACCATAACCCGGGTGAATCGCGTCCGCACCAATTTCCTTCGCCAGAGCCACAATCCCGGCAATGTCCAGATACGATCGAATCGGCTCCCCCGGACGACCAATCCGGTAAGCCTCGTCCGCCTTGAACCGATGCAGAGCGTAACGATCTTCGTGCGAGTAAATGGCCACAGTGCGGATACCCAGTTCCGAAGCACTGCGAAATACTCGAATCGCAATTTCCGACCGGTTGGCAACCAGCAGTTTCCTGAATGTCAGCATTTTCGGCGACCCGCAATCTCTGGATAATGAAGCACCGGAACGCATCCAAATACGCGATCAGGCTGATCTCAAACCCGCGATGGAACATGGCCGAGGCTTGCTGTGGGTGCAGGGGCCCCGTCGGGCAGATCACATCTGCCGTACCCCCAGAATAGTCCAACCGACAACCACAATCCACTGCGGGCAGGCCGCGAGAAAAAGCGGGCATAGGTTTTTTGAATACCAGCCTGCCGCAAAGTCCCACCAGCTCCGCCAGTCCCCGCCCAGGACTCCACGCAAATGTCAGTTTTCCCGCCTTTTTGCACACTTCAGGCACGTGGCGATTGCCACACCTCCGATTTTTTCCGACACTGAAGAACGTCAAATCCTCCAAACACGGCACCAGTTTCGGGAAAATCAAAGCGGAGTCGCGTTTTTCTGGCGGACCGCCGGCCGATAGTGGGACTTCCGGACGGTTTCGACCTTCTTGAATGGATTTTTTCGGCACTGCAACCGGATCTCTTACCCTCCCCAGAACAAAAGTCGCAGCATATCATGGCGTTCGTCACACTGTCCGTACTGGAGGGTCTTGAGCGAGGTCGGGTTTACCGCAACCTGCAGCCACCGATCACGATCGGGCGTGAAGAAGTCAACGATGTGCAGCTGAACGACGAACGTATCAGTCGTCTGCATGCGAAATTGCAGGAAGATCACGGCAGCATCATCTTCACAGACCTGAACAGCACCAACGGCAGTCGCGTCAACGGACACCCGGTGCAACTGCACGTGATGCGTCCCGGCGACCACCTGCAGCTGGGTCGGTGCACCCTGCTGTTCGGTTCCGCCGAAGAAATCTCAGATCGAGCCCGCAGCCTTGGCGTCAATGTCACCGACCTGATGCCCGTCAGCCGCACCTTCACTCGCCCCGATGTCGCTCCTCCAGCCTCTGCCCCTGAATTTTTCCCCGAAGCCGGTCGGACCGATCACCTGCCCGCCTCCATGTTCTGCGGCGAATGTCCCCCACTGCCGGAAAACCTGACTCCAATTCAGCGCGCCCGACTGGCCGATCTGCTGCTGTATGCCAGCGAAACCCTGATGCAAATCGTGCTGACATCCGCCGAAACCAATTCTGCAGAAGCCAATGTCACCGTCGACTGGGCCCGCTTCCAGAATCTGCTCAGACTGCAAAAAGACATCGCCGGCTGGATTCGCACCACCTGCAATCCCAACAGCGACGACAGCGATCTCTGAAGCAGCCCGAGGCTCAGGAACTGCATCGCCCGTCACTCCTTGCGGCAATGCGCCCGCAATCCAGTGCGATCATCAGGGAGCAGATACACACTGGCACACAACACAGGAAGGCTCGGCAAATCTGCCGAGCCTTCCGAAATTCTTCTTCAGCACAGACCGCGGAGATCAGTAATCTCCGATAATCTCGCCACCGGCCTTCGTCCCCAGGCGTCCCCAGACACCATAGGGGCTGGCGTTGCCAATCACCGTTGCAACACCGAGATTTCCGGTGTCGATATTCTCCGAGATGAAGCGGACGGAACCGTCAGCCAGCACCACCTGCACGCCACCTGTATGGAAGCTGCTGGGTGCGAACACACCCACGGCACCGTCAGCATTGACGTTACCGTCGTTGATGCAGGATGGGCCGTTCGGCGGAGTCACAGTGTAGAAGGAGTTGATTTCCGGCTGGCCATCGCACCAAATCGAGCTGAAGCGACCTTTCACTGTGGCACCGTTGGTGTAACGGTCGCCGGCACGAATCACCGCAGCAGCGGCGATGCAGGAACCCGGCGAAGTCACAATGGCACCAACATTCACAATCACACCTTCGCGGACAGTCGGAGAAGCCTTGCCGCCGATACCAAAAGCCGCCTGCACTCGTTCACCCATGGCGATTGTGTTGCTGGTGCCGTCGGTCACGTCACGCATGCTGAAACAGCGACGCAGACATAACAGACCGCTGACGTCCTGAGCATCACGGCCATTGCCTGCGCTGGTGCCGATAAAGTCACCGCGGCAGAATGCGTAGCTGGCAGTTCCGCGAGCAGCCACGATACCCGGGTCCGTCGGGCAGTTAAAGAAGGAAATTCGCTGGCTGTAGATGGCCGGGGCAGGAGCCGTGCCGCTCCACGGAGCCGGACCACCGGGTGGAATCGGCGGTGACGTTGCCGGATTACCAGCATCGATCCGCTGATACAAAGCTGTCTGCTCAAGATAAGGCAGCAGCGGAATCAGGCCGGTCTTTCGCTCGTAATTGCCATCGAGACGGCTGGTGTTACCGTAACCAAAGGTGCCCCCTTTGGCGTAGGGGAACATGTTGAATACATCGTGATAATTGTGCAGAGCCAACCCGAACTGCTTCAGGTTGTTCTTGCACTGAGTCCGGCGTGCTGCTTCGCGAGCCTGCTGAACAGCAGGCAGCAGCAGCGCCACCAGAATTGCAATGATGGCGATCACCACCAGCAATTCAATCAGAGTAAAACCGCGTCGACGAATCACAGTTGCAACCTCCACGAACTGAGAAAACCAGAAAAATGAAATAAATCGCGTCACCGCGAGCGCAAGCCTTCACAAGAATATGACGCAGACTGAACATCTGCAAGCCGGAAAGGTTCCGTTCTGCTCAGGATTTGAGCAAAAATGGCGAATCTGACTGCGTCTGAAGGCTGGCATCGAAATCGGCTTCTGCTACTATCACGGGTTACCTTCAAAACGTACCCACGCTCCTCATCAACGTCTGTTTGGCCTCGCGATTTCAATCCAGGATGATCGGCTATGAAACGCTCCGTCTCGTTCGCTCTGCTCATCGCCTGCTCTCTGACCATCGCTGTCGCCGGCTGTGGCAGTGAAAAGCTGAATCGCCCGCCGGTTTTCAAGGTTTCCGGAAAGGTCACGCTCAGTGGCAAGCCCGTTGCCAACGCTGATGTGACCTTTATTCACGACGAATCGAAGCGAGCGGCATTCGGAAAAACCAACGCCGAAGGTGTCTACAAACTGACCACATTCGCCGCCAATGACGGTGCGGTCGAGGGTAAACACTCCATCAAAGTCGTCGACATCCCAGCGCCGGCCGCGACTCCGGCCCTCGCCGACACAGAAAGCCCGGAATATCAGCCTCCGGGGATCGGTCAGGACACCATGCCCAAACCCAAATCCAACCTCCCCGCAAAATACTCCGACCCCGCCACCTCGGGACTGTTCGGAGTCGTCAATGCGGACGAGGGCGAGAATGTGATTGACCTGCAATTGACCCCCTGATCTTCCCCTCCCACACTCCCCGTACCCTCAGTTCCTGTCGACAACACCGCGGATTCCGCCCACAACGGGGCTGAATCCGCTTTTTTTGGTCTTCCCTGATGTCCGGTCGCTCCGAAGCCCGTCGCTTTATCCTGCAGATGCTGTTCCTGCTGGACCAGAACCCTGAAGCTGATACCCAGCGAATCGATCGCCAGGCGGCCCTCGAATTTCGAGACCCCCAACTCCGAAACTTCATCCGCCGCATACTCGACGGCATCCGACTACAACGCACAAAACTCGATCAGCAGATCCGCCAGACCGCGCATAACTGGCGTCTTGAGCGGATGGCGATTACTGACCGCAACGTGCTGAGACTGGGTCTGTACGAGATGCTGCACGAAGGGACTCCGGCCCCCGTCGCCATCAATGAAGCTGTCGAAATCGCTCGCGAATTCGGCTCAGAAAACTCGGCCGCCTTCGTCAACGGCATCCTCGATCGACTCAACCCCCACAGCCGCTCGACAAAACCACAGACCGCTCCGGCACCGGACGAGAACACCGGTCCGGAAGCCGGGGCGCAGCAGGAGCATGGCTGACACTCAGGACGCACGTCCCGGGACACCCGCATCCCACACTCAACTGCACAAAAAGGGCAATGTTCGTTGTGGGTTGAGAGCAACGCCCGCGTTGCGACAGGTTCTCGAAGTCAATCCTGCCCACGCTCGCTCGCCGGCCCTGACTCCGCTGCCGCCTGCTTTCGGAAGATTATCACGTGCTGCAGCGGCAGCACATGCACAGTCTCCAGCCACGACAGACCAAATTCCGGCTGCTCTGCCTCCAGTCGCACCTGTGCCTGAGTCATTTTGTGGACCTCCTTGATCGGCACCGCAGGATCCTCCTTGCGGTACTCCACAAACACCAGCCGACCGCCAGGCTTCAGCGCTTTCGAGATATCCGCCAGCATCTCATACGGATACTCAAACTCATGGTACACATCCACCATGATCGCCATGTCCACACTGGCCGGCTTCAGACCACTGCGTTTCTGACTCCCGCGGATCGGCTCCACATTCTCAACTCCCAGCTGCTCACAGTACGCCTTCAGCCGATCCAGCATCTCCTGCTGCACGTCCACAGCCAGCACCCTGCCACCCGGCAGAATGGGTTCCGCCATCAGCATGGAGATCACTCCGCTGCCAGCACCGATGTCTGCCACCACATCGCCGGGCTTCAGTCGCAGTGCACGAATCAGCAGAGTCAGACGCTCTTCTTCTTCCCTGGTCGACCGTTCGAGCCAGGCAGCACCGGCGAAACCCATCACATGCGCGATCTCGCGACCCATGTAGAACTTGCCAATTCCGTTGGGATCGTGAATACGCCGAGTTTCGTAGCGGTCTGAGGCTGCAGCAGACTGCGCAGTACCCGCTGCCGGCTCATCGGCCTGCAGCAGGCTGCAGCACATACTCAAACACACCAGCAGCAATGCCCGTTTCATCACGCCATCTCCTGCCGCAGTCTCTCAGCCCTTCGCACGCAGCCCCGCCTGACAGCTGACGTTCAGCCTGCCGGTACCACCGTGACCTTTTTGATGTAATCCATCTTCGGAAATTCCTTCTTCAGGTAGGCATTGCCCTCTTCCTGGATCAGTGGCTGCTGCGGTCGCTGGCCGTATTCAGAAGTGATCTTTTTCACCACATCCAGACCTTCCACCACTTTGCCGAATGGAGCGAATCCAAGGTCATCCAGACGCTCATTGTCGGCCAGGTTGATAAACAGCTGGCAGGTGCGGGTATTCGGGCCGCGGGATGCAAATGTGATCATTCCTTCGCGATTGCTCTGCGTCACCTTGTCATCCTTAATCTCCCGATCCTTCCACTTCGCATACACAGCCGGATCTCCGTTCATGCCCCACTGCACCACAAAGCCAGGCACCACTCGAAAGAATCGACACTCGTCATAGAACCCTGCCTGTACCAGCTCGTGAAATCGGTCGGCTCCCAGCGGTGCCCAGTCCCGCTGAACTTCCACGGTGAAATCCCCGCAGCTGGTTTCAAACTTCACGCGGAATTTGTCCGGCGCTTTTGTCGACCTGGCTGTCTCCTGAGCATTCACCAGTCCTGCACCAAACACCAGCAGCAACGCCGCAACCAGAATTCTCATTCCCGTCTCCAACTGTCTTTTAACCCGCTCGGTTTCCCTGACACACGGACATGCGACCGGCCGCCGGCATGTCCACATTGCCTCGCATTGTTACCCAAAACCGGGGCAGTCCGCTACCGATCAGCCCCGGTAAACTGGGCGACAGCAGTCCCGAACTCCGGGCGGATCACCCAACCCACCGCTCCGAAAATCCTGCAGGACCGTCAAATACGCCCCTCAATAATGAACATCCGCAAAGATCCAGCAGGAGTTATTCCCCCGACCGGGAAGGGACTGGTTGATTACTGGCAGGAACCGCAGATCCAGACCTTGTTTTGGCGACGACCGGCAGCAGAATGCTACAATTCCTGCGGAACACCGTGTGACCTCCTGCCGCCGGATTCGCCTCCCTCCAGGCACTCTTGCCCCATGACTCCCAGACAATCCCACATCTCCGCAGCCCTGCTGTTCACTGTCCTGATCGGCTGCAACTCGGCTGATCAGGTGGTCCGTTATACAGCGGAAAGCGAGCAGCAGCAGTTTCTGACTTCTGAACTGATCCGTGACCGTTTTCAGTCGGTTCCATTCAGCTGGGATGTGCCCGGTGAATGGAAGTCGGCTCAGAACGACGAATTCAGCAAATTCGCGTGGCTGGCTGGTCCGTCCGGAAGGACTCGCATTACAGTCAGTGATCTGCCGGCCACTGCAGGTATCGCCCCGCAGGTCGCTCGCTGGGGCGGACAGATCGGATTGCAACCCGAGTCGCCCGCCGCACTGATGAATTCTGTTGAACCCCTGCCCCTGGCCGGGATGACCGGTCAGTGGGTCGAACTGAAGGGTCCGAACGAATCCATTTTAGGCATGCTGTTGACCTACAAGGAAAAGCTGTGGGTGGTCAAACTTCGTGGCAGTAATGACGATGTGGGATCACTCAGAGAACAGTTCCGCAGTTTCTGTCAGTCGTGGAGCTCCGGCTGACGCCGGCAGGACTCATCAAAAATTCTCAGCCGTATGGCCTCGCCACACGGCCTGATTCAGGAGTACTCTCATGTCTGTTCTGACAGCGCCAGGCGGAGTCACCGGCTCGGATTCACGTCAGATCGCCCGCGACGCCAGCAGTCTGCTGACCCGCTGCATCTCGGTACTGGCTTCACTGAAACTGACCGTCGTACTGTTTGTACTGGGGATGGTCATCGTTTTCATCGGCAGTCTGGCACAGGCACGTCGCGACGTCTGGCAGGTGATGGACGACTACTTCCGCTGCTACGTGGCAAAGATCGACGTGCAGGATCTGTTCCCCCCGTCCATGTTCGGTGAACGCGGCGAGAAACTGGCAGCCAGCATGGGATCGTTCCGCTACATCCCGTTTCCTGGTGGCTGGACTATTGGCTGGCTGATGCTGTTCAACCTGCTGGCGGCTCATTCGCTGACCTTCCGCGTGCGGGCGCGCGGGCTGAAACTGGTTGCCGGAATAGTCTTCGTCACGCTGGGCCTCGCGGTGATGGCATTGACCGTCTACACCGGCAATATGCAGACCGGAGTTGAAACCGGGAATACTCTGCTGTCACCCGGTCAGATCTGGCAGTTGATGATGGCCATCCTGGGACTTTCCGGTGCGGCTGGCCTGGTGTTTGCCGTGCTGGCAAAGCAGGCGTCATTCTCGGGCCGACTGCTGCGTGCCAGCATCGGAGCGGTACTGCTGGGAACCTTTCTCTATTACTTTATTGGTGGCGCAGCCGTTCAGCCTGATCTTTCTGCCATGCGAATTCTGTGGCAGCTGATGAAGGGCTCGGCCTGTTCCGTCATTTTGCTGCTGGGATCAATGCTGCTGTTCGAGAAGCGTGGCGGCATCGCTCTGCTGCACTTCGGTGTGGCCCTGCTGATGATCAGTGAACTGCAGGTGGGCCTGGTGGCCAAGGAAACGAATCTGTCGCTGACCGAAGGTGAAGTGGCCAGCTACGCGCGTGACATCCGCGTTCGCGAACTGGCCATCATCAGTCGCCTCAGCGATGGCAGGGATGACGTCGTGGTTGTACCGGAAAAGCTGCTCGTCAGTGCAGCACCGGAGGAAAAATCACCTAATGCCGCTGCGCAGGCCGACGTCACCGCCGATCAGAAAATCGAGCTGCCGGATCTGCCGTTTGATATCGCAGTGCGTCGCTTCTATCGCAACAGCGAGCTGCGGGCGCTGACGCCGGCCGATTCCCGGCTGGACGATGGACTCGGCTCGTTTGCCGCCGTGAAGCCCATGCCCCCGGTCACCGGCATGGACGACACCATGGACCAAAGCAGCGTTCTGATCGATCTGGTCGATCGCCAGTCCGGTTCAGTGCTGAAATCCATGCTGATCTCTCAGAACGTCAGCGAGCTGAATTCCACGCTGGCGGAAAAAGCCACCATTGGTGAAAAAGACTACTACTTCTATCTGCGATTTCAGCGGAACTACAAGCCGTATTCAGTCAAACTGCTGGATGTCAGTCGCACCACCTACGTCGGTTCCTCCACACCACGTGACTTCCGCTCCAGCATCGAGATTACTCAGGACAATCGTACGGAACGCTTCACACTGTGGATGAACAATCCGCTGCGATATCGCGGTGAAACCTTCTACCAGTCCAATTACCTGACCCTGCCCAGCGGGCAGGAAGCGTCGACACTGTCTGTGGTGCGGAACAGTGGCTGGATGCTGCCCTACATCGCCTGCATGGTGGTTGCCTTCGGCATGTTTGCCCAGTTCGGTCAGACGCTGATGAGGTTTTTGGGGCGGCTGGATCGCCAGGTGCCGGTTCCGACAGGTTCCTTCACTGACAATCAGATACGCTGGATACCCGCCTCGGGCAACACCAGCACAAATGAGCCCCTGCAGCCGGTGGCCGGACCGATTGCCTCCGCCCTGCGTGTCTGGCTGCCGATCCTGCTGACCGGCATCTGCGTGCTCTGGCTGGCTCGCGGGGTGCGCAGTCCTCAGCCGGTGAAGGGCACGTTCAATCTCTACGCCGCAGCTCAGCTGCCGGTGGCATGGAACGGTCGTGCTCAGCCACTCGATTCCGTCGCCCGCACACTGCTCCTGATGACATCGCACAAGTCGACTCTGGAAGTTGAACTGGAAGCATGGCAGCTGAACGATGCCAAAGTCCGCCAGAATCTGCTGAATGCGGTGCAAAAAGCGTGGCCGGATAAAGCCAGCGGGGCCAGCTTTCAGAACCTGAAGACTCTGCAGGGCTCATATGCAGACTGGATCAGTGCTCTGGCTGAGTTTGCCGGTGAAGAGCAGTCTGCCATTGAAGAGCGACTGCGTCCCCTGATGGTGCGGAAGGCCCCGGCCATTCACTGGCTGCTGGATCTGATCCTGCGGCCGGAACTGGCTGAACGTCATCGCGTCATCAGGATCAACGACGACCAGTTGCTGGCACTGCTGTCATTGAAACAGCGGCCCGGCTTCGTCTACTCGCTGGCCGAAATCCGACCCAACCTGCAGGCTCTTGACAATGCCTTCCAAAAGGGCAACGAAAAACGCCGCGAGAAACGTGAGTATGATCTGACCACACTGGAGCGTCGCGTGGGGGCACTGTTCGACACCATGGGACGCCTGAACCAGGTGGCTCAGGTGTTCCAGAGCCAGCCCGGGGACAACCTGCTGGAAAGTTCAATCACCGTCTGGCGGATCCTGCAGCGTCTGGGAGAAAGCAAGGCGGTCATGGCCGTACCGACCGGTACGGATGATGAAACTCGTTCGTGGGAAACCTTTATCGTCGCCAGCAGCCTTGCACAGCTCAATCGGCAGCTGCAGGAGGCAGGCATCGCCGGCAGTCAGCAGTTCGCGGACTGGATCCGCGACGTCCGACCACTGCAGCTCGTCCAGACCTCAGTCAAAGGTACGTGGGACATACTCAAAAATACTCCTGCGCCCGCTGAGGCCCCTGCCCCGGACGGCACTGTGGATGTTGCCAAACGCGCTGCGGATGCGTTGCAGCGAGTTGAGGATCCGTTCCTGAACAGCATACTCAAACTGATTGCTGACGCCGGACCAGGAAAAACCGGTGCAGAGATCGCTGCCACTGTCACCAAAGAGCAGGCTGCTGCACTGGCCAGTCAGCGTATTGCCGCCGAGCTGTTCGAAGTGATTTCGGAACTGCAGCAGAATGCTCCGCAGGATCGCCGGGTGGATGCAATCCGTGCCAGGCTGCAGGCAGCCGGATCCGCTGACGAAAACTCGCTGATGAATGTCGTCAATCAGGAAATTGCCGGGCTGCTCTGGAGCGATCTGCAGAAGCACGCCGCGGAGGTTATGCCGGGTGGCGCTGCCAGCCAAACCTTCAATGACAGCGCTGCGTTTGTCAGCGACATCTTTAATGCATGGAAAGCCAGCGACGCCGTCGCCTTCAATACAAAACTGGACGCCTATCAGCAGTGGCTGAAGAAGACATCACTGCCGCATGTGGACCTGCAGCGAGTACAGCTGGAAGCGTGGTTCAACTACTTCGAACCATTCTGGAAAGCCATTTACCTGTATGTCCCGATCATCCTGATCGTGTTCGTCGGCTGGCTGTTCCCGCTGAACGGTTCACTGCAGCGATCAGCGCTGTTCCTGCTGGTACTGTCCTTCATCGTGCACACGTTCGCCCTGTGGCTGCGAATGAAGATCTCCGGACGCCCCCCGGTCACCAACCTGTACTCTTCAGCAATCTTCATCGGTTGGGGAGTCGTAATTGCTGCATTCTTCGTCGAAGTGTTCCTGAAGAATGGCATTGGCAGCCTGGTCGGAGCCTCCACGGGTTCAGCAGCGCTGGTCATAGCCCACTATCTGGCTCTGGATGAAGGCGACACGATTGGTGTTATGCAGGCCGTGCTGGATACGGCCTTCTGGCTGGCCACACACGTTGTCTGCATCACACTCGGATACTCGGCCACCTTCGCGGCCGGATTCCTCGGGGTTGCGTGGTGTACGATCAACCTGCTTGAGCGATTGCTGGGGCGTACGGTGAAGGATTCGCGCAGCCAGCCACTGCTGCCCCATGTCGGACGGCTGGTCTACGGCACACTCTGTTTTGCTTTGTTCTTCAGTCTGGTTGGCACCGTTCTGGGTGGCCTGTGGGCTGACGATTCGTGGGGTCGATTCTGGGGCTGGGACCCGAAGGAAAACGGGGCCATGCTGATCGTGATGTGGAACGCCGTGATTCTGCACGCTCGCTGGGACAAGATGGTGGGCGACTTCGGCACCAGCGTGCTCAGCATGTTCGGAAACATCGTTACGGCCTGGTCGTGGTTTGGTGTGAATGAGCTGCGTGCCGGACTTCACAGCTACGGCTTTACGGAAGGTCGCCTGTATGCTCTGGCAATGTTCTTCACCGTGCAGATGGCGTTGATTGCCCTGTTCCTTGTGTTCGGCAGCGGACGGCAGAAAGCCACACCGAAGCCGGCCGCGGCATGGCAGTAATCAGTCCGTGAGTACCCCCTCGGCACAGCAGCAAAGCTCTGCAGAACCCATCGTCTGGATCAATGGGCGGCTGGTTCCGTGGAGCGCTGCTGCACTGCCGGTATGGGATCTTGGAGTCGTTGCCGGGGCAGCGGTCACGGAAGCCGGCCGAACCTACGGCGGACGATTTCTGTTCGCCGATCAGCATGTCGAACGACTGCTGCATGCGCTCCGTGAACTGGATTTTCCTCCGGCCTCAGAAAAACATCAGCTGCTGCAGGCTGCCGAGGAGATCATTCAACAGAATTTTCAGCTGCTGCCGGAAGGATCTGATCTGGGCGTTGTGATGTTCTCCACAGCCGGTGGCAATTCCACCTATCTGGGCCGTCCGTCCAGCCAGCCGACCACTGTCGTGCATACCTATCCGCTGCCATTTTCACAGTGGCGAAATGCGTTTTTGTCAGGAGTCCGACTTACGGTTTCGCAGTTGCGACAGATCCCCGCGGACTGCTTTCCGGTATCGCTGAAGGTTCGCAATCGCCTGCACTGGTGGCTGGCGGACCATGCGGCCGAACAGCAGTCACCGGGCAGCCGCGCATTGCTGCTGAACCGTGATGGCAGCGTCGCCGAAACCAGCACCGCCAGTGTCTGCGTTGTCCGCAACGGACACGTCACAACTCCTGACGGTGACGTGCTGAACAGCCTCAGCAGCCGACTGGTCGAACGACTGTGTCAAAACGCCGGTATTCCGTTCACTCGTTGCAAAGTCAATCTGTCCGAGCTGCAGAACGCAGAAGAAATCTTCCTGACATCATCACCATCCTGCCTGCTGCCGGTGCTGTCCGTGGATGGTCACAAAACTCAGACGCTGCCTGGCCGCGGAGCAGTCTTCCGCCGTCTGCTGCGGGACTGGAGCCTTGCGACCGGTGTGGATCTGGAACAGCAGATGCTGCGATCAGACAACTCCGAGATCAGCCGGTGATGTCCCAGCCTCGACGGTATTCCTTTGACAGGTATTTTTCCGCAGCCGGAGCATTCAGGATACGGCCGGTTTCCTGATCAAACTCGATCGTCTGACCGGCACGATAAGCGACATTCCCCAGCAGCACAATTTCCGTAAACGGAGCCGCATAGGAAAACGCGCTGCCGGTTCGAGCCCCCGTGCGACAGGCATCAAGCCACTGCCGATGATGTCCCGGAGATTCCGGCAGCGACGGTGCCGGTGCCCTGAAGTCTGCAAACTGAGACTCCGGCAGCAGCTTCGGGAAACCGTCATGAGCAATAGCGATACGACCTTTGCTGCCAACGAACAGAGACCCGTTCATGGGCAGTTCTGCTGCAATCTCCGGCTGCGGCTTCGTTTCACCCTCGTACCAATACAGGACCACCGGCGGCAGCTCGCCACGCGGTCCGAATTCAAACTTTGTTTCCATCCATGCCGGAGCACTCCACTGTGACGGTGCGGGGCCCCGCGATGTCACCTTGACACGACCACCCAGTCGCAATGCCCAGAATGCCGGATCAGCCAGATGAATGGCCATGTCGCCCACCGCACCGCAGCCGAAATCCCACCAGCCCCGCCACTTAAACGGTACGTAAGCCGGGTGATATGGTCGTTCGGCTGCCGGACCCAGCCACAGATCCCAGTCGAGAGAAGTCGGAACAGCCGCCGTTTCCGCGGGACGATCCATCCCCTGTGGCCACCATCTGCCAGGTCGGTCCGTGATCACATGCACCTGCTGCACGTCACCAATGGCACCGGACTGCAGCAATTCCACCAGCCGCAGATAACCCGGATGCTCGTGATTCTGAGTTCCCATCTGCGTGGCGACTTTCTTTTCACGCGTCAGCGCGGCAATCAGTCGAGCTTCTTCAACGGTGTGCGTCAGCGGCTTTTCGCAGTAAACATGCAGGCCACGTCGCAGTGCCCGCACGGTGGCCGGAGCATGATGGTGATCAGGAGTTGCCACAACGACAGCTTCCAGATCAGTCTGCTCCAGCAGCTGGCGATAGTCCGCATACTTCGTGGCCTGCGGGTGGCGAGCCGCCGCAGCGCCCAGACGATCAGCATCCACGTCACACAATGCCGTGATATCTTCCGAACTGACCGCATCCAAATCACCGGCCCCGCGGCCGCCGACCCCGATGGCACCAATCTTCAGTCTCTCGTTGGCACCCGGAATCCGAGCATAACTGCTGCGGGAAAATGTGGCCGCTGTACAGGCAAAAGCAGCAGACTTCAGAAAGTGACGACGTCCGTATCCAGGCACCATGATCAGGACTCCGAGACAGTACAGCAGGGCAGCGCACAGCGGTTGCAATTCTTACAGCACCTTCAGGGCAAAGCAACCGCCAGCAGGTCGTTACACAGCACTCTGCCCGTAAACACTGTTCGCAGTTGTGAAATCAAAGCAGAACTCAGGGGTTCGCAGTTTCAGCGGCCGGACTGCAACGCCTTCGCGATAAAATTCCGTGGTACGGTCGCTCGAGGAACTTTGTGCCGGAACCAACTGCGAATATCCGCGTCCAGCCCCACACCGTGCATGAAGTTGTAAATCGCCTTCGACAGCGATTTTCCAAGCATGTCATGATCGACGCCTGTCGGATCGATGAACTCCACATCGTTCTTCGCAAAGGTCCCGACCGGCAGCGGCTTCAGCACAATCCCGTAACGCTCAGGATGCAGCCCCACCGGTGAATGCACAGTACACGTAAAGCGATGGAAAAAGCCGCTGTGAATGCAGCCTTCTTCAAACAACTGCCGGACATATTCCAGTGCGTCCACGGTTTCCTGGACTGTCTGAGTCGGAAAGCCGTACATCAGATAAGCATGCACCAGGATACCGGCGTCGCTGAAGCCCCGCGTCACTCGCGCAACCTGCGAAACAGAAACACCCTTTTCCATCAGTGCCAGCAAACGGTCCGATGCCACCTCCAGCCCACCTGAAACCGCAATACAGCCACTGTCCGCCAGCAACTGACAAAGTTCCGGAGTAAACGACTTTTCGAAGCGAATGTTGCCCCACCA
>SXXK01000100.1 GCA_005791255.1 Planctomyces sp.
GAGTGTCAGCAGGACCACTCGTTTCTGAAGGCGTGGCTGGGGTAAAACGTTGAAGATCAGCAGGAGACATCCGGCCGCCAGCGGGATTGAGGCTGCGGGGATCAGTTGCGGCCGCAGGTGCAGGGGCAGCAGAGGCACGAGGGGAAAGCTGCCGGGGGTTAGCCAGAGTTTCCAGGTGGCTGACATCAGCAGCAGTTGAAAGCCGGCCGCCAGTCGCAGTGTCAGGAGTGCCACCTGTGACTGCGTCAGCGATGGCAGCCATCGCCGGGTGGTCATGCTGACCACCTGCGAAGCAGGCTGGTGGCCTGCAAAGAAAACTCGTTCTTATCCAGTAATTCGTCGGCCCACGAAGGACGTTGTATGCCGGGGAAACCAGTGAGCGCGGCAATCCGGATGGTTTTGTCAGTCGCTTTTTCGATCAGCCGCGGAGGCAGATGTTCCAGTCCGTCAAGATCGACAAACAGCAGTTCGGGAAGCGTTGCTGCAGCCGTTTGCTGCAACAGGGCCGCCAGCACTTCACCATCGCCGGATTCCGCCTGGACTCCGGCCGTCCTGAGCACCGCCTGCAGTGTTGTGCGCAGCGGAACATCGGCGGACATGACGAACGCCCTGACCGCCCTGCTCTGCCCGGCTCGCGCCGCCTGCGTCGCGGACTCCACTGCCGCCGCATGCAGGGCGAACACTTCTTCAGCAGCGGCGATTGGCGACAGCGGCGGTTTCTGCTGCAGGAACCCCTGCAATTCGTGCATGATGCGTGCTTCAGCCGATCCAGCCTCGGTGCGACAGGCGGCCGGCCAGACGTCATGGGTGCGACCGTCGGAGATACACCACGCTGAACTGCAGCACAGCACACGGCTGAAAATCATGCGGCCAATCAGGCGACTGACATCCGCAGGCGAATACTGATCCGAGTATTCGCGCAGGACCACGGCCAGATCCGGTGGCTGCGCGGCAAACAGAGATGAATCCAGTGCTTCGCCAATAGTTCGGAAGCTTCCGGCAACACCCCGCGGCAACGCCTGAGAAAGCCATCGCCGCAGTCCGCTGAATATCTCGGACTGCGGCCCGATGATTACCACAATCGGTACTTTTATGCCTGCCATACTCATGCGAATCAGCCTGGGATCGGAGCCTGCAGCAGAGTCACCGCCGCAGCTCTGATGCGGTCCACCGCAGACTGCGGAACTCCGGACAACAGGGGCAGATGTCTGCCCGTTTCTGCGATTCCGGCGAGTGCGACAGCTTCGTGCAGGACGCGGATCGGATTGATGTCATTCCGCAGGTCCTCCAGCGGCCTGAACACCTGGCGGATGGTTTCAGCCAGCTTCAGATCGCCTGCCGTGATGGCCTGCAGCATGCGCTGGGAGAGTGCTGGATTTACGCAGACACATCCCGAAGTGTATCCTGTCAGTTTGAACTTCTGCAGGTGCACTATGGCTGGTTGTTCGCCGATGCCACTGCAGATCAGTTGCGGATCGACCAGAGCCGTCAGTCGATTGAGAAAGTCATCGCAGGCCGGATCCGACCGTACGATGGCATACTTGATGAAGGACACGAGACCGTCACGAACCAGTTCGCCGGCTCCCTCCGGGCTGATATAGCCCTCTTCCTTAATATAGAGCACCGCAGGACGGCCGAAGGCTTCGACAAAACGCCGGAACCCGGTCATCAGGCCGGCTTCGGTCATGATGGCCTTCGTTGGCAGAACCATGGCGGTCGGGAACCGGGCATCCTTCAGCAATTCTGCCTGATCCATCATCAGTCCATACGACGGACCGACCGAAGGGATCACCGCCGTGTCAGGGCCGGCAGTCTGCTGCAGCAGCTCCAGCAGCTCTGCGTATTCGGAGTACCGGATGTGGTACAGATTGGCATTGCCTCCGTACAGCAGCATGGAAACTCCGCCCTGCTCCAGATGGCGGATGATGCGGGCATTCTGCTGCGGGCAGATTTTTTCCGCACTGTCGCGGGCCAGTGGAGGCACTGCGAGCACAGACCGCTGGAAGTGTTCGGGGAGAATGGGTGTTGTTTGCATGGATCAGCCAGGTTTCGTGAATTGTGAAGTGTTGTCAACGGGTTGACAGGAATCAGCACGAGCTGACGACGAGTTCGCTGCGGATCCTCATGGCAACTCGTGTTGAATTACTGTGCGGCGGACCTTCTGCGGATCACCAGATCTGGATGCGCTCTGCAGGTGGTTTGTACAGGCGGTCGCCAGGTTTCACTTCGAACGCTTCATAGAAGGCATCCAGGTTGGACACAGGCCCGTTTGCTCGAAAAGCGGACGGGGAGTGCGGGTCAATGAGCAGTCGTCGCACCATCTCGTCATCACGGTATTTGCGGCGCCAGATCTGTGACCAGCCGAGGAAGAACCGCTGACTGGGGGTGTATCCATCGAGCGTCTTTCCGCCGCCGGTTCCCAGTGACAGCATGTATGCTTTAAAGGCGATGGCCATACCGCTGAGGTCGGCGATGTTTTCGCCCAGCGTCAGTTTGCCGTTGAGCTTGCGTCCGGGCAGTGGTTCGTAGGCTTCGTACTGGGCGACGAGTCTGCCGGTCAGTTCCTCAAAGGCTTTTCTGTCGGCTTCCGTCCACCAGTTTTTCAGATTTCCGTCGCCGTCGTATTTGCTGCCTTCGTCATCGAAGCCATGGCTGATTTCATGGCCAATGACCGCACCAATTCCGCCGTAGTTCACGGCGTCATCCGCATTGGCGTCGAAGAAGGGGGGCTGCAGAATGGCGGCCGGGAAGACAATTTCGTTCAGGCTGGGGTTGTAGTAGGCGTTGACTGTCTGGGGTGTCATGCCCCATTCATTGCGGTCGACCGGTTCATTCAGTCGGCTGACCTGCCGGAAATGTTCGAACCGGCGAGACCGCATGATGTTTCCGATCAGGTCGTCAGCGGTGATCTGCAGTTCAGAAAAATCTCGCCAAACATCGGGGTAGCCGATTTTTGTGGTGATTTTTCC
>SXXK01000101.1 GCA_005791255.1 Planctomyces sp.
CACGAGCGACTGCAAAATGAATTCGTTGAAGCCTGGCCATTCGCACCACACCTGATGTCTCTGCTGGAAGATCAGGTATTGATGGCTACCCACGCCCAGGAAACTCGCGACCTCATCAAGGTACTGGCAGATCTCTTTAAACGAGTGGGTGAATCATCACCCATCATCACGGCAGCCGATTTCCGGCTCGACGACGACGACAGTGGAATTGCCGCTCTCCTCGATTCCGTGGCCAATCAGCA
Organism: Planctomyces sp.; assembly: GCA_005791255.1. GTDB lineage: Bacteria > Planctomycetota > Planctomycetia > Planctomycetales > Planctomycetaceae > SXXK01. Next base: position 243 of record SXXK01000101.1, read on the forward strand.
TCACGCCAAACTGCGTGAAAAGGCCATGCGAAACATCGATGCCGTCCGCGATGCCGTCCGCAGCAGCGGACAGAAACTCACGCATCTCGAAGGCATCATCGGAGCGCTCTGGCTGCGGTCGCTGGCCGAGGTCAACCAGGCCGGCGCCGACCGCGTGACCCTGCACATCGACGTCACCAGGGACAAACGCGTTGATGACACTCCCTTTGAGGTTGAACTGAACACCATCGTTGAAAACAGCTTCAATATCCACGAAGACGGCAACCGTTACATCTTCCGCGAAGAGGAAAACCCCCAGGCGAAACTGATCGCCAGCGCCCGCAACGACAAACTGTTCACCGAAGGACAGGACGTCGGACACCTCGCCCGCGAAACACGTTATATCCTTGCCGGCAGTACAGACGTTGCGTCTCGCTTTCGGCTGATCGTCCTGCCATAGTTTTGGCGTCGGGACCCATGGGAGAAAATCGAAGATGCTGATCAGCCAAACAACTGGGACGACCGCATCCCGGTTCTGGTGCTCCCGGAAAGCCCCCCCAAAATTGCCGCCACGCTCGGGCAATGGCTCCGTGATAATCTGCAAAACCACCGCAACGCAGTCAGGTTCCTCGTACCTCAGGACGGCAGTGCAAATCTGTTCGGCGATCGTGACCTGATCGTACTGGCACGCTGCGTCTACCTCGCCGAACAATGGAAGACACAAAACCCCGAATATGGGCGACTCCAGATCAGATACCAAAAAGAACTCCGCGAAATCCTGAAATCTCGCTTTGACCGCTTTGCCATCATTTCCAACTGGAACTTCCAGGAACCGCAGAATTGCCAGTTCCACATTGAAAGCCATAAGGCTGAAGGTGCGAAGATTCCCGATGCCGTGGACCGCCAGATCGCAGACAACCTGTTCATACCCGAAGACTTTCAGGAATTCATACTGGCCACCGCACCCAACAACGAATCTGTGGGCAAGTTGCTCAGGGAACTCCGGGAACCCCGTCCCGGTGGCAAAGAATGCATTCCCTGGCTCGGTGAAACGCTCATTAAGGAACGCATCATCCGCCTCTGCGCCAAGGGCCTGATTGCCATCAACCTGAGGGGTATGGAATATCTGCAGCGGAGCGACGAAGAGTCCGAGGACACAGCCTGGAAACGCATGCGCGGGAAACTTGGAACCGGTAAACACCTCGACGAAACTCATGTCCTGTTGCCGCAAAACGTGCCGGCCACCGGCGGAGTAGCTCCGAACGTACAGCACCACTCCGGTCGCCTGTTCCCCGAACCCTCAGGCATCACCCACGGTTCCGACACGACCGCAACATCCACTCCACCGGTGACGACCAACGCGGCAGTACCCGTCAGCCCAGGCACCTCGCCAGGTCCGGCCGGACTCTTCACCGAGGCCCCAGGCTACATCCCGGTCGCCATCCACGCCACCTCAGCCCTGAACCTGCTCGGCCGCATTGAATCGCAGGGCATCCGCCCCGGCACACAGCTCAAATCGCTCAGCATCAGTATCCCTAAACTCACCGGCGCACAGCTCCAGGAATTGCTCAAACGCCTGCCCGACGGCATGACGTATCAGCTCGACCTGCAGAAGGAGCAGACTCCATGAGTCTCCCATATGAGCTGGTTCAGACGCTGCAGAATGCAGAACCTGCCGACGCCTGGAGCGCCATCTTCCAGCATGCGTGGGAAATCTGCACGCAGCCAGTTGAATCCGGCAAAGCTGACGCCGAAATCACACGCCGTGATCGGGCACTGGGCGACCTCGATCACTATCTGGCGACCACCGGCTGGGATCTCTGGCAGGACTACGAACGCTCTGTGTCGCTCACATCCGAGACCCTGGCAGCGTGGTGGGCCGCATGGTCCGACAGCAAGGCCGCAACAGGGCGGGCCGTGCTGATACTTGACGGCCTGTCGTTACGGGAATGTCCGTGGCTGATTCATGGCGCCAAACGGCGTGGCTACACCATCCACACAGCTCGACCCACGGGCGCCGAGCTCCCTGCAGATACCACGCCATTCGCCAAATCGCTGGGTTTCGCCCAGCGATCATCACTGGGCAATAACTTAGCCGGTGCTTCACACCGGCTTGCAGGAGCCCGTACTGAGTGCACGGACATCGCCTGGGAGGACTGTGCGGCGCTGGTCGGATCCGAACCCGCATGGGTCTTCTGGCACCACTGGCCCGACTGCCAGCTGCACGCCCACGACGAACCCGGACGCGGACTGGTGTCGCTCACGGCGGAAGCGGTTGAACATCTCAACGGGGACACGTTCTGGAAACTGGTCGGGCGTCTGGCGGAGGGCCGTCGTCTGGTGATCACATCCGACCATGGCTACGCAGCCAGCGGCTTGTTTCCGGACTCGGACAAGGACCAGACTGAGTATCTGAAGAGCATTTACAAAAGCGGTCGCTGGGCATCGACCGACCGCAGCATGGGCCCGTGGGCACCGCCGATCGACCTGCAGCTCACGACTCGCCATGGTGTCAGCCTGTTCGTCAACGGCCGCCGCAAATGGCGCAGCACCGGGGGCTACCCGACGCTGACACATGGCGGATTGACTGCGCTGGAGGTGATCGTGCCGTTCATTGAGTTGACAAAGGAGGCACCGTGAAGTTTTCCATTTCCAACCTGGGGGCGATTGATCATGCTGAGGTAG
>SXXK01000102.1 GCA_005791255.1 Planctomyces sp.
CGAGATCAATCGCAAGCACCCGCTCGCGAGCGTCGTTGCTATAAGCTTGATGGCCGTACTTGCCGGAGCTGATGGTCCGACGTCGATTCATCGTTGGGCGAAGAGCCTTGAAGAAAATTTGCCGTCTGTGCTCGACCTGCCGAATGGCATTCCGTCACGTGATGTGATTCGCAGAGTCTTATGTGCTCTTAAACCGGAGGCCTTTCCGGAATGCTTTACCAAGTGGCCCATCGAAGTCGGGCGACATGAACAGCACACTCCCCTTGCCTGATGAATTCGCGGAGGTCGGCCTGAGCTTCTTCGATCGTCACAGTGATTGCCATCCTTTATGTTTCCCTGTGTACGCGGATTCGGCTGGCGACACGCGACACAAACGCGACGCACCATACTCTACGGCAGCGAAAGATCCGGGGCAGCTGGAAATGTTGTCGGCAGAGCCGATTAGCCGATTGGTGTCGTCTTGCCCCTCCACTGGCTCAGGGAACAGTCCTGCGAATCGTGGGCTATCAGGATTTGCGCTCATCGCGCCAGGGCAACAGGCCAATCTCCGCGAAATTGCAGGGTTGGCGGTGGGGCTTCGCTCAGAGTCATCGGACATTGCAGCGGAGTCTGCCCGCGGGCCGGGATCAGTTGTCAGTTTCACGGACTGCCGCGCGGCACACAGATTCCGAAAGTTCTTTCATCGTTGATATGGATCACTGTTGCAGAAACCAGCTGTTTCTGAGATGCTGGCAGTGGTCCTTACGTGGTTCAGCTGAAGTGGATCTAAGCTGTCAGAATCAGCGGGCAGAGGGCGATCCTCCAGATCCACGAATTCATCTCAGGCGCGGAACGTCGGTCACACCCCATGTTCGTCACGCCCCCCCTTGACTGCGGAGCAAGACAATGAATATGTGGTTCATATTCGGCGGCGTGGTAGTTTTCCTGTCTATCGTGCTTAGTATCGCCAAAGGACGAATCTGGACCACAAATGGATACCTGGACAGGTCAGCATCTCCAGTTCTGTTCTGGTTAGGCATCACACTACAATTTGTCCTTTTTCTTTTTCTCGCATTTCCCAGGCAGAGTTTGAACTTTGTGCAATACGGGATCGAAGATTCCACTGCTGAAATTCAGAGAAAGGTGCAAGAGTTTGAGCAACGAAAAACTGCGGTACCCGAAACCGACGGAACGACGGTCGAGACCCAGGACGATCAGAATTAGTTACAGCGAGTTGCGGGCCCAATGAAGGGAAGCCTGGTGTCTGCAAAAAATGAAAATCGATTCCTGACTGATGCCGGCCGCTCAGACCAATCGCCCCAGGGGATCATCGCCGCCGTCTGGTGCTGTGACCAGCCCTTAAACAAGCGTGTCCGCCAGGATTTAAATCGTCGCTTCCTCAGCGCAACCGTCCACCTCCTGCACTGCGTATCGATCAGTGTGTCAGCCTTCCGTTTGGGCATCGTTGGTTGATTTCGGGGCTTTGTCGGGCAGGTGGGCACCGCGACGCAGGGCACTGATGGCCTGTTGAGTCTGATCATCTCGGCGATTTCCGGAATCTTTTGCGGCATCGGACTGGATGGCTCGGCGGGAGCCTCGCCCGCCCAGGGGGGGATGGGTGAGCGCTCGGTGGTGGCGGATGGCTGACTTCGGGTAGAATGCGGCAGTGGCTCGATGGCGTCTCAGCTTCCGGCTGTCCTCAGGGGAATGACACTGCATGCTGTTACCGTGGCTCCTGAATCTGCTGATGGTCGGGGATCCGCCGGATGAACAGCTCGCGTTTTTCGAGTCGCGAATTCGTCCGGTGCTGGCTGAGCATTGCTACGAATGCCACAACTCCAGCGGCCGCGCTGAAGGTGGTCTGGCGATTGATCATCGGGCCGGGCTGCTGCAGGGTGGCGATCGCGGCTCGATCGTTGTCCCCGGTCGACCACAGGACAGTCGGCTGCTGGCTGTTCTGCGGCATGAAATCGCGGATCTGAAGATGCCTGAGGGCGGCCCCAAACTGAGTGATGAAATCGCAGCAGACTTCGCATCGTGGATCACTGAGGGGGCATTCGATCCGCGTGACGCACCGCCCTCCGCTCAGCAACTGGCCGAAACCACGTCATGGGACGCTGTGTTTGCTCGCCGCAGTACCTGGTGGAGTCTGCAGCCCGTCCGGTCTGTCGAGCCACCGGCAATTTCGCCTGACGGCTGGTCTGCTCATCCGGTCGATCGCTTCGTTCATGCGCGCATGCAGCAGGAAGGTCTGCAGCCCGCGGCTCGTGCCGACAAACCCACGCTGCTGCGACGGGCCACCTTTGTGCTGACCGGGCTGCCGCCAACCCCCGCCGAACTGCAGGCCTTTACAGCTGACAATTCCCCGACAGCGTTTGAGCGTGTGGTTGATCGACTGCTGAATTCACCGCGGTTTGGCGAACGCTGGGCGCGGCACTGGATGGATCTGATGCGGTACAGCGAATCGCACGGAAGTCAGGGCGATCCCGAGCTGCCCAATGCTTTCCAGTACCGGGACTATCTGATTCGCGCGTTCAATGATGATGTTCCGTATGACCAGCTGGTGCGGGAACATTTGGCCGGCGATCTGCTGTCGGCTCCGCGGTTGAACACGGCCGAAGGCTGGAATGAATCGGCCATCGGAACGGCTCATCTGCGGATGGTGGAACTGGGTTTTGTTCCGGTCGATGCGCTGGATGATCAGATGAAAGTGGTGGACAATCAGATTGATGTGTATTCGAAGGCCTTTCTGGGACTGACGGTCTCGTGTGCCCGCTGCCATCATCACAAATTCGATGCCATCAGTCAGGATGACTTTTACGCACTGTACGGGATTTTTGTCAGCAGTCGTCCGGGTCAGATTCTTATCGACAGCCCTGACCGTCTGCAGACCAATCGCGGGTCATTGCAGCAACTGCACGAATCAATTCGCGGCAACCTCGCGGACGCGTGGCTGGCAGCGGCTGCAGGAATTCCGGACCGCCTGCGGGAACAGTCCGAACGTGCGGCGCGGCTGCAGCAGCTGACAG
>SXXK01000103.1 GCA_005791255.1 Planctomyces sp.
ATGACGAGCTGTTGTCCTTTGGCGGGATCGAGCAGCAGGGAGCGTCCGGTGGAGTTTTTGATGAAGGCGGAGGGGATACGGGAGGCGTCTTTGGGGAGTGTGGCAACGTCCTTGACTTTGCCGGCTGCGGCGAGGTCAGCGAGTGGTGCGGCGTCATCATCGAAATTGAGTTTCAGGACGGCGCGGTCGCGGAGGTCCTGGGCCGTGGCTGAGCCTGAGCAGAACAGGCTGGGGAGCAGCAGGCAGGTGATCAGACTGGGGAGGCAGCGGGACATGCGGGCGTCCTGGCGGGTAACAAAGTGGGCGGGAGTCAATGGGCGTGCAGTGTAGCAAAATGGGTAGTGTGGACCAGCATGCAATGCTGGAAAGCGGGATCGTGGGTTTGTTTGTGGAGCGGCATGTCGGTTGCGCGGGGTGTGGGGTGCGGGGTGTGGGGTGTGGGCAAACGAAAAAAGAGCCGGCCTGGCCGACTCTTTCAGTGTGCGTTTGATGCGTCCGGAATGATCAGACTGACTTTGCCGATCGACGACGTCGCAAAGAGCGGATCGCAAGGCCTCCCAGAACTGCAGAGATTGCAACAACGGAGCCGGGTTCAGGCACTGAGGCACCACCACCGCCACCACTGCCACCACTGAACCCGTTAATATTCAGAACGAGGGGGACTGAAGCACCCGTAACGCTGTTGATGGATGGGCCGTTAGTGGCGGCCAGCGTCGGAAGAGTCACATTGTAGGTAGCAGCAGTTGCGGACTGCGTGATGTCATAAACCGCGGTTCCAACAAGTTCAGGGGTGCTAGCCAAAGCCAGACCACCGCCAGCTTTATCTCCCGAGAAAGTGTAAATGCCTCCGGAGAAACTGGCAGAAGCCGGCCCAATCGAATCACCTGGAAAGTTGGTGGCGTTGAAGAAAGCAGTTCCCGTGGTCGCGCTGACACTACTGCCGGGGGCACTGCCCATCGACATCCCGAACGTATAGGAAGAAATCGCGGCGGGGTTGCCCGCGTCGGACTTTGCATACAGTTCGAGTGTCACTCGGGCCTTGCCTGGAGTCACACTGTAGTCAATTCCGACGAGTGACGGAGTCACAATGACACCACCAATTCCCGTCACGTCGGCCCGGACGTTGCCGAGCAGCAAAAGTGACGCCATCACAAAGAAGAGTTGTCTTTTCATCGCGCTCTTTCACTTTACAAACGAAAGTCTGCCCCGAATTTCACTAGTGTTACAGTCAGCCAAGAGTTGTCAACTATCCTTAACAATTTGTTTCAAGAATTGTAAGAATCTGTTAGTTTGGGAGGTATGGCTGGATCTTGACTCTCTTTTTCCCACCACCAGTATCAGTTTCCTTCCGCCAGCTGGAGCATGAAATTTTGCAGTCGGGCGGCCATTTCGTTGCCGTCCGGGGCCAGTCCGGCCTGGATCATGGCATTGGCGTGCAGCTGCAGGGCACACTGCCGCACGACTTCCGGATTTGTGGAGTTTTCCGTCATTGTGGCCAGTTTTTGGACCAGAGCGGACTGCGGGTTCAGTTCCAGAATCATCTTTTGCATTTCGAATTCCGGCGTGTTCATCCGCAGAATGCGCTGCATGGTGGTGCTCATGGACCCTTCTGCGTTCACCAGGCAGCAGACGCTTTCGGTGAGTCGTTCTGAGCGTCTGACATCCCGGACTCGGTCGCCCAGAACTTCCTTGAAGACACCGATCAGCTGATCGATGCCGGCGGCATTTTCTTCGGATTTCTGCCGTTCTGCGGGCTGCTGCGCCTTTTCTTCGTCGGACTGCGGAGGCAGCTGCAGGTCGGCTGCGTCGATGGAAACGACCTTTTTGTCTGCGAAGGTGCCCAAAGACGAGAGGATGTACTCATCGGCCGGATCGGCCAGCACGAGTACTTCGAGGCTGCGTTTACGGAAGACTTCGAGATTGGGGTCTCGCAGAATCGCATTCTGGTCGGTGCCGCAGGCGTAGTAGATCTGTTCCTGCCCGGGTTTGGCGCGATCGACGTACTGCTGCAGCGACACCAGTTCGCCGGTGCCGGCGGTGCTGGTGGAGGTGAATCGCAGCAGGGCCGCCACGCGGTCGCGATTGCCGTCATTGGCGGTGACGCCTTCCCGCACGATGACTCCGAATTCACGATAGAACTTTTCGTAAGTCTCGCGCTGTTCCGTGGCCAGATCATCGAGGTGATCCAGCACTTTGCGGGTGATGACCTTCTGCATTTTGCGGAAGACCGTGTTGTCCTGCAGGGCTTCGCGCGAGACGTTCAGTGGCAGGTCGGCTGAGTCGACGATGCCGCGGAGGAATCGCAGGTAGTCGGGCAGCAGGTCGCGGTTGTCATTCTGCACGAGGATGCGGCGGGCGCAGAGGTGCAGTCCGTGGTCGGTGCGACCGAAGCCCATACGCTCAAGGTTGGCGTCCGGGCAGTAGAGAATACTGTGGAACTGGAACGGTGAATCGGCTGACAGGTGCAGGTGCCAGGTCGGTTTCTGGCCGGGAAAGTGCGTCAGATACTCGTAGAAGTTCTGGTATTGTTCGTCGCTGACGCTGCTTTTGGGTTCCAGCCAGATGGGTGGCTGGTCGTTGACGTGTTCGCCGTCGAGGTGAATGGCGTGGGGTACGAAGGTCGAGTACTTGCGGACGATATACTTCAGCCGCACAGGCTCTGTGAATTCCTCCATGCCGTCCTTCAGGTGCAGTCGGATGCTGGTGCCGCGTTCGACGGATTCCGTGACGGGGGTGATCGTGAAATTGCCGTCGCCGGTGGATTCCCAGCGCCAGGCGGTGTCCGCGGTGGCACTGCGTGACACCACTTCGACTCGTTCCGCCAGCATGAACGCCGAGTAGAA
>SXXK01000104.1 GCA_005791255.1 Planctomyces sp.
GAGTCTACTGTGGGGGAACTTAATGAATAGACATCGGCACTGTCGGACGCCTGGGTGGCCGCTGGATTGAGATCATGAATTCGGTGTTTGGAACCCCAGGCAGAGGTGAAGCAGAATTGTCCGTTGGGCGATAGAGCGATGGTTTGAACGCCTGGTCGTCGGTGTGGGGTGGGTAATATGCTTCCGTCGGTTCGAACGATAACAAGCGGTGAGTCATGGTTCGAAATCAGGGCGTCGTTGCCGTCAGCTGAGACGCAGAATTTAGCACACGGAAGGTTGGCTGTTTGCTTGCCACTGGGATCGTATACGGACAGAAAAGTTCCGATTTGGGCCAGCAGAGTTCCATCCCGGAGTAGTTTGATTCCCGGTGAGGACTTGATTTGGATCGGTGCGGGCGGATTTTTTTGCCAGAGAATGACGCCGAGTTTCGGATCGATGACGGTTATGGCCCCGTCGCTGGTGATGTATGCGAAGCGGGGGCCGTTATTCTCACTAGATGACACAAGGCGAGCAGTGCTATTGGCAAACGAAGCCGAGGGGATTAAGTCGGCTGGGAGCTGCACTTCCTGACCGTCTGGTACGGTCCATCTCGAGAGAGTGTTGTTCCCTCCTGCTATTAAAAAAATGCCACCCGTGGATGACTCAGTGAATGTAAGCGGCCAATGACTAGAAGGATCAAGGAGGCCAATTGGTACATCCGCTGCAAGCGTACGTGTGAATTGCCGCGTGCCCTTGGTTGTGTCCCACACGGTTGCGGATACAAGGTAAGCGGCCGGCGCTTGGTCCGTCTTGGTTGTTTTCAGGGCTTCCAAGGTCGCGAGGTAGACGCCTGACGTGTCCCAAGCTGCCCTGAAAACAACACCGTCGCCACCATATGTTCTGATAACTTTGCCCGTCATTGTGTCCGATTCGATTGCGGCGTACTTTTGGCCGGTGTTGAGGCCTGCAAGGGATACAGTTGTGACAACTGAATTCGCTGATGGGTGGACGGCAATGCTGGATTCAAGTGTCCCGGAATTTCTTGGTTGCCAAGTACGGATTTCGTGGGAGTTTCTAAGGGCGACGATGGAAGCCTCTGCGGCGTTAGCGGTTGGGCGAAATCGTGAGCTTTCGTTAGCCAGTAGCAGTGCGATTGATGGGTCTTGGTTTCGGCTGGATATCAGGAGAGAGGCTGTCACGAGTCTGGATGCCTCAGAGTCTTTGAGAAGTTCATTAATCCTCGTTTTTTCAACGGTCTCTTTTGCAGCAAGCTCGTCGGAGTGCATTCTGAGGTTGTTCACGACAACCAGCAGCAGTCCGAGGATGACGAGCAGGAGTGCGGCGGAGGCGGCGAGTGAGGCGGCCAGTTTCTGTTCGCGTTCGACCCAGAGGGAGAAGCGTTTCAGGGGGCCGGCGGGTTTGGCGTGAATCGGTTCGCGACGCTGGAAGCGGCGGAGGTCCGCGGCAAATTCCTGCATCGTCTGATAGCGGTCTTTGGGACGGTAGGCTATCGCACGGTGAATGATGGTTTCCAGGTCGCGGGGGACGGCGGGGTTGCGCTGCCGCAGGGGGATGGGGTCGCCGAAGGCAACCTGGTTGCGAACCTCGTGACGGTCCTTGCCATCGCGGGCGGGCTGCAGGCAGAGCAGCTCGTACAGGGTGACTCCGAGGGAATAAATGTCGGTCAGGCTGTCCACAATGACTCGACCGCCCATCAGCTGCTCAGGACTCATGTAACGCCACGTTCCAAGGACCTCGCCCTCCATCGTCAGTGCGGCGCCGTCATCCACCTGCGCCAGTCCAAAGTCGGCAACCCAGACGCGCCCGGTCACGTCCAGCAGCAGATTGGCGGGCTTCAGGTCGCGGTGTGTGACCCCCGAGCCGTGCGCATAGTGCAGCGCTTCGGCTACGTCGATGCCAATCTGCACCACGGCGTCAGTGGCACGGCGGTTTTCCGAGGATGTGCGGCGGCCCAGGAATGTCTGGAGGAAGTCTGAGCTGGGGTAGATGATCGCACCTTCGGGCGGCTGCGGGGTGCTGCCCGATCCGCCGTCCGCCCGCTGTCCGCTGTGCGAGGTATTTTGCTGCTGAGTACTGAGGCTGGCGACCGGCGGAGTGACGGCTGCGGCACCGGCTTTGCGGGCAGTGATCTGGTCCGAGGCCGCCCGGATCAGGGCCGCCAGGTTCTGCCCGCGAATGTAATCCATGGAATAAAAGTACACGCCATCCCGCTGCCCGCTCTCATGCACCTGCACGATGTTCTGATGTCGCAGGCGACCCAGTGCGTAGATTTCATTGTCGAATCGCTCCTGCGCACGTTTGTCCGACAGCCTTTCCGGAGGCAGCACTTTCAGGGCGACCTGACGACGATGGTGATCCACCGCCCGATACACCACTCCCATGCCCCCCTTCCCCAGCTGTTCATACAACTGAAAGCCCTTGATCTGCGGCTTCCATTCATCCCGGGAACCGTCATGTCGAGTCATCACCGGTCCCGAATCTGCGAGCTGTCCGGGATCTGCCGGCAGTGTGCGGTCGTCTGCCGCCACACCCGCGCCCACCTGCGCCGGCGAAAGAACGTCCGCAATCACATCCGAGTCATGCGGAAAACGACGCTGCAGATCGTCAGCCGACGGATGCTGGCCTCGCTTCTGCAGATATTCCAGTTCCTCGCGCAGCAGTTCCCGCAACAGTTCCTGTCGCGGCAGATCACTGTGCTGCGACAGCAGGGCTTCGATCGAGATGGCAGAATTGCCAGCCGCAGTCGAACGCAGCTCCCGCGCAAAGCGAGCACAGACTGTGTCGATACGTTCCAGAAAATCTGATTCGTCACTGAGCATATTCATTACTGATTCTCGGCTTTCATTTTTGCCAGCTTCTGTCGCAGAATGCGGAGTCTGCGTTCGACTGTCGCCAGTCCGACGCTGGCCCGGTCGGCGATTTCCTGCTGCGTGAATCCTGTCAGCCAGTCGGCGGCAATACTGCGAAACTCGCTGTCCGGCAGGTCCTGCAGGAACCTGCGAAGAGTTTCAGCCAGCACCGCAGCGTCCTCAGGAGATGGTTCGCTGCCTGCGAATCGGCTGAATGGGAGTGCCACCGAGTCATTCCCAACGAGAGCCGATTCTCCGACAACTTCACCTCCGCCTCGTTTCTCTGCCTGCTGCCGACGTCTCCAGGCTGTGGCACGACGTTCGGACAGCATGACCAGCACCTGCCACAGGTCGCGACGATCCTGCAGCTTCTGAAAGCGTCCCTCCTGCAGACCCCGGTTCAGCTCGACAAAAACTTCGGCTGCGATGTCGTCGCCATCAACGATCGGTTTCAGCCTGGCAGGAAGTCTGAAGGTGGCCAGGCGAGTCACCTGCTGCAGGTAACGTTCAAACAGAAATGCAAAAGCCTCAGGATCCGATGCCAGCTGCGCCTGCTGCAGCCATTCGGTCACGGAATCGGACGAACGATTGTGTCTGCCCGAGTGATCTGGATTCTGAGGCGAATTGCCCATTTGAACTCCGCTGCTCATGTGCGATCTGCAGGCACCCTGTTGCCACCCCAGTATAGGTGGCGTGGTGGTGATCCGCCAGATACGTGTCATGTGTGTCGGGCCAGGATGTGACGCAGTGAGACGATCTCCCAGCGGGCGGCTCCGTTTTCACCGCGGCTGAGGTACTGATCGGCGTTCTGCAGGTGCCGGGCCGCTCGCCCCTTGACCTCCAGTGAGACATCGACGGAGTGCAGGAGGGTGCGAGCGTGTTCGATGGATCGGCGGGATCGGTCCGGGCAGTGAATCTGTCGCAGAATTCCGCTTACACACAGGGTCAGTTCCTGCAGCCGGGCCAGCGGTCGATGACCGGTTTCC
>SXXK01000105.1 GCA_005791255.1 Planctomyces sp.
GAGTTTGCAGAACTGGGGATGGAGGCCATCTGGAACATCGACGTGGTCGACTTCCCGGCATTCATTCTGGTGGATAACAAAGGCTGTGACTTTTTTGAAACCACCGGTGGCGGCTGTTCGCACTAAGCGGGCCAGCGGCTGTGACTGAGGTGCAGCGGATGTTTCAGACTGGTCTCAGCGAATCTCCGGTGGGACCACTGCTGATCGTCGGTACGGATCAGGGGCTGGAGCAGATCCGGTTGAACTGTGACGTGCTGGCTGCGGGACGGGAACAGTCCGGGCACCCGCTGGCGGTGCTGGCAGTCGAACAGCTGCAGGCGTGGTTTGCCGGTCGTCTGAGGCAATTTGATCTGCCGTTGGTGCCCCGAGGCACCGATTTTCAGCAGCAGGTCTGGTCGGCGCTGCGGCAGATTCCCTGGGGTACCACGTCCAGTTATGGTCAGATAGCGAGGGCGATTGGCCGGCCCGGGGCCTGTCGCGCCGTAGGTCTGGCGAACGGACGAAATCCGCTGCCGATCGTGATCCCCTGCCATCGGGTGATTGGCAGCAGTGGCAGCCTGGTTGGATATACCGGCGGTCTGCACATCAAGCAGACTCTGCTGTCACTGGAAGGTCACCGGTTGTTCTGAAACTTTCAGCGCAAAAAGAAAGGGGAAAGGCTTAAAGCCTTTCCCCTTTCCACCGCGAAGTCCGCAAGCGAACTTCTCGGCAGGAGTTTCCCGCTCGGGCCACGCACCCATGTGAGCGAGAACAGGCGAGATTCCTGACCTTCCCCTCCCTTGACTCCTGCGGAGTTAATGCAACTGGCGGGTCCCACCACTCCGCCAACTGCCTCCGATCTCATGCAAATGCAAGGGGTGTGCCAAACGAAAAAAAACGGAGTGAATTTTCGCGTCGGCTTGGATCGTGGTGATTTTCCCCGTGTTTTTTGGGTTTTCTGCTGGAGCGGCACTGCTGAGATTTGGTAATGGCATTTCCTGCAGGCTGGTTTGCAGGCAGTCGTGCTTACGGTTTATGCAGCAGCCTGTTTTGGCGGCGAATTCTGTTACAGGCTGCACAGGAACCACGTCAGGATGGCCAGGACAGCGGCGACAGCTCCGAACAGCTGCCACAGGGGTTTCGCCGCCGCCGGGCGCCCCTCGCGGGTGGCATACAGGCCACAGGCCGGACACTGCACCGCGTCTTCGTACATGTCTCGACCGCAGTGCTGACAGGTGATCACGCTGGTCTCATCCGCATCATCCGCGGTGTCGTCGAACTCATCGTCCCACTCTGCATCCTGCCAGTCAGTTCTGACCATGGTTCGACCGATCGTTCCAGTGCTGTTCAGAACCGGCACAGTGATTCGACGTATGCGGCAGAGCCATCGCGGAGCCAGCCATCCAGCTGGGCCGGGTCCTTCAGTTGTCGTCCGCGTTCTGTCGTGACGCCAAGGAAGCTGCAGCGAACATCGCTGAGTGCCGTCATGTCGCCCCACAACTTTTCAAACTGCGAGACCGGAAAGACATCTTCCTGCCCGTTCCCCCAGCGTTTCTTGACATCCTTGAGAGTGATGTAGGTGGGCAGTCGTCGAGCGAGTTCGCGAATGGCGGCGTCCACTCGATCCTGATTCTCCAGGGATTCACGACTGAGCCCAAAAATGCTGAGCAGTCGGTCGATGTCAATCCAGGTTGTGAGCGAGTTGTACCATGTGAGCTGGAATTCGTCGTCTTCGCGCGGCATGGCAAGACCTTCGACCAGCCGCACTCGCCCGTCGACTCGAGCCAGTCCGCCGCCGCGATCATCCAGCCTGCGGCAGATGACTTCGAAGCTGAGATCCGCACCGGACTGAATGTGCAGTCCGAGGCAGCCTGGATCGAGGGCGGCGCCCAGTGTGTCGATGTTGTGCAGCATCAGCCAGCGCAGGTGCGGGCGTTCCTGCAGCATGCGCAGCAGAGTCCCGTTGCGGAGCAGATTGGGGATTTCGTACCAGTGCCCGACGGGATGCAGGCACTGCAGCGGCAGATTGTCGGTGTAGTCGGCAGCTTCGCCGGCGGTGCGGGCCCAGTTCATCAGTGCGGCCCGCAGGCTGGTGCGGACTTTTTCCTTCTGCGGGTCCAGAACCTGCTGTGCCATTTCTTCCCAGGTGAACTGCAGATCGCGGAGTGTGGGGATCATTCGCAGCCCGACGGATGCACCGCGTGAGACCTGCAGCAGTCCCTGCGTGTCCAGATTCCGGACAGCGTGTCGCAGCGGTCTGTCGGTGAGATAGCCGGAAGTGACGACGTGCAGCGGCGAGACTCCGAAGTCTGCCGCGGCGCGGCGTGTTTTTGCCCAGTGGATATCGAGGAACGAGCGCCAGCGACCGCCCATCCGGCAGAATGGGTTCAGTGCCTTGACGACTCCGGCGCCCTGAGTCCACCGGCTGCCGACTCCTGCCGCCAGCGTCACCACCGCGGCTTCACCGCGTGCCAGCGCCTGTCTGCCGATTTCAACGGCCGACTGTGGAATGTCACGCCGCGCCTCGATCACATCACCCGGGCGAACGTCGGCAAGCACAGCTGACTGATGCAGCCGGTTCTGTGCCATGCCCAGTCGTCCGGAACGCAGATCGTCACGCAGTTGTTCGTGAGCGGTGGAGTCAAAGCCGTTGTCCCGCAGCAGATCTTCCAGTCGGGCTGACTGCCGAGCCTCAGCGGAGGTGGCCGGCAGCAGTCTCTGAATCAGGCTGGAAGCGAGTGGCAGGCCCTGGGCGGTCCGGCAGGTGTTGCCGACTCGTTCCAGTTCCCGTCGCGTCATTGGGCTGAGCTGGTGCAGGCCCTTCCGCAGCCAGTCAGGGACAATCTGTGCATGATAACCGCGCGGCAGTTCGCAGTCCTGACGCAGCTCGGCAAAGGTGCCGTTGTCATTGATCGAAAAATCATACACCACCGGATCCATGGCAAAGGGAACGGCATCTTCCATCCCACGCTTAATCTCAACCATCGCTGTCTGCAGCCATTCACTGGCTTCGTTGCGGACGAGGGGATCGAAAATGAAGCCCATGCCGCCGCCTGCCATGCCGCCCAGCATCCAGAAACCATGAAAGCTGCTGCCATAGCGAGTCTGACAGGCGGAGATAATGGCTTCCGTGTAGGCATTGCTGCACCACGGAATGATCTGCTGCAGCGGTTCGTGGAAATTCTGATGAGTGGCGCGACCGACGGCGGGAATGTCACCGCTGCGCAGTGCCGCCGTCATCTGATCCAGCAACTGGATTGCACGTCCTCGCGCCTGCCACTCCGCCTCGCACCGCAGCAGATACTTCTCGGTGACCATTTCCAGAATCGGACCGACATTCTGAGCCATTCCGCCATGTGCCAGCACAAGACTGTTCTGCAGACGCTGTCGTGTTTCGTCGGAAACTTCCGCGCGGGAAAACACATGGTGCCGCGGCATGAGCCGGCCACGACTGATCCCATACTCGGGGTCGTCCGCTGTGGCAGCAGCACCCGTAATCAGTTTGATGCCCGGCCAGATGCCGCCCGAGTCCTGCCAGCCACCGCCTGAGCCACCCAGCCACTCCCCCAGAATCGCGCGGGCCGCCACGATCCGACGATCCGCTTCTTCCAGCTGCCCTGTCAGTGACGCCACCTGACCGGTGGCACGCATGCAGAGTGAAATCAGTGAGCCCAGCAGGTTGGTGGAAACGGCCAGGCGTGAGCCCTTGGGGATATCGTTCACGCGGCTGGTGATTTCCAGACCCAGGCCCGGGCCGATCATTCGCGAAAAGACATCGGCCACCGAACCGCCACAGCCCTCCATACCCGGAGGAATCAGACCGGCGGCAATCACCGCGGCTTTCAGCAGTCCGAGGTAGTCGCGAGCAAAGTCGAAGACTTCACTGAGATCCGTAATTTCAGCGCGGGCGTCCAGATCCAGACTGGCCAGCCGCAGGACCGGCTCATCAATCACTCGCAGACTGCATTCGATGGGGGGTTCCGGAGTTGCATGTCGACCACGCACCGCCAGATCAATCGAAGCATTGATCACCCGCGCGCCTTCCGGAAAATCCATGCCCAGAAAAAAGATGTCGCTCCAGCCGCTGTGCGAAAAATCCATCCGCACCGATGTGCGTTCCCGCAGCACCGGATACGTGCCGGTCTCTGAACTGACCTGCAGCAGCTCGCGACGCAGTGTCAGCGGTACATCAGCCGGATGTCCCGTACGAAACATCCACTGATTGCCACGCACCGTGCGGACACTGCGACGGACCTGATCGGCCAGAGTCTGAAACGCCAGCCGATGACAGGCCTCGCCCAGGGCACTGCTGAGAGTCACCGAAGGGCCGTCAGCTGACTGCTGGGAAAGAAACAGGTCAATGGCTTCCGGATAGCGGCGATTCAGCATCTGCGAATAGGCCAGCGGCGAGATCCGACCGCTTTCCCGGCCACCTGCCGCCAGCCGCGGCGGCAGATGAAAACGGTGAATCGCATACAGAAAGAACAGCGCCCGCACGCGCTGGTACAGATTCGACGACTGCCTGCGAAACTGGTCCAGCACTTCGCATTCGGACAGCAGCTGATCAATGGTCAGGGACTGACAGGCAATATCCAGCGAACGGTCACGCACTGACCGCTCTTCAGCAGTGATGATCGGCAGCAGCAGTGAGTTGTACTGGGTCATTGGCGTTCTGCAGGAGGCAAAGTCAGTTTAAAGAGCCGCAGAGGAATGCCTGCGAAGAGCTCGGTGGAGTGGCACAGTCGAACGGTCAGCGGGATGCCAGCAGATTCACCAGCTCGGTCAGAATCAGATCCCGATCCTGTCCGCTGAGACTGAATGCCAGCTGGGCCAGCAGCAGGCCGTATTTTTCACTGATGTTGTATCGTGTCCCGGCCACTGCAAAGGCCAGATAGCGTTCCACGGTCGCCAGCTGGTTCAGGGCACTGCTGAGATCGATCCCTGTACCGGCAGGAGCCGCCTGCAGATTGCTGCTGAGAATTCCCAGGATCGCCGGCGTCAGCACATGCATGCCGAACAGACACAGATAGTATCCGGCACGCTGGCCTGCCACGATCAAACGCTGCTCGGCAACAGTGGGAGTCGGTTTTTCAATAACCGCTGAAACCTCATACAGGCCCTGTTCACGGGCAACCGGGCTGCCCCCGACAGTGCCAAAGTGCACAATTTCATTTTCACGAGTCGGCTGGATCGCGGAGACGCTGCATTCGTGACGAGCCGCCATCTCCAGCAGCTGCCGGGCACACGGCTGGTCAGTGCGGCTGAGATACAAATGGTCTGAGACAAGGTGCAGAAACGGCTGCTGCTGCACAAAATCGGCTGTGCGGAGGATGGCATCACCGTATCCGCGCGGATTGTGCTGCTCGAAGAAAATCAGGCGTGATGCATGCGGTCCGGCGGCTGACAGATACGAATCCTGCTGCCCGGGCCGAATCACAATGGCAATGTCCTCGACCCCCGACTGCACGATTTCGTCCAGTGTCAGTCGCAGCGCCGTGCGAACTTCCCCGCTGCGATCCACGACGCTTTGCAGAGGCAGACTGGCGTGCCGGTCACCAGCCGCCGTTATCACCGCTTTTCGCACCCGCATTGATCCGTACTCCCAGTGGCACCCATTCCAGTCTGTCCGAAGGTTACTGTACATCCAAAACACGAGTGAAATCAGTGAATTATTGGCTATTGCCGGAGGTCCGGCGGGTGATTTCCAAGGTGACTGCTCCGGGATCGTCAGATCCGGCACAATCCGTGCCGGCGTCCCCTGAGGCGGGCTGACAGCGGTGCCGGCCCCTCGGCGGAACCAGCAGGTGGCGTATCTGAACAAAATTCCAGGCACAGCCTGACGATCAATCGGCGAAACATGCCGTATGCGGGGGAGTCAGACAGTCCACAGTTTTGCCATGGAGGTGCCTGGCAGGTCAGTGGCAGTGCTGGGATGGTCATTGGCGACGGCTCAGACCGGCAGAACTGGCAGGTGCCTGTGTGGTGCTGCAGGATTCTGCACGTGGATGTTCGTGAAAACCGCCATGATCCGGTTAACCACAACAACCGGACCGACTGTGAAATTCGGAATGATCCGCACATCTGTCACATTTTAACTCAACATCCCCTCACGCACCGTCCGATCGAAAAGAGTAACCGTCATTGCCGGTATGCCCGGCACAATCCGTAAATACGGCTCGATCGGAAGAATCGATGAAACCGAACAGAATGTTAGCATCGGCCTCACTGTTGTTCAGCAGCGTCGCGCTGATCACGGCCGCAAACATCTCCACTGGGGATGAGGGAGTGGTCCGGATGTCGTCGCTCCGGCCTCAGGATGGCACGACACCTGCTCCGACGCCAGAAGCCGAGGGCACAGTTCGGGTCCCGCCCGCGGCGGGAGCAGCGGCAGCGGTCCCCGCTCCAGTGCCCTATCCGCAGCCTCAGGCATACGCTCCATACTTTGAGCGTTCTCTGGGGGTGACCGAAGTGATGCCGGGTGCCGCGTACGGTCCCGAGGCTCCGTTCGGCCCGATTCTGATGTTCGAATCGAATTTCGGCAGCGGGCTGGGCTATAAGGAAGGCTTCCAGCGAGCCAATGCCCGGATCCCGAAGCACATTGACGTCAACAAGACGGTGCTGATGGGTGACGTTTCAGCATCGGTGACCTGGGATGGTCTGCCGATTTTCAGTGCCGGCGGTATTTTCCGCACCTACGATTCCGATCGTAACCGGATCTACGGTTTCAACGGCTTCTTTGACTACGACAAGGGCTATGGCAACGGTGAGTGGACCCGAGCGACGGTCGGTACCGAGTCACTTGGCAAGTACCTTGACGCTCGCCTGAACGTCTACATGATTGCCGGGGACAACTCCCAACTGCTCAGCAGTGACCTGCTGCCCGGCATCCAGCTCATGGCGAATTCGATCTATCAGACTCGAGTTGACGTGCGTGACAACGCCTATTCGGGCGGCGACTTCGAAATCGGTGGGCCGCTGCCGCTGCTTGGCCGTTACGGCATGAACATGTATCCGGGGGCCTACTTCCTGTCGAACCCCTACGGCGGGGATTCGGTCGGCTTCCAGGTTCGCTGGGAAGCTCTGATCACGCAGAACCTGACTGTCAACACCTCGCTGTCCCACGACAGCACATTTGACACCAACGCATGGGTCAGTCTGCAGTATGAAATCCCGAACTATCGCAAGAAGCGACTGCTGCGTGATCGCGGCGTTCGCGAGCGTCTGCTGGATCCGGTGGTGCGAGCCAATCGTATTCACACGAACATCGACACGACCAACAACTACCTCGCTCTGGTCAATCCGACTTCGGGCAGTGCTTACAACCTGATGCACGTGAACCCCAATGCCACGGTTCCCGGCGACGGTACCTACGAGCATCCGTTTGCGACGATGCAGCTGGCGAAGGCGGCCAACAACGCAGCCTACGACATCATTCGTATTCAGCCCAACGCCGACGACTCGGGGTCTGACCTCACCATCAACGGTGGTATGGGGCTGTTTGACAATCAGATCCTGATGTCATCGCAGGTTCCGCTGCCGATTCCCGGTGGCTACACACTGCCGATTGAAGCTCCTGCCGGATCGACTCAGGCTCCGCTGCTGTCGGACCCCGTCATGGTGGCCGGTGGCAGTGTGATTCGGCTCGCCAACAACAACTCCGTGCTCGGGCTGCGGTTTGACGCCTCCAATGCGGCTCAGACGGTCTTCGGCACAGCGATTTCGAATCCGCTGCCCATCACGGATGCCACGATTGCCGGCAACGAATTCACAAATTACCGCGATGCTGTGGTTCTGCAGGACGTCTCCGGTCGGCTGCAGATTCAGGACAACCTGTTTGATGGCCTGCTGGGAGCATCCAATGACGGGTTGCGACTGTCCGTGGCCGGTGGCAGTTCAGCCGACGTTCTGGTGGTTGACAACACTGCCAATGACAACAGCGGGACCGCGATTCTGCTGACAGCCGGAGCCGGCTCGACCCTCAACGCCGATAATCCGACCGGCACCAGCCCGACCGGTATTCTGAACAATACAATCGCCGGTAACGGTTTCGGGATCACGGTCAATGCCGATCCGGGTTCCACGGTCAATGCTGCCATCGAAGGCAACACCATCGAGGACAATACGTTTGACGGCCTGCAGATGCAGGCTGACAACAGCACCTTCAATCTGGCCAGTCTGTCTGACAACACCATCAACCGAAACATTGGCAATGGTGTGTTCATTCACTACCTGAACGGTGGTGTGTTCAACGCTGTCTCAGAAGATCTGAACGGCAATGGCAGTCTGGATGCCGGTGAAGATCTGAACGGCAACGGTCGTGTAGACTACGGCATCGTGTCCAACACGATTACCAACAACAAGACGGCTGGTATCTGCATCTTTGGTGAGGACGCCAGCACGGGCCGATTCGATATCGGCGGGCCGCAGCCATCACTGGCCAACGATATTCTGGGCAACACCGATGGCGGGATTCTGGCCGACCTCCGTGACACCTCAACGGCACAGATGGATGTGCTGGGCAACAATATTCAGGGTGGCAATGCCGATCCAGGCCTGACCATCATGCTCGACTTTATCGACCCGTCTCAGGGTGTGGTGACCGATGCCAACGGGCGTCAGGTGGGACCATTTGGTCTGGCCGCCTACGGTTTCAATCAGTCTCAGTATGACCTTGTGACGAAGGCCATTCTGGCCACCGTTGAAGGCCATTACCGCAACCTGGCAACGTCAGCGGACAGTCCGCTCAGCACGCTGGCTCCGGGCCGCGAGCTGAACATCGACTTCGTGATCGGAGACACCGGCACAGCTCCCTCCAACGGAGCCACGGAATACTACGTGCTGACCATCGGCGACAGTGTCCAGAATCTGGGTGGACTGGCCGGACAGTCAGCGGATATTGGCAATATTCGCAATGCAACGGGAGCTGGTCCCGGACAGGGGCTGACTGGCTATGCTCAGCAGAACGGGGCTTCCGCTGTCGGGGTTTACACCAACGGCATCAACAGCTTCAGCCCGTTCCTGAATCCTCCCAACGCTTTCGGAGCCAACGATGGGATTTACGTGGACAAGGCGGCCTCGGCAGACTACGCCATCAACGCTCTCACCTCCGGCAACCTGACCTTCACCCGACGGGCCATTGGGTTTGTCACCTCGCATGAACTGGGTCATGCCCTGTCGCTGCGGCATATTGCCGATACTTCCGATGTGACTCCCGGCGGCCTGAATCCGATCATGGGCACACCAGCCATCGACCTGCCACTTCAGGCACTGGTTGAGGAAGCAGCCATCTCTCTGCAGGGTACAAACCCAGGCGAACTGCCTGGTGAAGCTCCATTCACGCAGTTCGACACGGCCCAGCTGGTGACCGCCATCGGCACTCGGCCCAAAGTTGACGACTCGGCCAACGGGATCCGAGTGGAAGCGTCTGACAACGCCCGCCTGCTCGGCTCAACCTTCAACAACAACACGATCGCCGGGACTCGCCTGAATGGTATCGAGATCGTGATGAACGACAGTGCTGTGGCCGAGTCAGTCACCATCCAGGGCAACCAGATCACCGGCGGCGGTGGCAATGGGGTGCGGCTGGAAGCTAACGGTGCCGGGGCGCAGATCCATGCGGACCATACAATCGGAGGCCTCGGCAACAACGTGTACGGCGGAACGTCCTACACTCAGGCCAACCAGATCAGCGGAAATGACCTCGACGGCTTCCAGGCTCTGGCAGCCAACGGCGGTCTGATCCGTGGCAATCTGCTGGGCAATGATATCTCGGGGAACACTGGCAACGGTGCTGCTCTGATGGTTGACAAGGGTGGCGAGGTCGACTTCGGAACTCCGGGGTCGAATCGAGTCATTCGAGGCAACAAGCTGAACAACAACGGTGCCGCCGGTCTGCTGACCAACCAGTTGTCTGTGCCCGGATCGCTGTCCACAATCAAGGCCGATGTGCTGGGGAACGAGATTTCCGGGAACGGTGGTGGTGGTATTGTTTCACGACTGTACGGCGTGAACAACACTCCGCCGGTACCTCCGGCTCTCATCGACAACAACCGACTGGATCTGGTCGTTGGCGGCATCGCGGCTGCTGATGCCAACACGATCAGCGGCAACACGGATGCCGGGATCGATGTCTATGCAACCGGTAACGGGAATGCCATGGTGGATCTGCAGGATGTCACAGTCAGTGGCACCCTGGACGGTGCAGCCGCCAGCCTTGACGGGGACGGTATCCGTCTGCGTCGCGACAGCTCTGCTCTGATAACGGCAGATCTTGACCGGGTCTTTGCAACGGGTAACAAGGGCAGCGGTCTGCTGGTGGAAACCCAGGGCAACGACCGACTGGATCCCAACCAGCCGAATTCCGGTACGGCCAACACCGTTACGATCCACGACAGCAGCTTCAGCAGCAACGTGAGAAACGGTGCTGTGTTCCGCACCCGCGGTGACTCAACCCTGATCACGGATGTGTTCAACAGCACCTTCTCGAATAACGCTCCGGTGGTGGCCACAGACGTGTCTCCGGCCGGCCAGAGCAACGGGATCCTGATTGAGACCGCGGAAAACAGCTCCATCGGCGACCCGAACTCCGGCATTGCTCCGGGACGACGTTCGCGTCTGGAAGGACTTGTGATCAGCAACAACCGGGATGACGGGATTGCAGTGAATGCGATTGAGGATTCCCGCGTGCTGCTGGAAGTGACCAGCAAGTCAGCGGTGCCGACAACCACACCGCATGCGGCTGCTTCAGCCCTCGGCAATACATCCATCTCGAACAACGGCCAGAACGGTATCGATATCGATACTCCGGGAGGTCGCTCAGACATTCTCGTAACCTCCACGCCCGGAGCCAAAACCACGATCTCCGGCAACGGAGTGAACGGTGGTGGCAACGGTATCCGCTGGAATGCGTCCGGTACCTCTGAAGGCACAGTGCGAGTGGTCAACACCACAATCGCCTCCAGTGTCCGCGGTCCCAGCGAAGATACGGATGGCGACGGAGTGCTGACGGCGGCCGAAGACCTCAACCAGAACGGCGAGATTGACTTCCTTGATGGTGATGGTATTCAGGCCAACTTCAGCGGCAGCACCACTTCCAATCTGATCGTGGGTGGTGTCGGCGAAGGCAACGTCATCCAGAAGAACGAGGATGATGGTGTGGCCATCACTGTCATCGGAGACTCCACAACAGGAACTCCGCTGGGAACCACGCCGCGTCCGATCATCAACATCTCCTACAACACCATCGGTGGAACGGATAACGGAATCGCAGCCGGCAACGGCGGCGATGGTATCAGCCTGAACAATATCGGTGGTACAGCCATCGGTATTCCGACGGCCTCTGTTGACTTCACACTGCCGATCCTGTCGTTCAACGGCGGAGTTACGGAAATTGGTCCTGTTCCGCAGTTCACGGCATCGAACAACGTGATCAGCAACAATGCCGGTCGCGGTGTCAGCCTGCTGCTGAATGGTGCTGCCGGAACTCGGGATCGCGAGCTGGGTGTAGCCGGATTCGACTTCGACCCGGTCCGCATCTCACTGCTGGATAACACCATCGAAGCCAACGGTGAAGAAGGCGTCTTCTTCCGCGGTGATACCAACATGAACCAGAGCCGGTTCGTGTACCTCGCCAACACCGGGGCTCCGAATGACGACAACCAGAACTTCTCTCCGTTCCGACCGGAATTCCAGTTCCTGAATGTCGGTACCTACAACGGCAACACCGGTTACATGGTGCCTTACCTGAATCTGCACTCGGTGCAGAACACACTGTTCGAAGTGCGGGGCAATACGATCCGCAACAACGGACGGGGTGGGGTGACCGGAGAAGGTGTCCGCATCGATGTGGGAACCGGGGCCTACGTGGCGGCGGATGTCCAGAACAACGTGTTTGGTGGAAACCTCGAAGCAGACTTTGCAACAGCCAGCTTCCTGTCAGCCGGCAACACGTTCGACTCGGCGGATACGTCGGGAGCCAACACCTTCGACTATATCTACCTGGATGACGTCGCACAGATGGATCTGCGGTTCCAGACCAATACCGGCAACCAGATCAACGTGACGGATGTCGGAGCCTTCTACACGAACAATGACACCCTCAAGGCTCAGTTCTACGGAATTATCGGGGTGTTGAACCGAGATGCCTCGTTCTTCCAGGTGGACAACGGACCGAACCTGAACAGCCCGAACAATATCTTCAACAACTTCGGGATCACTCAGGACGTGCAGTCCGCCTTCAACGCCGGCAACTACAACATTCGCGGTGCTGCTGATCCGATCTGGCCGAATCCGGGCTTCCTGCCCTTCCTGCCGTGATCTGAACATGATCGCTGAACTGACTGAGGCCACCCGAGCAGCTCGGGTGGCCTTTTTTCGTTTGCGGCAGGCCTGTTTCCAGGTTGCACCGGTCATATCACTGCAATGCTGCCGCAGCACACCAGTGCCGCGTCCGGACTGTTGTTCAGCAACAACAGGATGCCGCGAGTCTTACGACGGGCACAATCGCTACAACCGTCATGACCGTCACAATCGCCAAATCCAAAACCATCGCTACCTGCGGAACTTCCCCACCACTCGACGCTCGTTTTCACTGAGATTCAGTTGACTGATATTGAGTCGTCATGCTGGGTGACCCTATTTAGGTGTTCTGGATGTTTGGGAATTCTGCAGTGTTCCGGTTGTCTGGATCGAAGGGGCGTTTTGTTCGGACCACAGGATCTGTGACTCCGGCAACACCCCTGGCCCCTTGTGTGGTCGCGATGCCACAGGGAACAGACAGGCCGTTGCCTCACGTTGTCTGAAAGCAACCTGTGGCTGCTTACTCCCCAGGTTGTCCTTTTGGTTCGTTTTGTCGGTTGTGTTCGAATCACGCCCGATTTTCGATCGGGTGTTTAGCCAGCAGGGTGTCATCATGTTATTCAGCTTCAGAAATCTGTTTCTTGCCGCAGTGGCTGCTTCCGCAGTGCTGCTGCAGGCTCCCGCTGCAGGTGCTCAGGAACCCGCATCCGGTGGTTCCAGCGGCACGATTCGTCTGAAGCCCATCAAGGTCAGTTCGGTTCCCAAACCGTCCGGCAGCGGTTCGTCGGTGAATTCAGGCAAGGGATCCGTCTCCACCGGTTCCGGCAAGGTGTCGACCGCGGCTGCTGCACCCGCCCCCGTCGTGACGCCCAAAATTACAGTGTCCTCCGGTAAGTCAACTCCTCCGGCGCCGCAGACAAAGCCGGCGGTTGCATTGCCCAGTGTGAAATCGCCCGTCACCACCGCACCGACCGCAGGCACGTCCGGCAAGCCGACGTCTGTACCTAAGCCGGTTGCGGCGACGTCACCGACCACTGCCGCGACAACCGCTAAGACTGCTCCTGCGGCGCCGGAGTCAAAACCCGTGGCGACCTCGACGTCTGTCCCTAAGCCGTCAGTGACTGCAGGCAAGTCGACTCCACCGGCTCCGACCAGCACAACGTCCGTGGCGAAGCCGACCCCTGCCCCGACGACAGCATCGACTGTCAAGCCGGCTGCGGCAACATCCGGCAGTACAACCAAGTCGACTCCACCGGCTCCGACCAGCACAACGTCCGTGGCGAAGCCGACCCCTGCCCCGACGACAGCATCGACTGTCAAGCCGGCTGCGGCAACATCCGGCAGTACGACCAAGTCGACTCCACCGGCCCCAGCCAGCATGACAACCGGCACAAAAACGACTCCTGCCGCTGGCACGACTTCGACAACATCTGGCACAAAGCCGACACCGGCACCGACGAACACTTCGGTTCCGAAGCCGTCGAAGCCTGTCGTTGGGCAGAATCCTGTCGTCCAGACGCCGCCGAAAAAGGAAGAACCCAAACTGAAGGTGACTCCGAAGCCCACAATTCCCGTCAAGTATGACCGGAAGGACTACATCAGCAACAAGGGCAAGGGCAAGGGGGGTACGGGTGTCACGGGTGGCAATGGCTACTACGGCAACGACAATCCGGCTACGAATTACTATTGATTTAACGTCGCGATTCAGCGACAGCCCGTATCTCGGGCTGGCAAATCCAGAGAGCCTGGGGATTGTTTAATCAACCTCAGGCTTTTTTTGCGTCCATCCGGGTTTCTTGTGGGTCCAGTCGCAGAGAACTGGACAGCTGAGGCCCGGCATTCGAGGGACAGGCACGCCTGGATCAACCTCGCGGCTCGACGACATTGATCAAATGCATTTGTACAAAATGCCGGGTTTTCTGCCTTCGTCGGAGCCAGCCATCGGTCGCTCGCAAGAGCTGGCGACCGATGGCTGGTGGAGACGAACGGCAGAACTGCCTTTGTTGGTGGAGCTGGAGAGAGCGGCCTGCCCACAGAAATCCCGGAAGGACCCTTTTTTGCGTCCTGCCCCGCCCAGCCCCGCACTGCTCTGCACCGCCTCGGTCAAGTGATGGTGACAGTCCGGGTACCGCGGAGGGAGGTGCTGCGCGTTTGATCGGCCGTTGCAGGCTCTTTACCGCCTCCCGAAGTCATCTGCCACGTGGCCAAAGGCCCCCTCCAACCGCTGCGATTGGTCGTTTCAGCCCGCGACTTTGCTCTACTCGCCCTGCCACGGTTGTAGTCTGGCCTCCAATGCTGTTGAATACAGGATTTGAAAATCGAATCCACCCTGACGTCAAGCCCGGCCCTGCAGACGGGTGCGGCGGCAGTCCTGTTTCAGAAAGCAAGGCAGGCGTGTCAAAGTCTGATTGTTTCCGCGCGAAGTCCGCAACCGTGCACTGGTTCCGGCTGTGGTTTGGTGTTTTGGCGGTCCTTGCGGTCTCGGCACCGCAAGTGTGGGCTGATGAGCCTGCTGCGGCGCCCGCTGACGCTCCGCCGACGCCTCAGATCAACGTGCGTTCCGGTGCGACCGGTCGGTTTGTGTTCAGTCGCTGGGGTGCGGTTACGGCCACTGTGGCCAATCCGGCAGAGCAGACCGCCAAAAGTCTGGTTGTGGTGACTCCGTCGTCCGGCGGGTTGCAGTATGGTCGCCGACTGGAGCTTCCCGGCCGGACATCGTTTGACGCGACCTGGCCGGTGCTGGTCAGCGGTCAGAAGCCTCAGGGACTGGTGGATTTCCGTTATCTCAGTTTTCCCGGCGGGGTGGATGACGGCATTATTCGCACGCGGAAGGACGAGTCTGAGCTGCCTTCATTTTCAGTGCTGGCATCTGAGGGTCCCATGGGGCTGGCCGGCTACATTCCGGACAATCGCGACGGTGCTCCGGTGAACGATAACCTGCTGGGGTTCACGCAGGCGGCACGTTACAACAAGCTGACAGTCGCCGGACTGACATCGTTTCTGGCTCGTGATGTCAGTCATCACAGTGAGTGCCTCGAGCCTCTGGATGCCCTGACGATCGGTGACCCGCGTCTGGCCAATCATCCGATGGCCTGTGATGCCATCCGGCTCTGGCTGCAGCGTGGTGGCCGGATGTTTCTGCCACTGGATGTGGTGGGTGAAGAAGTTGTACGAGTTCTGCTGGGTGACAGTTTCCCCATGACGCTCGTTGGTGAGACATCGGCCACAAAAGTCGAGCTGGTGCTGAACCCCGACTATTCGAAGGCCCAGTACCCTGTCCGCACTGTGACTCGGACCTTTCCCGAGCCTGTGCGCTGGCTGCGGATTCAGCCGGGTGCGGGCGAGGTGATCTGGACGGTGGACGGCTGGCCGGTAGCGCTGCGAATTCCCGTCGGTCGGGGTTTTGTGATTCTGACAACGATCGAGTCAGCGGTATTCATTGAATCGCGCGGGGAAGCTCCCAATGGCGCTCCGCCGTATACAACCATCGCATCGTGTCGTCGCATGCTGGATACGCTGTTTGACTTTCGTCCGCAGCCGTTGATTCGTCAGGAGACCGCAGCGGCTCATGCCGCCAGTCAGGTGGGTTATCAGATTCCGGGTCGTCTGACGGCCCTGCTGCTGCTCAGTATTTTCCCGATTGCTCTCGGATTGGTGGGTGTCGCCGTCCTGCGGCGTTCAGCGGGGGAAAAGCTGATCTGGGTGGTTCCTGCTCTGGCAGCCGTCAGTGCGGTTCCGGCGCTGCTGGCGGGCATCAGCATTCGCTCGGTGGCTCCCAATACAGTCCTTGAGACTCGGGTGATGATGGCGGGTACCGGGGCTCGCGATGTGGTGTCTGACGGCTACACCAGCGTCTATGTTCCGTCGTCGCTGGATCTGCCGATTTCGTCAGACACGGGGACCATCCTCGATGCTCAGGCCGAGGCGGCCAACCAGGATTATCGGCGTCTTGTCTGGGAAGGTGCTGCTCGCAGTCACTGGGAGCATTTGAATCAGCCATCCGGTCTGAAGACGTATGGGTTGCGGGCGGTGCGCTGGTCGGACCAGCAGTATCGGATTGTGGGGACATTTGACGAGCAGGGCTTTGTGGCTTCGCTGCAGGCCCCGGGTTTTGAGGCGGCCGAGGATTTTCTGGTGGCTGGTCTGACGCCGGATCGCATGCGACTTGCGGTCGTGGCCGGTCTGCTGCGAGCCACGCCTCAGGATATTCTGGACCCCGGGCAGTTCTGGTCAACCACGCTGACAACTGAAGAGCAGCGACAGCGGACGGGGCTGATGGAATCGGTGTTTGACAACAAGGATCGGACAGAACCATTTCCGGCCGAGCAGATGGTGCTCTGCTGGGAAGGTTCAGATCAGACGCTGACGGACTTCCAGTCCGAGAATCTGCGACGCTCTCAGAATACCCTGATGATGCAGCCGATTCGCTGGAAGCCTCCTGCGGCGGGAGCTCCCATCACAATTCTTTCGCCTTTTATGTCAATGCGTTCCATCGAGACTCAGTCGGGCGGATTTGGCGGGGTGTATAACAATCCTCGGCGACAGTGGGTGGCGATGGAATCGGCATCGGATACGCTGATTGAGTACCTGTTGCCGGAAGTGTGTCGTCCGTTCCGGCTGGACTCGGCTGAGATGGTTCTGTCGATTCGAGCCGGTTCGCGAAAAGTGCGGCTCCTGTCGGGGACTCCTGACAATCTGCAGCTGATCACAGAGCTCGACAGTCCGCTGGGCAGGCTGACGATTCCGATCCCGGCTGAGCTGGCAAAGCAGGCTTGTCTGCAGGGGCGATTCTATCTGCAGATTGAAGTCAGCGAGGTGACTGGCAGCGGAGCCAGCGATCAGGACATGGGCGAACAGGATGACAACTATGCTGTCAGCCAGTGTCTGATTGTGCTGAAGGGCAGTCGTCAGGAAACATCGGCCGAAACGGCCCCCTGACGCGGCAGCCAGCATGTTCACATGACTTCTGAACAGAATTTCTGACACTCCAAAACAGGCCGACCTGCAGGGACCTGACTCGAAGAAAGCAGACAGCTATGGCCAGTGACCAACCGGTGGTTGAAATCAGCGAATTGTCCAAACATTACGGTGAGTTTGTGGCACTCGACAGACTGTCACTCAGTCTGAATCGTGGCAGCA
>SXXK01000106.1 GCA_005791255.1 Planctomyces sp.
GTCGTACCGGGAATCGATGTTCAATACCAGCCGAGGGATTTCCCAGAGATCTCCGGCATGGTGGTAAACGCAGATCGCCAGTCGCGGCCGGCAGCGGGCAATTGTCTGTGCGCTGCCTTTCAGGGCACTGACTTCACTGCCTTCGATATCCATCTTCAGCCATGTCAGATGCGGCAGCTGCAGTGAATCCAGAGTTCGGACGGGAATTGAAAGCGTGCCGTGTGTGGAAATGGCAGCAACACTGCCGTGGCCTGCCATTGTCGCAGTGCCAGCCTGTTCACCAAGAGCACAGCCAACCACACGGACCCGCTGATCATCCTGAAATCGGGTTTCGATCAGCCGCAGATTCTGAGGGTGCGGTTCAAAACACCAGCATTGCGTGGCCCCTGGGCACGTCTGCAGAAACTGCGCTGTCGTGGCACCGTCGTACCCACCGACATCGGCGAAGACTTCGCCATCCCGACGCAGTTCCAGAAAATCCTCGAAATACTGCTGCGTCTGCCGGTCGGTAAATCCGTGCAGAGCCGACACGTCGGCGTGCAGGCGAAACTGTACCAGCCGATCCAGCACCTCAACTGACAGCTCATCGGCAAGTTGAGACCGCAGCCAGGCAAGCTCCTGCAGATGAGCCGCGGTCTGATCAGTAAATCCGGACCAAAAGCGGACCTCGGGCAGCAGCAGACCTGACCAGCGGGCAAAACTGAAAAAGTCGCAGTGCCGGAGCCCGGAGGCCGTCAGGGCAGCTGCGGCCGACGCCGGTCGCCCCAGCTGAGTTGCGACCACGAGGCTGTCGGGGCGCGCCTGCGAAAGTCTGGTCACAGGGACATCGCAGAACGCCGACCGGGGAAAATGGTCATCGAGGATCCCGGCAATCGGCAGTTCGCGGCAGATCTGCGCGGCTGCCGCGGTGGCACCGAACAGGAACCGCCGCTGCGGATGCCGCAGAAAGTCCTGCACCAGACTCCATGGTGGTGCCTGGCCCTCCTGAGCACGCGAGGCTGACCGGCCTGAAGGATCAGACGGCATACGCATGCTGGCCCACATCCACCCAGCGTCCGCATCTGGAGGATTCCGTGATGGCTTCCATCATCTGCAGGCCCTCAAGAGCCATTTCGGCACTGGCGATACCGCCGTCAGCAGCTGTTCCATCCTGCTCTGTGTCAGATTGAACCCAGTCAGCGAGGTCGGCATAGTAGTTGGCAAACGCCTCAAGAAAGCCGTCCGGGTGTCCGGGTTTGAATCGTGAGTACCTTGGCTGGCCGCAAACCTCAGCATCAGTGGAGCTGCGGGTGAGCAGCTGAATTCGGCCGCAGCGATCACTGAGCTGCAGCACCTCGGGCTGCAGCTGCAGCCATTCGGCACTGCCTTCTGTCCCGAAGACACGGATCCGCAGACCGTTGGCGCAGCCAAGGAAACACTTCCCGTACCACAGATCCACGGAGAGCGAGTCCGTATATCGGGCCATCGCGTGCACGCTGTCCGTCACTTCGGAAAAGTGGCCCTTTGAGTACTGGCAGGCGGTGACACTGACCGGGTGCTGACCGGTGACAAATCCAATCAAATGATGCAGATGCACTCCCAGGTCAAGTGATACGGTGGGCAGTCTTCCGTCGGTGAGTCGCCACGGCTGTGGCTGCGGCAGCTGAAACGGTCTGCCGGCCCAGCGAATAAAGCCTTCCTGAGGCATTTCAGCGGCCACATGGATCAGACTCCCCAGCCGTCCTTCGGCAATCATCTGCCGCAGTTCACGAATCGCGGGGTATCCCGAGTAGTTGAAGGTCACGGCCAGTTTTCCCTGGGCGGCATCGCGGACAGCGATGATGCGTTCAACTTCGGCAGGCGAGCAGGCCAGAGATTTTTCGCTGATTACGGGAATACCGGCCTGCAGTACGTCACAGATAATCTCGGCGTGCTGCGGCGTGGGGACGAGCACACAGACAGCGGCGAGCCGACCAGCGAATCTGTGCAGCATCTCGTGGTAGTCTGTAAATGCGGCCGAGGCCGGCAGTGACAGGGCCTCGGCAGTTTCACTGCAGACGTGCGGCGACCGGCTGAAGGCACCACAGACGATTCTCCAGCGGTTGTCCATGCGGGCGGCAATGTGATGCGTTCGTCCCACTGCAGATTGCAGTGAACCACCAATGAGAGCCATTGGTAAAGGCGACTTCAAGGCACATCTCCTGCGGCAAGCCCCTGCACAGTTTGCGATTCGACCGGTCTCAGCGTCTGACGCACAACGTACAGCGGACGCCGTTTGACTTCGTCAAACACCATACCAAGGTACAAACCAATGATTCCGAGATTGGCAAACCCAAGGCCACCGAGAAAACACAGCAGCAACGCCAGTGTTGTCCAGCCTTCCGGTACAGAACTGAGCCAGAAGTATCTGCCGAGCGTGAACAGCCCGAACAGCACCGCCCCGGCCGACAACAGCAGTCCAAACTGAATTGACAGCCTGAGCGGGCGATTCGAATGTGCCACCATGACTCCGAGGCCAAGCCGATAGAGGCGGGCCAGCGAGTAGGCACTCCGCCCGCTAAAACGGCCGCTGTGCGGCACATCAACCACCTGTTTGTGAAATCCCACCAATTCAAGGAACATGGGCAGATTCTGGTTGCGTTCGCAGAAGCCACTCACCGCTGCCGCCACCTCCCGTTTCATCAGGCAAAAATTGGCGATGGCGGAATCCATACTGCGTTCGCTGAGAAAATTAAATATGCGGCAATAGCAGCGTGATGCCGTCCGCCGCAGCCAGGTGTCCTGCCGCAGACCTCGTCGTGCCTGAACCAGATCATATCCCTGCAGTGCAGCCCGATACAGTTCCGGGATTGCCTCCGGGGGATCCTGCAGGTCGCAATCCATTACGATCACCCAGTCACCGGCAGAATGCTGCAATCCTGCCTGGATGGCGAAATGCTGCCCATAGTTTCGGCTCAGTTGCAGACCGCGAATGCGATTATCTGTGTGGGCCAGCCTGACGATCTGCTGCCAGTCATTCTGCGGGCTGCCGTCATCGACGAAGATCAGTTCGAACGTCGCGCCCAGTTCGGTAAACACAGCCACCAGTCGCCGATACAGCTCAGGGATACAGGCGGCGGTCCTGTAGCACGGAGTGACAACGGTGAACTGGGGGGTTTTCATTAGTCACAGACAGCGAAATCGAGGGGCTGAGGGGAAGGGACTGCATTCCCTACACTGCAGATCAGAACCGGACAAACGGAATCTGTCCCCTGGGGGAAAGTCCGCACAACTCAAGGCATCACAGACTGCATGTGCGGCAAATTCGCTTCAATCGTTAGTTGAGCCGAGTGTCTGAACAGTGTCGGCCTGCATGAGACACAATTGAGGTGTCAGTCAGACAGCGAACAACATACTGAGGCTTGCGATTGACGTTGAGGTGCAAACGACCAATGTATTCACCGATGACCCCCAGACTCAGCAGCTGCAGACCGCCCAGAACCAGCACCGCCACGATGATGGAGGCGTACCCGGGAACCACCAGCCAGTTCATGATGGCAGCAATCAGGTACCAAAGCCCAAGGCACAGGCCGCCCCCGGCCGCCAGCAATCCCAGCATCGATACCACCTGCAGCGGCAGCAGCGAAAAGTTGGTAAACATGTTCATGGCCAGCACGAACAGTTTCCGCAGCGTGTATCCGGAGCGCCCGTCCAGCCGTGCCGCATGCGGAACGATGACGGATCCGATGCGGCTGGTGTTCCAGGCCAGCAGCCCGTCGATAAACGTGAAGTTCAGGTCATAACGCAGGACGGCCTGCACCAGTTCCCGCCGCAGGCAGCGAAACGAAGTGAGTGTCACCGGGACTCGAAACACCCTCCGGAAGAACCAGTTGATCACTGCGGACCCCAGATTGCGGCCAACAGCGTGCTTCTTACTGTCGTAGTTTCCGTAAATCAGGTCGGCGTTCTGCAGCCGCAGTCCGCTGATCAGTTCCGGCAGGCATTCCGGAGGATGCTGCAGATCATCATCCATGGTGATGATCACATCTCCGCTGCAGTATTTGAACCCGCACATGATGGCATTGTGCTGTCCAAAGTTGCGCATCAGCTGGATACCCAGAGTGTTATCGCGGACGGCAGTGAGGCTGCAGATTTCGGACCATGCATCGCCCGGACCGTTGTCATCCACCAGCACGAACTGCGGTGGTGCGCAGCTGGCTGCCTGACAGGCCGCATCCGCCCGGCGGAGCAGTTCGGCCAGACACCGGCCCGAACCGTAGACTGGGATCACGACGGAAATTTTTGGGGCGAGGTTGATTGCGCCGGAGTCTGTCAAGCTGGCTGCTCCTGTGCGCGAATGTGATACCAGTGCAGCATTTCAAACGGACGAAAGCCGGCGGACTGGTACAAACGTACCGCTGCCATGTTCTGCATCTGAGTGACAACTGCGACGTCCGTGCAACCGGCACGCGATGCCGCCCGCAACACGTGAAGCAGCATTTGACGTCCGATACCGTGGCCCTGCAGTTGGGGAGTCACAGAAACCAGTCCGATCCGCGCCACCGGTTTGCTGAAACGCACTGTGGTCATCCCGGCCACGACAGCTCCCAGCTTCGCCAGCAAGACCTGATCGGCAATCTCCCGGCGGCAGCTGCGATCCAGCCAGATCCTGTACATGTTTTCGCAGACTTCCGGAGCAAAACACGGGTCGATCCTGAACCGTGAGCCCCAGCCGGCCTGCTGTGCCAGCAGTGTCAGATCGGCATCGGCTGTGCCATAAGTATCGAACAAACGCAATGCGGACTGTGCGCCAGACGCTGAGTCGGGTGCAGCGGGATCTGAGAGTGACGCTCGCAGCTCCAGTTGCGACACGACAAAGCAGGCAGCCAGCTCCGGCTGCAGCGTGTGCCCGGCCCAGCAGGCCAGGCGAACGCCCTGCTCAGTCATTCTGCGTCGCACCTGGGCCAGCGCAGGCAGATTGCTGACGCCGGAAATCCGAGCAACGGAGTATCCGAGAAACTGCGAATCCCATGGCAACGGCTGTAGTTCCACCGGAGCTCCGCATTCAAATCGTAACACTGACACGCGACAGGCAGAAATTCCGGACAGCATCAATTACCAGCTGCTGGTCACCGGCCGACAGCTCGTAGTACATCGGCAGGCGAATCAGCCGTGCACTGAGCTGCTCGGTCTGCGGCAGGTGCAGTCCCGGAGCAAACTGACTGCCGCAGGGCGAATTGTGCAGCGGCACGTAATGAAAAACGGCGCGAATCGAAAGCGAACGCAGGTGTTCCAGCAGTTCATCCCGCAGTGCCTGAGTTGGCAGCAGGACAAAGCACAGATGGTAATTGCTGATGCAGCCTTCTGGGATCTCAGGCAACTGCAGCAATCCCTGCTGCTGCAGCGGCGTCAATTCCCGCATGTACCGCAGATAGATCTCCTGCCGACGGTCAGAGATGCGATCCATCTCTTCCAGCTGGCCGTACAAAAAGGCACTGCAGATTTCACTGGGCACATACGACGAGCCCACGTCGACCCACGTGTACTTGTCCACTTCACCGCGAAAGAAACGCTGACGATTGGTGCCCTTGTCACGAATGATTTCCGCTCGCTGAATCAGTTCAGGATCATTGATGCAAAGTGCCCCGCCTTCGCCACAGATGTAGTTTTTCGTTTCGTGGAAGCTGTAACAGCCGAGATCACCGATGGAGCCCAGTGCCCGTCCGCTGTACCAGGAGTTGACCCCCTGAGCAGCATCTTCCACGACTTTCAGTCCGTGTCCGCGAGCAATCGCCATGATGCGATCCATTTCGCAGGCCACGCCGGCGTAGTGCACAACACAGATGGCCTTCGTGCGTTCCGTGATGGCATCTTCGATCAGTGTTTCATCGAGATTCAGCGTATCGGGCCGAATGTCGACGAACACCGGCTTCGCCCCCATGCGGACAAAGGCCGAGGCCGTCGAGACAAACGTGTACGACGGCATGATGACTTCATCGCCCGGGCCGAGGTCGCAAAGCTGAGCAGCCATTTCCAGGGCCGCAGTGCACGACGGCGTCAGCAGGATCTTTGGAATGCCAAAGCGTTCCTGCATCAGTTGAGCACACTTTTTGGTGAAGTGGCCGTCACCGCTGAGATTGCCGAAGGTCACGGCCTGCGCGATGTAGAACAATTCCTTACCGGCGATGAAGGGCTTGTTGAAAGGGATCAGATCAGGTGCAGCCATCGGTCTCCGCCCATTTACGACGACGGACCGCACCAGTAACGATCAGCCGCAGTGTGGTGTGCTGAGCCGAACTTGAGCAATTTCGGCTTCTGTCGTTAAACTGGTGGGAAAATTACGAAGAGGCAACCAAAACAATGCTGCGAGCCCGCTAATTGAGTTTGTCAGAACGACGCACTTGTCAAAACCGATGCAGCTTAGATTTACCTTACAATCGAACAAATCCAATCAACCGGTTCCCTGCGATTAAAGCAATGGAGTCTGACTGTCTCCAAATGATTTGTCCGCAACACCATTTTTCCTGAGCAGGGACAGGTACAGGTTGCACAGAGGCACCGTCTGATCAGGATACTGCAGGTGTCGGGCCCCCGGAAATCCGGTCCATTTTCCAGCAGCCAGCACAATCGGCAGGTCGTCAGGAACGTGTCCGTTCCCGTCGGACATTCCTGAGCCGAACACCAGCTGGCAGCTGTCCAGCAGTGTCCCGGCCCCTTCCGGGACCGCCCGCAAACGCTGCAGCAATTCGGTAAACTGCTGCACATACCACTGATTGATGAACTGATACTGACGAATCTTCTGCGGCTCTGACTGATGATGTGACACAGTATGATGGGGCTCAGTCCAACCTTCCGGCATTTCAAAAATCTGCTGCGACGTGTCGTTGGCCAGCATCACACTGGCGACTCGGACGGCATCGCAGCGAAATGCCAGCACCAGCAGATCCAGCATCAGTTCCAGGTGCCGGGCAAACGTGCCGGGCATCGCGGGACGCTGCAGCGATTCTGACTGTTGCATCCGCAGCAGTGGATGATCCGGGTGCTCAGTCAGGAATCGTACCCGCGTCTCCATGGAATCCACGGAGTCGAGGTATTCTTCCAGCTTGACCTGGTCATCCCGGCCAAGCCGTCGACCGATGTCGCGGGCATCCTGGAGCACGAAATTGAGCAGCCGTCGGCTGGCCACCGAGGGCTGAGCCTGTTGGGTGCGGCCGAACAGTCGATCAAAGACTGATTCCGGCGACACCTGGGGCAACACCGGTCGGTTGGGTCCCTGCCACGAAATGCAGCTGCCATACAGCAGAGTCACTCCATTGGCAGGGTCAATACCGCCGGCAACAGGCTCCACCCCGAGGACCAGACTGTGCAGCGGTGTCCGGCCCTGCAGATGGCGGGCGATGCGCTGGTCAACCGACTCGCCACCGGCACTGAAATCCCGACCGGTCGTGGACGAGACGGGCATGCCGGTCAGGAAATTGGCCGTCTTGTGAGCATGCCCATCCAGCGTGCGACTGTGCGGCTTGTCCAGTCCGCTGACGACCGTGATATTTTCGGCGAACGGCTGCAGTGGCCGCAGTGAAGGGCTGAGCACCAGGGACGTACCGTCCGCCGGTGTCCAGTCGGGCATCCACGCTCCGTTGGGAAAATGCAGGAAAGCCGATCGCAGCGGCGGAGCTGTGGTTGATTCAGCTGCGAATGCCCGGCTGAAAAGCGATGGCAGCCATGGCAGCGGCAGTGCCAGTCCGCCTCCACGCAGAAAAGCCCGGCGGTTCTCCTGAAAGTCCCGGCTCATTCGGACACCGCCTTTCCACTATCTGCCACCAATCGCCGCAACTGAAAAATATCACTCAGCAGAATTGCAGTGATGAGTGACGAGCCTGTGCCACCAGCTGCCAGGGTGCGAGCTTCGATATCCTGCAGCAGGCACAGCTCTGAGTCAAACAACTCCCGCCCGGCGGCATAGCCGGTCAGCTTCCGTACAAAGTGCGGCAGCCACTGAGACTGTCGCCGCAGGATTTCCTGGCGCAATCCCGAGCTTCCCTGCAAGGCCGTTCCGTCGGGCAGCGTCGCAGCGGAATCCACGGCAAGTCCGTCACGAACGGTGCTCCAGCGTCCCACAGCGTCAAACTCTTCCAGAGCGAAACCCAGCGGGTCCATCGCCTGATGACAGCCCCGACAGGTGGGACTGTCCCGATGCAGCTCCATTTGCTGCCGCAATGTCATTGCGGGATGAGCGCTGACCGTTTTTTCAAGCGCCGGAACGTCCGCCGGTGCCGGCAGCACTCGCTGTCCGAGGATCCTGTCAAGGACCCAGCGGCCCCGCAGCACGGGACTGGTTCTGGATGGATAGGACGATGCCACCATGACAGCCCCCAAAGTCAGGACACCCCCGCGGGACGCAGCGCCTGCAGGAATCCTCTGCCAGTCAACAGCGCCCCTGGGGAACGATAACCCGTAATACTGCGCCAACTGACTGTTCGCCCAGACATAATCCGCTGCCAGCAGTTCGTTCAATGGCCGATCATCGCGAAAGACACCTGCGACCGTGCGCCAGGCTTCTTCCTGCATGAGGCTGGCAATATCCCGGGTGTACTGCGGATACCGCTGTTCATCCTTGCGCACAGCCTGCAATTGTTCCACACCCAGCCACTGCAGGCCGAAGCTGCGTCCCAGATGATCAGCCAGCGGATGCTGCAGCATTCGCCGCACCTGCTGCTGAATCTGCTCGGCAGTCTGCAGACGGTCATCGTCTGCCGCCTGCAGCAGCGGCTCATCCGGAATTCCTGACCACAGAAACAACGCCATCCGCGCAGCAAACTCGTGCGGGGAAATGCGAAAATCGACAGGAGGCTGCGGAGGTGTTTCCAGCACATACAGGAAGTTGGGAGACAACAGCGCAGCCTGCAGCATTGTGGCGACAGCCTCCCGATCCGTCAGGCCATCAGCCAGCAATTGCTGCCGCAATGACAACAGCCCCTGCCAATCCGCATCTGCCGGAAACCGCCGCCACGCGAGGCGGACAAATCTGCGCAGTGCCACGTCCAGCTCAGTTCCTGTCCCCGACAGGGCCCGCACGACATGCCCGATCGGTACGTGATCCGGGGGATCAGCTGTTGCTGAAACCTGCTCATCGAGGGCTCGGTTCACCGCTTCACTGACGCAGGAAAAAAACAACTCGGCGGTGGA
Source organism: Planctomyces sp. (assembly GCA_005791255.1). Taxonomy (GTDB): domain Bacteria; phylum Planctomycetota; class Planctomycetia; order Planctomycetales; family Planctomycetaceae; genus SXXK01. The sequence continues at coordinate 9,145 of SXXK01000106.1, forward strand.
CGAGGACATAATCAGAGTCCCGGCTGCCGTATCGAAGCCCTCACCACCGGCACCTTCGGGAGGTGGCAGCAGATCCGGCTGAGGCTGTACGCCGAGCAGCTGCTGCAGTGCGACGGAGAATTCGGTGCGCGTTAATCTGCGTCCAACGGCAGCCAGCGGAGAAAGCCGGCGACGGCGTTCTTCCGTCAACTGCTCCTCACACGGGTCAGGTGGCGGAAGCTGCTGAATCCAGTACAGCACCCGCCGGCGCTGCTCAATCGGCAGCGGCGGGCAGCCCTCCGGAGGCATGCTGCGGTCCACCAGTCGCGTCTGCACTTCGGACCAGAATCCGGCAGACAGCAACTGATCAGCCAGGCCTGCTGATGCAGGCTGGCACCACAACGCCGCACCGTGACATTCGGCACAGTGCATTCTCAGCACAGGCAGAACTTCGCCGGTGAATCGCGACGGCAGCGATCCCCGTTCAGCCGCGGTATTCAACACGGTCCACTGCCGCATCGCCTCAGCAACATTCTGCTCGCCACCGGACTGCAGCACCATTGCCTCCAGTCGCGCAGCCTGCTGCCAGTAGCCTGTTCCGGACTCTGCCGTTGCTGCGAATGCCGTGAGCGCCGCATCAGGCTGTCGCTGCTGTCGCAGTACCTCCGCAGATGTGAACATTGCTGCAGCAGATTGCCCAGTTGCCGGGGCATCCGAAAGATGCGCCAACTGTGCCAGTTCACGATCCGTTAACGCCGCCGTGAAGATCGCCCATTCGCCCACATCCATGCGAACCGAACTGTCACCGTTCCCCACGTACCCCACCCGCAGTTTGCGCCAGTCTGCCGGCTGAGCTGCCGCGACATCGGTGTCACCGCAACCGATAAGCAGCCCATTCAGATACAACCTTACCTGTTCTGCCGTTCGCACAACCGCCAGATGCGCCCACAGACCAGGCGCAACCCGTGTCCTGCCGCGGGTCACCAGCGACACTTTGGGGGCGGGGCGACCGAGCCCGAACTGCAGACCACCGTCCTCGAAAGCGATGGACAGGCTGAAACCATCATGAACTCCATCACCCAGTGCCAGCAACGTTCCCGCGCCACCATTATTGTCGCCAACGGCGCGGCCGCGCTATCAATATACACACTACTTGCCCTAAGTACTAAGAAGATGAAGCGTAAACTCAAAATACTTGCAATCATGACATTGGTCATACAACGAACCCAACAATGTATTTTCAAACTGGCAACCCTGTCCCAGGATCCTGAGCAGCTGGCTGGTCGCGTGCTAGCTGCCGCCGCCATCTTGGCTCTTCTACCCAATATGTTATTCACCTACAACATACTTACAGGTGGACTTTTAAAATGTCCGGCCCTCATATTCCTGGCAC
>SXXK01000107.1 GCA_005791255.1 Planctomyces sp.
ATGGGCGCCGTCTTTCTCGCCATGGACCTTGAACTGGCCCGGGATGTCGCTCTCAAAATTCTGCATCCAGGCCCGTCCCGCGATCCATCGCTGGTCGCTCGCTTTCGCAACGAAGCCCGCGCCTGTGCTCAGCTCAATCACGACAATATCGCCCGCGTGTTCTACTCCGGAACACAGGACGGGCTCTATTTCATCGCCTACGAATTCGCCAGCGGTCGCACCATCCGCGACCTGATCCTCGAACGCGGAAGATTGACCGTCGCCGAGGCCGTGAACTACGCCATCCAGGTCACCCTGGCACTCAATCACATTTCTGCTGCCGGCATCGTGCACCGCGATATCAAGCCGTCCAACATCATGCTGACGGATTCAGGGCGGGTGAAAGTCGTCGACCTCGGACTGGCCCGCCGCGACATGGCTGACTCCATCGGTGAAATCACAGTGGCCGGCACCACACTCGGCACCTTCGATTACATCGCCCCGGAACAGGCTCGCGATCCTCGCAACGCCGACGTGCGCAGCGACATTTATTCACTCGGCTGCACCATCTATCATATGGTCACCGGACAGCCACCGTACCCCGAAGGCACGGCGCTACAGAAACTGCTCGATCACCAGGGCAAAGCCCCGCCGGACCCGCGACTGATCAATGCCCGAGTCCCGGCTGAACTGGCTGCCATCGTGCGCCGCATGATGGCCAACGTGCCTGAGCAGCGCTATCAGGCCGCCTCACTGCTGCTCAGCGATCTGATGCAGCTGGCAGCACGCCTGGGACTGCAGAGCGTACCGGCGGAAGGCATCGTCTGGCGTCCCAGACAAACTGCCGGATCGGCCGGGGTTCCCGGTGCTGCATGGCTTCTGGCCACAGTACTGACAATCTGCGTCACAGCCCTGACCCTGCAGTATTTTTCCGGCACGGCACGGTCCCGTCAGGCATCTGCCGGCCTGCCCGTCGCCACTCTCAATCCGCAGGACTTTCGTCCCCGCGAACCGGATCCTCCGGTCACTCCGCTACCGGTTCCGACCAGCCCGGAGACTTCACCGGCCTCACCAGTGTCACCGGCAGCCACCGCATCACCACCCGACGCGGACAGCCCTGGCAGCCCCACTCCCCGCAGCTCGGACCTGCCACTGCTGGCCGACTCCGCTGTCCAGCTGCCACTGTCTGTCATTCCGGCTCCGGGCCTGCCCACTCCCCCGGTATTCCCGTTCGGAATACCACCCGAACTCGCACTCGAACCCGTCAGTTCGCCACCGGTCGCGGCCCCCGCTGCAACCGACGTACAGGGTCCCTTCATCCTGCAGCAGTCCGGCCGCAAATCCCGTTCATTTCGGACTCTCAAGGCCGCAGTTGCCGATGCCAGCTCGGGTGACGTCATTCTGCTGCGATACAATGGCTACCCGGATGACCTGCCCGCACAGCCCCCCGTTCGCATCGTCGATATGAACCTGATCGTCCGGGCTGCCGACGGATATCGCCCCACGCTCGAATTCGATGGCCTCGCAGAAAACTCGCTCGAACCCGGCCAGATGTTCAGCCTGCTCAGTGGCGGAGCTCTGACGATTCGTGATATCGACCTCAGGATGATCGTCCGTGACGACCAGAATGTGGATCACTGGTCGCTGTTTCACCTGTCGGGCACAAATCGAGTCGTCCTCGAAAATGTGTGCCTCGAATGTGCCAATCCCTCCAAACGGCCCGCTTCACTGTTCGAGCTTTCCGGAGATTCCGGCACCACAGGTGAACTGCCGCAGGAAGAAACCGAGATTTCACTGAATCGGGTGGCCTGCCGAGCCCAGGCGGATGCGTTCCACATTTCCAGTCAGCCCCGCGGCCGCATTCGACTGGTGGGCTGCGGCATGGTGCTCGACGGCAGACTCATGGATGTTCGCGGTGACGGGTCCATGCAAAACGCGCGCGGACTGCTGGAAGTCTTCGCGGAACACCTGACCTGCATGCACACCGGGCCGCTCATTCATGCCAGCGATATGGACCCACAGCAGCCGCTGTCCTCCAAACGCCTGCTGCCACGCATTTCCGTCCGCAGCGAAGCCTCGGTCTACGGAGCCCTCTCCGCAGACGCACCGCTGCTGCGGTCCGACGGAAATTCGTGGATTGAAGACCTCGAATCCCTGCTCATCTGGAACGGCTTCACCAACCTCTACGACAACTACAGCATGCTGTGGATCATTGAGACCACCAATCTGGACTTTGCCGGTCGGCGGCTGGATTTCCGCGGCTGGCAGGAGCACTGGCAGAAACGCACCGATGGCGAAGACACCGCAGCCGAAGTTTCCGCTGGTGAAATCTGGAGGTTTCCTCTCACCGCACAGGAAAACAGTCCGGACATGGCAGCCGTCGTTCCGGCCGTCTTTGAACTGGATGCCGCGCTGTTTCTCTCAGGCACCCGCAACACATTCCCTCGCGCCCGGGATGGGCTGATTCCCGGAGTCAATCCCCAGGAACTGCCCGCCTTCCCGAGGTCTCGCCCCCAGTCCGAAACAGCCCCGGAACCCGCCGCCCCGCAGGACATGCCGATGCCGCTGCTGATG
>SXXK01000108.1 GCA_005791255.1 Planctomyces sp.
CTGATGAAAATGCTCCATCCGACCATCCTCGCTGCTTTGTACCTGCTGCTTCACTCGAGCCCGGTTTTCGCCGGAATACTCGTTTCCATGCAGAACACGACAATCACGGGCAGCGGTTTTATCGACGTTATGATTGCCAGCACGGCGACACCGGGGTCCCCCGACCTGCTGGACTCCTTTTCAGCAAAACTTGTGATCACTCCGGTTGGCGGTGCAGTTGCCGGCGGACTGCAGTTCAGCGCGGTTCAGAGCGATGCCCAGCAGGCACTCCCCGGTTACGTCTTCTTCGGCAACAGTTTGACCAGTCCGCCGCTGGGAAATGTCACATCCGGATCTGCCACCGGCGACACCTACACCTTCGGCGATGCAACGAACACCGGCACAGGGGTCTCCCTGAATTCCAGTCAGCCACCATTTTTGCTTGGGCGGATTGATTTGAGTGTCGTGGGGGGCCTTGCCGGCGGTCAGTACACCATCGCACTTGCCAATGACGCTTTCACTGACTTTCTGGATCCCACGTTCACACAGTTGAGCATTGATCCGGCATCCTTCAGCACAGCGACGGTCACAATTGGAAGTCTGTCTGCAGCCGTACCGGAGCCTGGCACGTGGGTGTTGATGCTGTTTCTGTGCAGTCTGATGCTGGGACTGCGACTGCGACGCCGCATGCTGGCCAAAGCGCAGCTTTAGCAGCCTGCTGCAGCCGGACGCTGTGCATACAGAATCCGCAGCCCTCTGCAAACGGGATTTTCCCGTTTGCGAAGGGTTACTTTTTTTCGGGATGCAGGAAAGCAGCAGAATCGGAGGCAACGCCCGTACCCCGGACCACGCTGGCGAAGCACGAATCCAGCAGGCTTCCTGACCGCACATTTCACCAAAGAGACTTTGTCTGCTATTTTCACGGTGCTGTGTCTGTCCCGACCACTGGCCCCCCGTCCAACCGAGTCCCGCAATCATGATTCTGCGCTGTCTCCCGCTGCTGACCCTCGCCGTATTGTTACCCGCGATACTGCAGCCGGTGACTGCAGCAGACAACACCGGCCCGTGGGATCTGCCCACACTGAAACAAACGCCGGCTGCGGAGTTCGGCACACCGGACGGGCTCGTTCGCCCCGTCCACTACTCCGGTGAACCCTTCCAGGGCAAACCCACACGCATCTTCGCATGGTATGCTCAACCATCCGGCACTGGCCCGTTTCCCGGCGTCGTCCTCGTTCACGGTGGCGGCGGCAAAGCGTTTCGGGACTGGGCATTGCACTGGGCCAATCGCGGATATGCGGCACTTGCCATGGATCTGGCTGGACACGGACCTGATGGTCGACTGTCGGACGGCGGTCCGGATCAGTCGGACGAGACCAAATTCCGCCCGTTTGCCGACTCCGAGGCTCGGGAAATGTGGAGCTATCATGCGGTGGCGGCCGTCATCCGCGGACACTCGCTGCTGGCAGCACAGCCGGACGTCGATGCGAATCGGATTGGTATTACCGGCATCAGCTGGGGCGGATACCTGACCTGTCTGGCAGCCAGCCTCGACGATCGGCTGAAAGTCGCCGTACCCGTTTACGGCTGCGGTTTTCTGGCCGATAACAGTGTCTGGACTCAGCCGCGATTCAACCCCATGACTCCCGATCTGCGACAGCGCTGGGTGCGGAATTTTGATCCCTCCAGCTACCTTGCTCAGGTCCGCTGCCCGATCCTGTTCCTCAATGGTACCAATGACTTTGCGTATCCGATGGACAGTTATCGAAAGTGCTGTCGACTGGTGCCGGAAGACCTGCGTACCGTCTCGATCATCCCGCGGCTGCCTCATGGACACATCTGGACTTTCCCTGAAGTGGACGCGTTCATAGACAGTTGTCTGAAGAATGGACAAAAGCTGGCAAGGATCGGCCCGGCGCAGCAGGCGGCAACGGATGTCAGCGCCACAGTGCAGGCCACAACCGATATACGGGAAGCGCTGCTGCACTACACAGAGGACGATGGTCCGTGGCAGAACCGCGAGTGGAAATCACTGACGGCCGCGATCAGCGATGGCAGGGTCTCAGCCACTGTGCCGGAGAACGCTCGCGCCTGGTACCTCGCCGTGAAGGACGCCCGCGGAATCACTGTGAGCGGTGAACATCGCGAAGCCGGCGAATAATTCAAAAAGCCGATGCGACACATTTTCATGGATTCCCCATCAACGGGCACTGCCCCCTTGACGGAACGTGCCAACTTTGGAACAGTGTTGCTGTCTGCAGTATCTGTCCCCCCTCCCCTGCTCAGCCCCACACAGGACGTTCCCCGTCCCCCGCAATTTGGAGCTCTCCTGATGACATCGCCTGCGCGACTGTTGTTGTCACTCTGTCTCATCGGTCTGCCTGGAACTGCCCTCGCGACTGCTGCCCGCCCTGTGGACGAACCGACTCAATCCACTGGGACCAAGCAGGGCAGCAGCCGGATTCCCGAGGAACTGCAGCAGTTCCGCGGCATGCTGATCGGTCGAATGCAGCAGCGGGATATTGAAAAGGGCACCTTCACAGTTGAGGTCGACTATGTCTCACGCGTCTGGGAAAACAACCGGGCCAGCAATCCCCGGGTCGCCGTCGGTCGCACTCTGACCGTGGATGGCGTCACCGGGAAATGGCTCGATCAGCTGCTGCTGATCAAGACGGGTGAAACTGTGGAGTTCGAAGCACAGCACCGGGGAGGATCGACCCTGACGTTTCCGGGTGAATGGCTGCGCAAGGTGCCGGCATTCAAGCCGGCCGACCACCCTGTACCACCTGATGGATTCCGCGGCTTCTCGGGAATTATTCGCGGCACGATCGAAGCTCGGAATGCCGACCACAACGAACTCATCATCAAGGTCTCGCAGATCGAATCGACGAATGACCGCAGCCGTGCGAAGTCCGCCACGGATGCAGTTGGGCAGAAGATCGTTCTGGCAGGATATTGGGGAAAGATGAGTCAGCCATTCCAGGAACTGCAGGCCGGTGATGCCGTGCGAGCGGGCGTGCTGCACCGCGTTCCTCAAAGCGATCATTTCACCGTCATCGATTTCACAACGAAGATTTCCTCGTCAGAACTCACCGCGAAACCGAACCCTTCAGTTCCGGAAAGCACTGGCAGCGACGCCGATTTTCCGAGCGGGATGCAGGGCTTTCGCGGCATTCTGAAGGGTCAGTTGATCAGTCGCGATCTGGAGAAAGGCGAACTGGTCTTCCGCGCCGACCAGGTCACTCGCACATGGAAGGAAAGCAAAGCCGGCAACACCGACAGCTGCAAAGGCCGCAGCTTCACGGTCAAACGGATCTCCGGCAAATGGCTCGATGTGCTCGTCTCATTAAAACCCGGTGACACGATCGAAGTGGAGGCCTTCCACAACGGCGGCGCGCACCTGGACTTCGTCTCAGAATGGCTGAAGAAGGCGGATTGAGCCATGCTGCATCGCCTGCCCTTTCTGCTGTGCTGCTGTGCCAGCTTCATCGGAGCTGTGTGCGGCCGCGTCGCCGCTGACGAGACTATCCCCGCGGCCAGCCGCAGATTCCACGAAGCCAATGGCGACGAAGTTCCAGACTTCCAGCGTCATGTAGTACCGCTCATCGGACGACTCGGCTGCAACGGCCGCGCCTGCCATGGATCGTTTCAGGGTCGCGGTGGGTTCTCGCTGTCCCTGTTCGGCTACGATTTCGCTGCAGATCACAGTGCTCTTACCGGACCGGCAAAGTCGGCTACCGGTCGGCGAATCACTCCGGCCAGTCCTGCCAGCAGCCTCATTCTGCAGAAAGCCACCCTCGCCATCGACCACGAGGGTGGCCAATTGCTGCGGCCCGGGTCATGGCAGCAGCATCTGCTGCTGCGCTGGATTGCTGCCGGGGCCCCGACCGCACAGCAGGAACGCACGATTCGGTCACTCGATCTGCAGCCAAAATCACTGCAATGGTCAGCGGTCGGCCGCCAGGCAGCCGTCACCGTGCACGCGATCTGGTCAGACGGACTTCGCGAAGACGTCACCTGTCTTTCCAGATTTCGCTGCAACAACGATGCCGTCGCGTCAGTTGATGCCGAAGGACTGGTTACCGCCACGGCGTTTGGCGATACCCATCTCATTGCTTTCTATGACAACGCCGTCGCCGCCATCCCGGTGATTAACATTGACACCAGCCGGCCTCTGCCGGCCTGGCCCGCCGATCCACCTGCTGCGACCATCGACACGCTTGTCAACCAGCGTCTGAACTCACTGCAGCTGGTGCCCTCGGTGATCTGTACAGATGCCGAATTCCTCAGACGCGCCAGCATCGACCTCACCGGAACGCTGCCGGCTTCCGACGAAGTTCGGTCATTTCTCGCGGATCCGGACCCCAGTGGAAACAAACGAATCCGCAAAATCGACGAACTGCTGCAGCGACCGGCCATGGCTGCCTGGTGGGCCACCAAACTGTGCGACTTCACAGGCTGCAATCCCACGCAGCAGGCAGAACTGGGGCAGGAACTGGCTGAGCAGTGGTACATGTGGATTTACGAACGACTCAGGCAGAACCAGCCGTGGGACCAGCTCGCCGCTGACATCCTGCTGGCCACAGGTCGTGAAAACGGCCAGTCCTGGTCGCAGTACTCCGCTCAGACCTCAGCATGTTTTCGCGAACATCAGCCGGCCTCGTTCACTGGACGACGGACCATGCCGCATTTCTGGAGCCGTCGTACTGTCAGCAAACCCACCGACAAAGCGCTGTCCGTCGCCCACGCCTTTCTTGGCATTCGCCTGCAGTGCGCGGAATGCCACAAGCACCCGTGGGACCAGTGGACGAAGGACGATTTCCGACAGTTCAGTCGTTTCTTCGAACCTGTCCAGTACGGCCTGGCTGCAGACGCGCTGGCAGAATATCAGCAGCTGGCAGGAGCGACCGGCATGCGCGGGGGGAACGCTGAACAGGGTACGGCCGTCAACCCGGAACAGCTCGCCCGCGCCAAAACCGGACAGGTTATTCCATGGCGTGAGGTTTATATCAAACCGCAGGAAACCGCCGTCACTCTGCCGTTGCTGCGATCGGGGGATGTCACCATCCAGCCGGGCCAGGATCCGCGGGAACCGATCGTGCGGTGGCTTCGAGATCCGCAGAATCCGTGGTTTGCACGGGCCATCGTAAATCGCGTCTGGGCCTCCTGCTTCCACGTCGGAATCGTCGATCCGCCGGATGATCTTAACGCCGCAAATCCGCCTTCCAACCCCGAGCTTTTGGACTGGCTGTCGGCCGAGTTCATCCGCAGGAACTACGACCTCCGCTGGCTGCTCCGCGAAATCACCACGTCAGCCGCCTGGCAGCGCAGCAGTCTGCCGAACGAAGTCAACCTGAATGACCGCCGCAACTTCAGCCGTGCCGTGCCCCGCAGACTGCCGGCGGAAGTGGTCTACGATGGACTTCGCCAGGTGCTGGCCGCATCCGATCGGCAGCAGCAGGTTCGCTCGGACCTGACGCGGCGAGCTGTCGGTCATCTGTCCATGCGGATGGCCGGGACCTGGGCGACGCACGTTTTTGGCAAACCCGAACGCGCTGTCGCCTGTGACTGCGAACGAGTCAATCAGCCATCGCTGCTGCAGGCAGTCTTCCTGCAGAACGACCCGCTGGTGCACCTGGCACTCGAGGAGAGTGGCTGGCTGCAGGAGATCAGAAAGCTTCACTCAGCCACTGCGCAGAATCAAAACAACTGGATCGACGAAGCCTGGCTTCGAGCCTGTGGCAGACTGCCGGCTGACAGTGAGCGGCAGCGAGCCCTGCAGCACCTGGCAGCCGCGGAGTCACCCGGAGCGGGGCTCGAGGATCTGCTGTGGAGTCTGCTGAACACCAAAGAGTTTCTGCTGAATCACTGAACCCGGGACAGGAATCACATTGTGCACAAGTCACCACACACCATGATTCAGTCCGGCTCGGTCAGTCGTCGCACCATGCTGCGACTGGGCAGCCTCGCTGCCGGACTGGGATTTGGTCGGCTGCTGCAGGCCGCCGAAGCCAGCGGGACATCGGAACGATCCGGAGTTCTCGTGTTTCTTCGCGGTGGCCCTTCGCACCAGGATACCTTCGACCTGAAACCCGGCGCACCGGCGGAATACCGAGGCGAGTTTCGACCGATCGCCACCAGTGTGCCCGGTCTGGAGATTTGCGAACATCTGCCGAGGCTGGCCCGACAGGCCGAAAACTGGTCCCTGATTCGCGGAATCACCCACAATCTGGCTGATCACGGAATCGGAACCAGTTACCTGCTGACCGGAAATCGCCCCGGACAGACGGTCCATTACCCAATGTACGGCAGTGTCGTCAGCCATCAAAAACGAGGGCCAGTGGATCTGCCCCGTTTCATCTCGATCGACGAAGCACTCGGCGATGCCGGGTTTCTGGGCCCCGAATTTGGACCAATGTCGACCGGTGAGAAACCTCAGTATGGCATGCCGTTCCGGATGCGCGGAATCTCACTCAGCGATGGCATGACGATCGACCGCTACCGTTCACGCGCTGCACTGGCCAAAGACCTCGACATTTTCTATCGGGGCCTTGAGTCGCTGGATGAACAGGTCAGAGGCCTGGATCAGTACTCAAAGCAGGCGTTTGAGCTGATCAGTTCACCACGCTGTCGGGATGCACTGGATCTCAGGCTGGAAACAGACGAAGAATCACTCCGCTTTGGGCGGCACGAATACGGACAGTCCCTGCTGATGACAGCTCGCCTGATTGAAGCGGGGGTTCGTTTCGTGACCGTGATTCTGGATCAATGGGATACGCACCAGGACAATTTCAATGCTCTGGCCGACAGGCTGCTGCCACCTCTGGATCAGGGGCTGTCTGCCTTTTTCGAGCGTCTGCGGCAGCGAGGGCTGCTGGATTCGACGACGGTGCTGGTGACCGGAGAATTCGGCAGGACTCCGAAGATTAACGGCAATGCCGGACGCGATCACTGGGCCCGAGCCATGTGCTCGGTCCTGGCGGGTGCCGGTATCCGTGGTGGCCAGGTGGCTGGCAGCACCAATGAGCGGGCCGAGGAACCGACCGATTCACCGTGGACACCGGACGACCTGGCGGCCACGTTCTATCAGGCCATGGGCATTGACCCGGGAATGGAATTTCAGGCCAACACGGGCCGCCCCATCACACTGATTCGGGACGGCAAACCGATTCCAGCCCTGCTGAATTAACCCACAGGCAACCGTGTCGGCGATGGACAGAGCAAGACACACACCCCAATCAACAAACTCACACCCGAACATTCGAGCCCGAATTCCTGGCAGAGTGGCCGCACTTTTGTGACTGTCCGCCACATCCCGCAGCCATTCCTCCGCGAATATCCGTGCGTTCACCCGTGGCCAAAAAACTCAGTGGCCCAAATCACTTGCGATCGCTCAGCTTTGACAGCAGTCGCAGAATCTCGATGTACAGCCACACCAGTGTCACCATCAGTGCAAAAGCACCGTACCATTCCAGATGTTTCGGAGCCCCGCGTTTGGCGGCGTCTTCGATAAAGTCGAAGTCCAGCACCAGATTCAGGGCGGCAATTACCACCACAAACACGCTGAAGCCAATGCCAATCGGACCGGACGAATGAATAAACGGAATACCAAACCCAAAGAAACTGCCAACAAACGAGATCAGATACATCAGCGCCAGCCCGCCGGTCGCAGCGAATACTCCCAGTTTGAAATTCTCTGTTGCTTTGATCAGACCGGACTGGTAGGCCAGCAACAGTGCAGCCAGAGTCCCAAAGGTGCAGCCCGTGGCCAGCACGACGATACCCGGGTAGCGATTTTCGAATGTCGCCGACAGACCACCAAGAAACAGTCCCTCAGCCGCGGCATACACCGGTGCCATCGTGGGAGCCGTGGTGGGTTTGAAGCAAATCACCAGCGAACAGATCAGGCCAACGATGCTGCCGCCCAGCACCCACGGAGCTGCAGCAGCAAAGTTGACAGCACCACCATTCATCACCTTCATCCAGGTAAAGCCGGCAGTGGCAAATGCAATCAGCAGCAGGATGAAAGTCTTCTGAGCTGTCCCCTGAATCGTCATGGTGGTCGACCGCGCGGCCGCACCGTCCACCCAGTTCATTCCAGTTTCAGAAAACGCCCCCAGATCCTGAAATGTGCTTTCATTCAGAGTCGGATTGCCACTGCGCATGGGATAGCCTTTGTGTTTGCGAAACTGACGGTCATTGCCACAGCACCATCTGAGCAGCGACCTGCCCTGTATTCTCCGCTTTTCAGGCGACGGCGACAATCGGAAATGCGGTGCCCGGCACTGTCGAATTTGTAAATTCCTGATCTGTTCCGTTTTTTTTCGCTTTTCGCCGCTTTTCCTGGCCATTCCTGCGTTTTGAGAACTCTGTGCAAACCACGCCCTTCGGTACAACAACAGTCCCGGTTTCCCGTCTGGGGTTCGGCAGTATGGGACTGCGAGGCCCCCGCACGTGGGGCATTCGCAGTGTGGATGAGAATCAGGCCGAACGCGTACTCAACGCCGTTCTTGACGCCGGCATCAATCTGCTGGACACCGCACCCGATTATGGGCTCGCTGAAGAACGGATCGGCCGATATCTCAGACATCGCCGCAGCCAGTTTCTGCTCGCCACCAAGTGTGGCTGCGATCCTCTGCAGCATGCCGATCACCTTGAAGTGCGGCACACGTGGACCGCCGATGTGCTGCGCAGGAATCTTGAAACCAGCCTGCGGCGACTGCAGACCGACTGCATTGACATTCTGCAGTTTCATGGTGGCGACGCCCGGACACTGCAGCAGGCAGGACTGATCGATCTGCTGCAGTCATTCAGACAGCAGGGAAAAATCCGCTGGCTGGGAATCTCCAGTGCCCTGCCCCACCTGCCGGATCTGCTGCAACTGGCAGTCTTCGACGCAGTGCAGGTGCCCTGGTCCTGCCTTGCCCCGCAGCACTCCGACTGCATCATCCAGGCCGCAGCTCAGGGGTGCGGCCTGATCATTCGCGGCGGAATTGCTCAGGGCGGCCCTGACGCGGAGATCCAGCGACCGCAGCTGAACGACATCTGGCAACAGGCGGCGCTGGATGACCTGCTGCCCCCGGCGACCAGTCGCGCTCAATTCATCCTCCGCTGCACCCTGTCAAATCCGCTGCATCACAGTGTGATTGTCGGCACCGCCAGCCTGCAGCACCTTGCCGAAAATGTGGCGGCGGTGGCCGCCGGCCCGCTGCCCGCTGAAATCCTGCAGCAGGTCACCCTGCGAGTCGCTGCGGTGCTGGCACAACCTGCTCCGGCTGCATACAGTTGAATCCCGTCCGTCGTCTGTTTCAACATCCGGAGTCGGCCTGTGAGCTTCAATGCCGGTAACCCGCCAGGACTGGACACCACAGACTTCGCTGAGACTCTGCAGATTCTCAGACACTACCCCCATCCTCCCCCAAATGCTGACCAACCACAGCCGGACTCCCCGCAGGCCAGCTCCCGACTCTCCGGAAGTCCGGTCCTGAAAATCGCCGGCTGGGCCGTCGTGATCTTTCTCTGGCTGTTCGTCTTCCTGATGCTGCAGAGCAGTCGGCAGCCGGAACTCGGTTGGCTGCTGCTGATATCCGGCCCGATTCTGGTCCTGCTGATCCGTCATTTTCGCCGCCGGAATCCGGCGACGACCCCGCCGGCGTTACCGGGGTCCGCGGCCGGCTCGGAACCCGTTCCGGCGGACAATTCCTGCCGGTCCGACGACAGCTCAGCGGTTCAGGGACAGCAGCAGGAGTCAGATGACAATCCGGAATCCGGTCAGGAATTTGAACCTGCGGCGGATGTGTTTCCGCTGCGGCCTGCCACGCCACTCGTCAGCCCGCCGCCGGCTTCCGCTGTTCGCCGTTGTCTGATCTTTGCCGTATCACTGGCTGCCTACGCAGCGATTGCTGTCGCGGCACTGCCGGACCTGACCACCACCTGGATCGTGGTCACTGTACTGCTGCACGAATCGGGACATTTTGTGGCCATGTACCTGCGAGGTTACTCGAACCTGAACATGTTCTTCATTCCGTTTGTCGCCGGGGCAGTTACGGGCACGAAGCGGGACGCGACTCCGGCTGATCAGCTGATCATGCTGCTGGCGGGACCTGCCCCCGGCCTGCTGATCGGCTGCCTGATCTACTGGCTGGACACACAGCTGGCCCTGCCGGTCGCCCGACCGTTCGCGCTCTGGCTGGTGACACTCAACCTGCTGAATCTGCTGCCCATCTGGCCGCTGGACGGAGGCCGGATCGGCTGGATTCTGTTCGCTCGCCAGTCGGCCTTCGCCCAGGCGTGCCTTTCGGCCTGCAGTTTTGTGGGAGTGTGTTTCCTGCTGCTGGTGCCGCAGGGGGGTACCGCGTTTTTGGTGGTCATGGCATTGCTGCTGGCGTGGTGGCTGCCGGCTCGCTATCGTCATGCCAGGGGTGCTCTGCTGTTCTTCAATCAGTACCCGGATGCCGCCAGTGAACTCAGGCAGCTGTCCGAACAGCAGCTCTGGACACTGTACTGGCTGGCAGCCCACGCGCAGACCGGTACCAGTCACACTCGAGCCGTGCAGATGATGAGCATCCACAGCCGTGTTGCCCTGCTGCCGCGGAAAACCGCTCAACTGCGATATCTGCTGGCATTCGTGCTGCTGTGGATGGCCGCGCTTGCCACAGCCTCGGGAACCCGCCTGCACATTGATGCCCGAGACACGTCCGCCGCACTGGGAACCCTGTTTGATTCCCTGACCCCGGGCTGAGTCCGGCTGTTTGAGTGGGGCCGGCGATTGCCACAGGATTTCGCTCGGATTTCACCTTCGAGTCGCCGATGGTGTCGAGTTTGCGGCCCTGTTGCTAAAATGCAGCGCTAAAAGCAATCAATTCGACGTGGATTTCCGAGGCCGATTCGCCGCAGAGCTCGCAGCAGCAAGGTCCTGACATGTCTGCAACTTTCCGAATTCTGATCACACTGGTTTCGCTGCTGACTGTTCTGTCGGCGGATCTTGTGGCCGAAGACTCGCTGGCGGTGATCCGTCGGCGAGGCACTCTGCGGTGGGGCGCAGATCGGGAGGGTGGCGGTCCCTTTGTGTTTCACAAGCCCGGCAACCCCGAACAGCTGGTGGGCTTCGAATCCGAAATCGCCTCCCTGATCGCGGCACACATCGGAGTGCAGGCGCAGTTCGTGCAGGGCCAGTGGGACAAGCTGCCCGACATGCTGGATCGGGGGGACTTCGACATTGTGCTGAACGGCTTCGAATACAGCGAAGAGCGAGCCGCGGTGTATGGCACCACCACTCCCTACTACCTCTACGAACTGCAGCTGCTGGTCCGCAAAGACAACACGACGATCGGCTCGTGGGATGATCTGCGGCGGCAGCTGGCGGACAAGGGCGGACAGATTTCGCTGCTGGGGGGCGCTGCAGCCGAAACATTCACGACCGACTACTTCGGCGACGATGTGGATCTGGCGCTGTTTGACGGCGTGACGGATGCCATGCGGGCCACTGAGCTGGGGGCCGACAACATCATCGCCAATGTGCAGGACCTGCCCAT
This sequence comes from Planctomyces sp., assembly GCA_005791255.1. Taxonomy (GTDB): domain Bacteria; phylum Planctomycetota; class Planctomycetia; order Planctomycetales; family Planctomycetaceae; genus SXXK01. The sequence continues at coordinate 11,514 of SXXK01000108.1, forward strand.
CTGGAACTTCTACAGCAATGCGTTTCCAAACCTGCGGGCAGTCGGCAGCCCGGTTGGTCAGGGGTTCTACGTGGGACTGATTCGCCGCAGTGAGACCACGCTGCTGGCTGCCGCAAATGAGGCTTTGCTGGAGGGCCGCCGGAGCGGTCGACTGCAGAACATCTTCGCACGATATGGCATGTGGAATTCCGCCCAGGCCAGGTACACTCAGGACCTGCTGAATTCCGCCACGCAGTCATCTGGCAGCGAAAGCACAGCGGCAGCTGCTGCCGCGGCGGCTGCGTCAGCCACGCAGCCGATGGTCACGGCGGAGCCCGATCCGCTGCTGGCGAAGTCGGCCTCACCTTCGGGACTGGACGCTGTCCGGGAACGCGGGTGGCTGCTGGTGCAGGCCGCCACCATCACTGTTGCACTGTCCTGCCTCGCCATGCCTCTGGCGATTGGCATCGGCCTGTCGGCCGCCCTGCTGCGAATGTACGGGAATCGGGTGCTGGCAAAAATCGCCGGACTTTATGTGGAGGTCGTACGTGGCACGCCGCTGGTGCTGCAGCTGTACGTCATTTACTTTCTGATTCCCGAGTTCGCGGCATTTCTGATCCCCGGCAGCCAGTTTTCCATTTCGGCCTTCTGGTCGGCGGTGCTGGGGCTGGCCATGAACTACTCGGCCTATGAGGCCGAGATCTACCGAGCCGGGCTGCAGGCTGTGCCGAAGGGCCAGATGGAGGCCGCCATGGCTCTGGGAATGCCTCGCAATCTGGCGATCCGCCGCATTCTGATTCCCCAGGCCACCCGCATCGTGATCCCGCCCGTAACGAACGACTTCATCGCCCTGTTCAAGGACACGGCAGCCTGCAGTGTGATCACTGTGGTGGAGCTGTCGAAGGAATACTACATCCATGCCCGGGATACTCAGGCGGTTGTTTCGCTGGGCCTGCTGACGGCCTTCCTGTATCTGGCGATGAGCTATCCTCTGTCGGTGCTGGCCGGTCGACTGGAGAAATACCTTGGATCAGAAGCCGCGTAGCCTGCATCGCTGTCGCGGAGCGTGTGCGAAGCGGTGATTGCCTGCCGGAAAGGGCTCCCAGGAATCGTTCTGGCTTGCTCAAATCCGCAAGGTTCGGGATGATTCGCCGAGAGCGCCGATTTCGTGCCGTTTATCTGCTGTCGACAGAACCTGTGGAAGCGAAGCCATGCCAGTGACTCGAATTGCGACCCTGCTGAGGGATGGTCAGCCGGGCACCACCATTAATGCTCGTGGCTGGGTCAGAACTCGCCGCGATTCCAAAAACGGCTTTTCATTTATCGAGCTCAACGACGGAAGCTGCATGAAAAACCTGCAGATCGTTGTTGAGAATTCGGTCCCGGGTTACGAGGACTCCATTCGCAGTGTGACGACGGGTGCAAGTATTTCGGTGGACGGTGTCCTGAAGGAATCCCCGGGAAAGGGGCAGCGGATTGAGCTGCATGCCACGACACTGTTGGTGCTGGGGGCAGCGGATCCGCAGACGTATCCTCTGCAGAAGAAGGGGCATACCTTTGAGTTTCTGCGGGACATCGCTCATCTGCGTCCGCGGACGAACACCTTTGGTGCTGTCGCGCGAGTGCGGAATCGCATCAGCTGGTCGATTCACTCGTTCTTTCAGAATCGCGGCTTCCTCTACCTGAATACTCCGATCATCACCACATCGGACTGCGAGGGTGCGGGCGAAATGTTTCAGGTGACGACTCTGGATCTGGCCATGCTGGCTCGCAAGCAGATCGAGTCCATTGACTGGAAGCAGGACTTTTTCGGCAAGCCGGCGTCACTGACCGTCAGTGGACAGCTGGAGGCTGAGACTTATGCGACTGCGATCGGCGACTGTTACACATTTGGTCCGACGTTTCGTGCCGAAAACAGCAATACGACTCGGCATCTGGCGGAGTTCTGGATGGTCGAGCCGGAGATGCCGTTTTACGACCTGGAGGACAACATGGCGCTGGCCGAGTCCTTCATTCGCACCATGGTGAGTGATGTGCTTGAGCATTGTGCGGAAGACATGGAATTCTTCAGTCAGCGGATTGATCAGGGCGTGATGGCTCGACTGGAAACCATTCGTTCGAAGGATTTCATTCGACTGCCGTATACGGAGGCCATTGAGATCATCCGGAACAGCGGTCGGAAATTTGATTATGCGGTGGAGTGGGGCAGTGACCTGCAGACGGAGCATGAGCGATTTCTGACGGAGGAACATTTTGGTCAGCCGGTGATTCTGTTCAACTACCCGCGAACGCTGAAACCGTTTTACATGCGCTGCAACGAGGACGGGAAGACGGTGCGGGCGATGGACGTCCTGGTACCCGGGGTGGGTGAGATCATTGGCGGCAGTCAGCGTGAGGAGCGTCTGGACGTGCTGGTGCAGCGGATGGGCGAGTGTCATTTGAATCCGGACGATTACTGGTGGTACACAGACCTGCGGAAATATGGCACTGTGCCGCATTCCGGATTTGGTCTCGGACTTGAGCGGGCGGTGCTGCTGATTACGGGGATGACGAATATCCGGGACGTGATCCCCTTCCCGCGGACTCCAGGGCACGCGGACTTCTGATCTGAGTCCTCTGGTTACTCCGGTGGAAGTCGGCTTTTCCGGGGAATTCCCGCCCAGTGTCATCCTGCCCACGGGATTCCGCTGGTCATTTGCCCCCGCACACGGGATAATTCCAGCCGGCTGTGTGGACGGTCCTGTGGGCTGGAAGGAGCTTTCTCGTGAGTGCGCTGGTACGGTTTTCGATGCTGCTGTCCTGTTGTGGTCTGCTTGCGGGCTGCAGTGGCAGCGGTACGGACCAGTATCAGACATTTCAGCCTGAAACAAAGTCACCGGAAGTCTCTGCGGTCGCTCAGCCGGCAGCCCCGGTAACCCCGGCGGCACCCGTGCCTGAAGCCGCGGCCGGCCTACAGCAGCCAGCGCCTTTTACGGTATCGGAACCGGCGGTTACTGCACCGCAGTCGGCTGCAACCACTCCCAACACCAGTGCGGCAGCGGGGGCGACCGCACCCGTCGCTGCCGAGGCAGTGCAGCCCGTGGCGGGTGACCAGCCGGTGGTTGGCGAGGGTGCGGACGCAGTGGTGTCGGGGGCTGAGGTCATCTCGGCTCAGTCGGGCCTTTCCGGGCCAGCCGACCGACCGGCGATTGACAATGGTGCAGCGGGGGAGGTGCGTCAGATTCAGCTGCTGGTGCCGCAGAAACGCTTTCGCCGTGAACGTCCCAGCGAGGCGGTGCGTGTCAGCTATGACGACATCGACCTGCTGAAGGTGCTGAATATGGAGCCTGTGCCGGCGAATGCGGTGGAACATTTTCCGGAGTGGCTCAGGTTGCTGGACGGGAAGCTGGTGCGTATTCGCGGATTTATGTACCCGACGTATGTGGCGACGGGACTGACCGAGTTCGCTCTGGCTCGTGACAACGGCATCTGCTGCTTTGTGCGGCAGCCGAAGATCTACGACATCATGACGGTGCAGCTGGCGGAGGGTGAGACCACGGACTATATCGCGAACCGTCCGTTCGATGTGGAGGGGATTTTTCGGATTGATCCGGATGCGGATCAGCCGCAGTTGTCTCGTTTGTATCGGATTGAGCAGGCGAAGGTGCTGCAGTAAGCGGCGGCTCGCGGCTGAACACTGAGAACTGCTGTTTTGGGGTCTGGGAACACGAGAGAGAGTGAGGCAGGACATGTTGAGGTCAGCGTTGGTGATGTTGCTGGGACTGTTGATCAGCAGTTTGTCCGGGCCGGTGATAGCCGCGGTGTTATGCCCCTTCTGTGATGCTCCGACGCTGGTGATGGCTGAACAGATTCAGATGTGTGATCATCTGCTGCTGGGCAGGTATCTGGGCGGGGTGAAGTCGACGGAGGTGACGGCGGGCAGCAGTCGTTTCGAGGTTTTGGAGATTGCCTTTTCAAAGGGCGCGAAATTTCAGAAGGGACAGGTCCTTGAGATTCCGCAGTACGTGGCGGCGGCCGAAGGGGCCACATTCACTTTGATGGGTCCTGAGGAGCGGCTCGAGGACTGGCATGCTCCTGCGGAAGCCACAGCAGCCGCATGGCAGTATCTGTCGAAGATGCCTCTGCCGACCACGGACGTGGCTCAGCAGTCGCAGCGGCTGGAATATTTCATCCCGTTTTTTGAATCGTCGGACATGACGATTTCAAATGACGCTTTTGCCGAATTTGCAGCGGCTCCTTACGCCGTGATTAAACCGCTGAAGGACCGCTTGCCTCGTGAAAAAATACTCGGCTGGCTGAACGATCCGAAGGTGTCGGTGACCCGCGTGGGCTTTTACGGATTGATGGCTGGCTTGTGCGGAAAGCCGGAGGATGCAGCGGTGCTGGAGCGCAGGATCATGACTCTGGACGCGGATTTCCGTCTGGGGATTGAGGGCGTGATGGCTGGTTACATGCTGCTGCGTGGTGAGGAGGGTTTGAAGGTTCTGGAGGACGGCAAGATGCGTACGAAGGTGGCGCAGGATGCCTCGGGCAAGGAAGTCCCGTTGCCGTTCAGTGAGACGTATGCGGTGATGCAGGCGCTGCGGTTTATGTGGACGTACGAGCCGGAGCGGATTTCTCAGGAGCGGTTGAAAGCGTCGATGCGAATTCTGCTGGAACGGCAGGAACTGGCGGATCTGGTGATTACGGACCTGGCACGCTGGAAGGACTGGAGTGTGCAGGATCGACTGATGGCGATGTATGCGGACGAAAAGTTCGCGATTCCGGCCATTCGACGGGCGATCGTGCGGTATTTGTATTACTGCAGTCAGGAGAAGGGTGAGAAGGGGGCGGACGGTGTTGAGGTTCGTCCTGATTCGGCGGTGCGTGCGGACGCGCTGCTGAAGGAGCTGGAGCAGAAGGACCCGAAAACGGTCAGTGATGCGAAGCGTTTTCTGGTGCGCTGACGGTGTTTTGGTCTGGATTGAAAGTGTGGCATGACACAGGGCGAGCGTGGTGGTGACGGTGCTGGCGGCGACAGTGGCGGTGGCGAACTGCAGGCGGAGCTGTCAGCGCTGCTGGAGCGCGCGGGCAATCTGATTCCGAGCTGTCAGTTTTCCAGTTCCTTCCGTCTGTACGGAGAGGTGCGACGTCGGGCGAAGGTGCAGCAGCGAGCGGCGGAGTACATCTGGGGCACCTTCTATCAGATGGACCAGGCCCAGTATCTGCTGGATTTCGGTTTGATGCGTGAGCGTGCTGTGGAGCTGATCGCGCTGCTGGAGAACGAAGAGCAGGTGCGGCAGATTCAGCCTGACCTGCCGCGTGAGGAGTACGAGTCGTTCGTGCAGTCGCTGAGCAGCTGTGCCTACGAGAATCTGGCGGAGGCAACGGGGCAGCTGGAGGGCTACAATTCTGAGGGAATGCATGCCTGTATAGCGGACGGGCTGCAGATCTGCCGTCGCACGGGCAAGCTGGGGTGTATCAATTGCTTCCGTGAATATGCCAGCGATGTGTACCTGGCGGCGGACGATGCGGAAATTGCGGCTCATCAGTGCCGGCTGGTGATGGAGCAGGAGGGGGACTGGTCGAATCGTGGCGACCGTCGCTGGCTGGCACAGATCCGTCTTGCCTGGCTGGACGCGCTGCACGGACGATTTGATCGTGCAATTGCGGGCAGTGAGCTGGCCCTGGAGCTGGCTGGGGCAGAGACTGTGCCGATGCAGGTGGAGGCACGGATTCGCGTCGGTATGATTCGGGAGTCAATTCTGCTGTCGGGCTGTCGTCCGCCGCAGTTTCTGGAAGGTCCGCTGGCCGGCTTGCTGCCTGGTGCGGACGAATGCCCGTTGTTTGACCACGGCATGAGACTCAATCAGGCCCTGCTGGTAACTCAGGCGGAGGACTGGGAAGAGGCTGAGCAGCTGCTCAGTCACTGGGATCAGCGGCTGCAGCGGTGCCGGGGGACTCACCTGTGGTTCGAGACTCGACTGCGACTGATCGCGGTACAGCTGCTGGCCGGCAAGCGGAAGGTGGCAGAGCGTCTGGGCAAGCAGCTTGAGCAGCGAGCTCGAACCAGCCATGACTATCTGACGCTGCGGCGACTGCAGGTGCTGCTGGACGCGGACCGTCCGTCACCGCTCGCGCTGGTGGTGCCATTGCAGAAAGCGACGGGTCTGGAGGTCTGGGGACAGGGACCAGGCTGGGCGCGATACTATGGTGAGTACAGTGGTGAAGCCGCCGGTGATCGTGGCGAGGTCCCGCCGGGTGCCACAGAGGAGGAACCGTCCGGCGAGTCTGTGCTGGCAGGAGACCCGGGGTACAGTACGACTGACACAGCGGCGGAAGAGCCGACGCCGGCCGGACCTTTGGCCGATGAGGTGGCAGCACTGCGGGAACGACTGAATCACTTCTCAGAGTCACCGGATCCGGCGGAGTTTGAATCGCTGCGTTCCCGGATTCTGTCTTATGACGCTGCTCAGGCCTCTCATGCAGATGATGCCGGCGGTTTGATTTTTTTGATGGTCTTCCTCGTGGGCACTGCGGAGGATGGTGCGCAGGTCTGGAAGTGGGCCAACTCGCTGGCCGCAGCTCATCAGGACAACGGTGTGACATTATCGGTTCTGGCAGCACTGGCTGACGCCCTGCGGATGGCGGGTGGCGAGGAGATGCAGGAACGCATTACGGTGGAGCGCGCGGAACAGCTGCATCGCCGGGCGATGGAACTGGCACCGGACAAGCCGCGGGTGTTCCTGCGGGCCGGCCAGCACTTTCAGGCACAGTATGAATTTGGCGAGGCGGAGCGATGCCTGGCCCGCGCCTTTCGGCTCGACCGGCGCGACGGCGCGATTGCTCGGAACCTGTCAGAATTGTACCGGGCGACTGACCGCCCAAAGGATGCGCTGCATGTGCTGGATCTCAGTCTGCGGGAGGGCAGTCAGGATCAGCAGGCCGCCTTTGATGCCGGAATGCTGGCATTTCGCGAGGGGCAGTATCAGGCCTCGCTCACATACCTCGAGCGATACGAATCACAGGCCGGTGTGGTTGCATGGGTGAACTACTACCGCGGTGTCTGCTTTTTTGAACTCGGAAACTACGATCGGGCCTTGGAGTGTGTGCAGATTGAGCGTGGCGTAACGGACACCGGGGGCTGGCATCTGGATGTGGTGCAGGCGCTCTGCTGGAGTTATCAGATGCGTCGCGAGGAAGCTCTGCAGTCGCTGCAGCAGGCGCTGCAGCAGCCGTTTTATGAAATTGACTACCTGTCGGTGCGGGGTTTAAGTGAGTTGTTGAAGCGGATTGCCACGGCAGCGGAAATGCTGGAGGAGACTCCACTGCTGCAGCTAGTGGAAAAACGACTCATGCGATCGGGTCTGATGCCGGATTCGTGGTTTCAGCATCTGCGAGATTCCAGCGGTGATCCTCCGCTTGAGAACGTGAAACTGTACCGATGTCTGCTTGAACAGCCTCTGGATGAGTTCTGGCTGCTCGATCCGGACAGATTGCCGGATCAGGAAAACTGGAAGGGGTATATGGCGGAGTGGGGCGTACTTGCGCGGACGGAGGAGCAGGCGAGTGAAATTGCACTGAAGTATCAGGCGCAGTGCTACTCACTGTCGCCTGAGGTGCGGGAGGTGCAGGAACTGGAATCGACGTACACCGATATTCCGGGTCCGGTGTGGCAGGCCGGGCGTTTTCCCACAACGGACGAAAGCGAGTCGGGACTGTCCGACGGGCCTGATGACTGGTCACCGATGGGCGACGGGGAGAACTTTGGAGGCTTGTGAAGGGGCGGGGCAATGTTGCAGACGATCGTGCTGATGCTGATCATGATGTCTGTGCAAATGGTGCTGGACGGAGTGGAGGACTTTACGAAGCGATGAACACAAATCCCGATGAATTCCTGCGTTGATTTTCTGCCACAAAGTCTCAGATTCGACACGATTCCTGAACTCCAACGTCTTTTTCGTGATTCTTTCTCCATGAACCAATCAGCTGCAAATCCCTCGTCGACCGTGGTGCCCGAACCCGTTCCGCCTGCCGGTGCTGGCTGGCCGGGACTGCCTTTTGTGGCCCCGCTGGCTGTGTTCCTGCTGCTGACCAGCGTTGAGAAGGAGTTGTACGGGCTGCTGACACAAACTGGTGCCTATGGTTTCAAATTGCTGGCGACCGCTGCGGTGCTGCTGTGGTATCGGAAGGCCTGGCCGCGCTGGGATACCCGGGGTCTGCTGCCGGGGTTGCTGCTGGGGGCGGTTGGTGTGGTTTTGTGGGTGTTGCTGGACAGCGTGCAGCGGCAGGTTTTGGCAGCACTGAATCTGGCAGACTGGCTGCCCGCTCGCGACGGCTGGCGTTTTGATCTGCAGCAGCTTTCGCTGCCTGAAACGCTGCGGCTGCTGCTGCGTTTTTCGGGACTGGTTCTGGTAGTCCCGCTGGCCGAGGAACTGTGCTGGCGCGGATTTCTGGCGCCCTGGCTGGTGAATGAGGACTTTCGCCGTGTGCCGGCCGGAAAGATGACGGCCAGCAGTTTTCTCATCGTACTGGCGGTGTTCACTGCCATGCATCCTGAGATCCTGGCCGCAGTCGTGTGGGTCTCGGGAATGAATCTGCTGTGGCAGCGGACGGGAAATCTGTGGGCCTGCGTGGTGGCGCACGCTGCCACAAATCTGCTGCTGGGACTGTATATCATCCGGACAGGCAGCTGGCACCTGTGGTGACGGACTCTGAGTGCCCTGTCACAGGTCACTCTCGGCCGCTGTCGTAAATTGTCGCAGTCGCGTCAGGGCAATGGCCAGCAGGATAAAACCAATAGTGATTCCGGCGAGGCACAGCAAATGCAGGGGTGCACTGCTGCTGCCGATGGTGTACTGCATCGCTGTGGAATTGCGAATTTCGTCGCTCAACGGCAGCCACTGCGTCAGCAGCGACCGCAGCCGATACTGGACTGTCACGCGATTGACGACAGCCGGAAATGAGCCCAGCAGGACTTCCACGCCGACCGTGTACATCACGCAGAAGACCATCGATCGCCGCGGAAACACGGCTCCCAGGAGCAGGTAAGTGGCAGAATATGCGGGGGCGGCCAGAGCCGCCAGCCGCAGAATGCCCAGCCAGATGCTGCCGGGATTGGGCGTATTGATGAACAGGACCGAAAGGCTGACGGCTGCTGCTGCCGCGGTGAACGCCCAGAGCGTTGCGACGAGGAATTTGCCCAGCAGCAGCCAGGCAATCCCATGAGGACGGGTGGCGAGATAGACCCAGCTTCGCTGCTCCAGTTCGGTGGCAACGGCGGGCCCCGCAGTCAGCAGAGCGCTCATGGCGCAGCACACACACGGAATGGCAACATATAACAGAATCGACCAGAACGAGTTGCGTTCATCCAGCTGAATCTCACCCTCCTTGCTCTGAACCCAGCGTGACAGCACGGTAATCAGGACGGGAAACATGGCCAGCACGAACCACCAGGCAACTCGACCGGCCGTCACCGACTTCCGCAGCTCGTAGCGAAACATTGCCAGCAGGGCATTCACAGTTCACCTCGGTGAATCTTCATCAGAGAATTGAACAGTGATTGCAGCGAATCGTCTGCCGTCCGAAATTCCAGCACGGTCACCTGTTCTGCAGGGATCCAGTTCATAAGAGCCGACGCCAGCGGTTCGGCTGAGCGAGTGCTGATGCGCAGCAAGTCACAGGAACTGCCGTGTTCACTGTGAATCACAGGAGACGGCTGAATGGTGACAGAATCGGCCAAACCGGTCTCCAGAACCAGTGCGGCAATCCGCCGCGCTTTGGTACACCGCAGATGCAGCTCCATCGGCACCTGATACAGCAGTTCGTGTACCTCTTCGGATGTCCCCGACGCCAGCAGACGGCCCCCGGAAATCAGCAGAAAAGATTGTGTCAGAGCCTCGATTTCATGAAGTACGTGGCTGGCTATCACAATGCTGCGTCCCTCACGAATCCACGACCTGAGCAGGTCGGTCATTTGAGACCGACCGATGGGATCAAGTCCGCTGAAAGGTTCGTCAAGAATCAGCAGCTCAGGTTCGTGGGAAATGGCCTGAGCCAGCTTTGTGCGTTGCCGCATACCGCGGGAATAGCTGGCGATCGGACGCCCCATGGACTCCTGCATACCCACCTGCTCCATGCACTCGATGGCACGACGACGCGCTGCAGCCGTGCTGCGACCCTGCATCTGCAGCAGAAATGTCACCCAGTCCAGTCCGGAGACGCTGGCGTACACGCCTTCAAAGCCGGGACAAAACCCCATTCTGCGCATCAGGGCAGCATTATTTCGAGGCTGCATCCCGAGGACTTCAACACGGCCCCGAGTTGGTTTGAGTTGTCCGATGAGCAGATTCAGCAGAGTGCTTTTCCCCGCACCGTTTGGCCCCAGCAGCCCCCAGGCCCCGCACGGCAGCTCAAGACTGATGTCGTTGACACCGAGAACAGTCCCGTAAAGCCGTGTAACATTCTGCAGTGAGATCATGCTGGTCATGGCTGCCGCCCTCAAATCTGCATGGGTGCTGAAACTCGGCGAAACAGCACAGCCAGTGAAACGGCAGAAATCGCGGCCAATACCACCAGCCGTGTCTGAATATCGTCCAGCACCAGTCGTGGATCGAGAATCCACGCTGTCACATCACTGAACACCCGGAACAGGGACAAACAGCTGATCACAACATTACTGCCGACTGCAGCTGATCGTGATGCCGCGAGCCAGGCCAGTTCGCCGAAAATCCAGATGGCAAACCACGCAAACGAAGCATAACGAGATTCGGAAGCCAGCGATGACAGCATCAGCGACAGGCAGGTGCAGGGAATCATGATCAACAGGGAAGCAGCCAGAATCCGCAGGCTCAGGTCCCAGGTGGATGCCAGCACCGTCAGACTGGGTGACAGCAGCACGGCAGCGGAAAACAGCAGCACAGCCGGCGCAAGGGTGACTGAGGCCAGAAAAAACATCACACAGGCGGCTTTGCCAAGGATGTAATGCAGTCGAGTAATGGGCCGCGAGAAGTAGAGCAGGAACGCCCGGGAACGAAAGTCCTGTGAGATCAGCGGAGGCACGATGATCCCCAGCATGGGGATCAGTATAAACGGTTGTGAGCGACGAAACAGGGTCGTCAAAAGCGCCGACCAAAACAGGTGTCGTTCGCTTTCCGGTGACTGATCCCGCCGTTCAATCGCCGTCTGCACGTCAGCAAACGACGAAGAAGCCGCCGAACCCGGATCAATCAGCATACGGGACAGCCCCAGCATCGTGCGTCCGGCGTTAGGATCGTTGGCACTGGTCTGTTCATACAGAAACACCATAAAGCCCATGACACAGGCGGGCAGCCACGCGAAGAACATCATCCGCCTGAGCCACGAACTGAGCCAGGCCCGGCGAATGCCAACCTCGGCAATCACCATCCAGCGAGTGGCGAGCGGGGCAGTGGGGCCCTGCCACGTGCGATAACCTGGATCATGAACTGGCATGCTGCACCTGTCGCACGGCATCGAGAAAGATCTGTTCGAGTGAATTGCGGGAAGGCACCAGCCCCCGGATCACACAGCCCGCAGAGGATGCTGCCTGCCAGATAACGTTGCTGTGGTCAGCTGCAGTACCCGCAATCTGCAGCTGCTGCGGACCACTGATGTGACTTGTGATGCCGTGTTCCCGAAGCGCCAACTGGAAGCGATCAGCCAAACCCGCAAAACGCACGAAAAGAGCCGGACTGGGCAACTGTGAAAGTTGCTCGAGTGAATCGCTGATCCGCACCTGTCCGCCGGCCAGAATGACCACGCGACTGCAGACCGACTGGACATCGGGCAGA
>SXXK01000109.1 GCA_005791255.1 Planctomyces sp.
ACAGCAGCGCCTCTTCTGAAGGCTCCAACGGTCTTCTCTTATTGGGCACCGACGTGCATACGTCTGTATGGTGAGAAAAAATCACACTCAGTATGCGTCGTCTGTTTTCAATCTGCTGGGAAAGGTCCTTTGACATCTGACAAGGGAGTACCTGAAAAATATGCTTCCATATGTGCACCCATAGATAAATTCGTGTGACATGCCGAATAGACATAGCAATGACAGAAAAGGGAAAAAAGGAAATTCATAGAAAGAAAAGACAATGCAATATACGCTCGTTACAAAAGCTAAAAAAGACAAAAACTATGACAAACAAAATCACTCGAAAACAGCTGCAGCGGTTGACGGTGAACCGAAAACCTGGTCCTGGGCAAACGTGAGCGTCTGTCCGTTGTTGACGATCACACCCTGATCGAGCAGATCTTTGCGCAGGTTGGAGATGTTCTGGTGGATTGACCGGACTTCGTCTTTGACCAATTGCGAACCATTGACAACCACAAACCCCCTGGCGTCTTCGAATCCCGTCGCCCGGATGCCCTTCGACTCGATCAGTCCGAGCAGCGGGAAGATGCTTACGATGTCCTGGAGGAAGCTCTCGACGAAGACGGTATCTGCTTCGGAGAGCGTCGGCGGCAAAGGCTCCTGGCTGTTATCCAGCCGGCATTGTTTGGCCTCCTTTGCCAGTCGCAGCAGTTCAGACTCGAGATGCTGTACGTGGGCTTTGTTCAGGCTGTCGTCTTTTGCCACGAAGAACACGGCCCAGTTCCAGAAGTCTTTTTTGCCGTAATGCTGGTTCAGTCGATTTCTGACCGGATCGCCCTCGCCGACGTAGATGACAGGCAGAATGCTGTCGTCGGATGTGCCGATGAGAACATAGACTCCTGTCTTGCCAAACTCAGTCCGGTTCACCACTTCTTTGTAGTTGGTCCGATTAAACACGACGCCGACACCTGGCCAGTTGGATTTTTCGACGATACGGAGTCCATCCGAGTCACCCGTGGGGACAAGTATTCGGATGAAGAACGGGCGTTGCGGGAAATCGGGCATTGAGAGACTCTTTGACAATCTGGCGTCTGCGCAACAGCCATGCACTAAGTTGGGGGCTGGGAATGCTGGCCGCTGCCGAGGCTGAGGGTGTGATTCCAGCGGGGCAGCCAGCGGGAGGCGAGCGTCGAGAGATTCCGATCTTATGCTGCGGCTGAGCACGAAGCAAACGGAAATTGGCGAGGGCCCGTCAACTTGCGAACGGTAAATGTTTTGGCCTGCGGTGCGGGTGAGCGACTGGCTGGCGTGGGGTACGGGCGTTGCTCGTAGAATCCCGGAGGAGCACCCTGGTACTGCCCTGCACGGCTCGCATGGTGGCGTTTATGCAGCTCGGGCATTCCAGCCCGAGCACATCCCCTTTGCGTCCGATATCCCGTCGTGAAGGCGAGCCGCGGACGGGAGTCCGCGGGTGTACGTGCTGGACGGCGCTGACTGTGGCTGAGCCGTTGCCTCAACGGCCTGGATCAGCTGGAGGTTGCTGGCACCGCTGATGGACGCTGATGCCAGGGGTGGCTGCTTTGCATCTGTGACGTGATCGCGATAGAACAGGAGGCAGCGGATGCGCTGTTGATAGTTTTTGTGTCGAGGTCGGATCGTGACATACTGTTTCCTCAAAAGTGTGGTTGGGGCGTTTCTGGTGTTGTGTTTGCCGCTGGTGGTGTTGTCTGATGCAGCAGCAACAACTGTGCAGCGACCGAATGTGATTTTCATTCTGGCCGATGATCTTGGCTGGTCCGATACGACTCTTTACGGTCAGACGAAGTTTCATCAGACGCCCAACCTGCAGCGACTGGCGGATCGCGGCATGCTGTTTACTCGCGGCTATTCCGCCAGTCCGCTGTGTTCACCGACGCGATCGGCCATTCTGACCGGTCTCAGCCCGGCTCGTACCGGCATCACGACGCCCAGTGGCCATGTTGCCGAAGAAATTTTGGCAGCAAAAGTGGGGGCGCGAGCCGCGCCGCAGCAGAAGGCTGTCATGCCGGTCTCGGTGACACGGCTGAAGCACGATTATCGAACGCTGGCTGAGTCGCTGCGTGACGCCGGGTATGCGACCGGCCATTTGGGCAAGTGGCATCTGGGGCCAGAGCCTTATTCTGCCCTGCAGCAGGGATTTGATACTGATCTGCCGCATCATCCGGGTCCGGGGCCCGCCGGCAGCTATGTAGCGCCGTGGAAGTTTCAGGATTTCACTGAACGCGTTCCGGGGGAACACATTGAGGATCGGATGGCGGCTGAGGCGTCCGCCTGGATTGAGCAGCATCAGGATCAGCCATTCTTTCTGAACTACTGGGCCTTCAGTGTCCATGCTCCGTTCAATGCCAAAGCTGAGCTTGTGGAAAAGCATCGCCAGCGAGTGGATCCGAATGATCAGCAGCGCTGTCCGACTTACGCAGCGATGCTGGAAAGCTTCGATAATGCCGTGGGAACTATACTGGAGACTCTGGACCGTCTGCAGCTGTCTGATCGCACGATCATTGTGTTCACATCAGACAATGGCGGCAACATGTACAATGAGGTCGATGGCACGACTCCGACCAGCAATCGGCCACTGCGTGGCGGCAAAGCGACTTTGTTCGAAGGCGGGACTCGAGTGCCGACGGTGGTGGTCTGGCCGGGGCTTACAGTGCCAGGCAGTCGCAGTGATGTACCGATTCTGAGTGAGGATTACTATCCGACGCTGCTGGATGGTCTGGGGCTGAGTGAGGCTGAGGGGCAGCAGTTTGACGGGACCAGTTTTCTGCCGGAGTTGCGGGGTGAAGTCCGGGAACGTCCTCCGCTGTTTCAGTACTTTCCGCACAATCCAGGTGTGCCGGACTGGCTGCCTCCGGCGGTCTCTGTGCACCGGGGTGACTGGAAGCTGATTCGTATTTTTCATGGTGGCGACGACGGGGCCCATCGACTGCTGCTGTTTGATCTGGCGAATGATTTGGGTGAGCAGCGTAATCTGGCAGCCGAGCAACCCCAGCTGGCGGCTGAGCTGGATGGACTGATTGAACTATTTTTGCAGCGTACAAAGGCGGTGGTGCCAATTCCCAATCCCGCGTTCGATCCGCAGCAGTATGATCCTTCGCTTGAAGGAAAGTCGCAGCCTAAGCGGCAGAAGGCAGCGAGTCAGCAGACGGCGGCAGCGGGGCTGTCCGAGGATGCCGCGATCCTGCAGGGCTGGAAACCACGAGGCTGTGTGGCGGAGGTGAATCAGGGGGTATTGCAGCTGCGGGGAACGGGGCGTGAGCCATTTCTGGGTTTTGCTCCGGGCAGGCTGGATGGTCGTGCTGTTCTGAGGGTGCGACTGCGGTGTTCGGGGGGCAGTGGCAAACTGCAGTGGCTGGCATCACCGACGGCGGGGCCCTTGCCTGAGTACGCTGCAGCGAAGTTTAGTTTGAAAGCAGGTGACTGGGTGGAATTGAAACTTCAGGTGAATTCTCCGGTGGACAAAGCGGGGATCCTGCGGCTGTTTGTCCCGGCTCAGGATGATCTGGTGGAGATTGACTGGCTGGAGCTGGCGAATTCCGGAAAGACTCGGCAGTGGGACTTTGACGCTGGTGAACGGCCGTAGCGGATCAGTGAAAACGTCATGCGGGGACGCGTCATGAAGTTTGCGGATGCGTTTTTTTTGCTTCGGAATTCAGCCCTGTGGAACTGGCTGCTGATGCTGGGCTGCATTTGTGCGGCCGCGTCTGCGCCTGCCGCTGAGTTGCTGTCGGATCGCCCGAGCATCGTGTTCATCATGGCGGACGACCTCGGCTGGGCTGACGTGCAGTTTCATGGCGGGACCGTACCGACTCCGCATCTGAATCGTCTGCTGGCTGAGGGCCAGGAGCTGACACAGCACTATGTGGCACCGCTCTGCACACCGACTCGAACAGGCCTGCTTTCCGGTCGATTCTGGAGTCGTTTTGGAGTCACGAAACCGCAGAATCCTCGAGTGTTTTCGGCGGATACAGTGACACTGCCGAAAGCTCTTCAGGCGGTGGGGTATGACACCTGTCTGGTGGGTAAATGGCATCTGGGCTCGCATCCGGACGACGGGCCTCAGCACTTTGGATTTGAGCACAGCTATGGCTCCCTGGCGGGTGGTGTTGGTCCGTGGAATCACCGGTACAAGGAGGGGCCATTTTCAGAAACCTGGCATCGGGGTGGTCGACTTTTGCGGGAGTCCGGGCACGTGACGGATCTGCTGTGTCGCGAGGCCGTAGACTGGATTGAGGCTCGCGCTGCGGATGTCCCGTTTTTTCTGTATGTGCCGATGACGGCTGTCCATTTGCCGGTGAAGGAACCTGAGGAATGGTTGGCGCGGGTTCCCGCGAGTATTCAGGGGGAAGTGCCGCGGCACTATGCTGCCTGTGTGATGCATCTGGATGATGCGGTTGGGCAGATCGTGGCAGCGATTGAGCGTATCGGTCGGCGGCAGAGGACACTGATCGTGTTCACCAGTGATAACGGTGGCAGCACGGCGGAAAACCATGATCCGAAGTATCCGGAGGACGACTATCCGAAGGGTGCACTGCCGGGAAGTAATCGGCCGCTGCGCGGTGAGAAGGGAGAGCTGTACGAAGGCGGGATCAGAGTGCCGACTGTTGTGAGCTGGCCCGGAAAGCTGACACCCGGTCTGATGAAATCCCCCGTACATATCTGCGACTGGATGCCGACGTTGTGTGGTCTGGCCGGGGCGGTTAACGGAGAGGGCTTGAGCTGGGATGGCGAGGATCTTTGGCCATTGCTGACGGGGCAGCGGCAGATGCGGGGGAAAGCGATGTACTGGACGGCGCCGGAGTTTCGCAGCAGGGCTGTGCGGCAGGGCGACTGGAAACTGCTGGAAAAGCGAAATGGTGCGGAAATGGATTATCAGTTGTTTGATTTGGGGAAGGATCCGGAGGAGCGTACGGATCTGGCGAGCAGCGACGTTGAGCGGGTGCGAGTGCTGAGAGATTTGCTGGAACAGATTTCGCGGGGGGATGTGCGGAAAGCGGACTGATGTCGACCTGGGGAAATTCTTCCCGAGCATACTGCTGGATATCGACGGTTCCGGACTGAGTTTGCCCGGTTGACTTATGGGTGCGAGGCAAACGGACTATGATGTGCGGCGATCCGGTTGAGGTCAAAACATGTTGCGGCGAAGGGGCCTGTGATGCGCAGATTTCTGATGGTTGTGATCTGTTTGACGGGGCTTGCAGGCCAGGTGCGGGCACAGCAAAGCTGGCCACCGCAGATTGAGGGTGAGCGGCATGTGTACAAGCAGGTCGGTGAGACTCAGCTGAATCTTTGGGTGCTGCGTGGCGGGGTGGCCAATGCGCCGGCGATCGTGTTCTTTTTTGGTGGTGGCTGGTCTGCGGGCACTCCGGAGCAGTTTCTCCCGCAGGCTCGTTATCTGGCATCTCGCGGTATGACGGCTGTCGTGGCTGACTATCGGGTGGCCAGTCGTCAGCAGGTCCGGGCTGTGTCGTGTGTGGAGGACGCAAAGTCGGCGGTGCGATGGCTGCGCGGTCACGCGGTTGAGCTGGGGATTGATCCGCAGCGGATTTGTGCTGCGGGTGGATCGGCGGGTGGCCACATCGCCTGCTGTACGGCCTTGATTGAGGGGCTGGAGGGAGCGGGTGAAGATCTGTCGGTCAGTTCCGTCCCGAATGCTATGGCCTTGTTCAATCCCGCCGTGATGCTGGCGCCTTTGCCGGGGGCGGAGCTGACTGAGCAGGAGACTCAGAAGCTGCAGTCACTGGCTTCGCGAACGGGTGTGGATCCGGTGCAGATTTCACCGATTCATCATGTTCGGGCGGGGATGCCGCCGACGGTGATTTTCCATGGAGATGCGGATTCGACAGTTGCGATTGCGACCGTTGCGGCATTTGAGAAGCGTATGACGGATGCCGGGAATCGTTGTGAGCTGCGGCGATTTTCCGGGGCTCCGCATGGATTCTTTAACCTGCGTGAAGGGCGTGGAGTCAATGGTGAGCGGCAGCGGGAGTGGCATTTGCGGACGCTGCGGCAGCTGGATGTGTTTCTGACATCGCTGGGCTGGCTGACGGGCGAGCCGAAGCTGCCGGTGGTGGACAATGACAACGTGCATGTGCGTGGTCACCTGCAGCGTGCGCTGACGAAGATTGCCAGCCAGTCTGAAGCTCGAGTGGCTTTCCTCGGTGGTTCGATCACGGAGATGGATGGTTATCGCCCGCTGGTGGAGAAGTGGCTGACCGAGCGATTTCCGCAGACGAAGTTTTCCTTCATTCGAGCGGGCATTTCCTCGACATGCTCGAATACGGGGGCCTTTCGATTTCAGCGGGACGTAGTGGCTCAGGGGCCGGTGGATCTGCTGCTGGTCGAGTTTGCTGTGAACGATGACCAGGATGCTCATCACGATGCCGACGGCTGCGTGCGGGGAATGGAGGGCATTCTGCGGCAACTGTGGCGACACAATCCGGAGGCGGGAGCGGTGATGCTGCATTTCGTGAATCCGGAAATGCTGGCAACGGCACAGGCCGGCGGGATGCAGCTGAGTGCGAAGCAGCATGAAGCGGTGGCTCGTCATTACGGGGTCAGTTCGATTGATCTGCCGGCTGAGCTGGCGGATCGGATCAAGGACGGGACCATGTCCTGGGAATCGTGGGGGGGAACTCATCCGGGGCCGGCGGGTAATCGGCACACCGCCGATTTGGTGATTCAGGTGCTGCAGTCGGCGCTGGCAGCTGCCGGTGGTGACAGTGCTGAGCAGGACGATGGGGAGCTGCCCGAGCCAATGCTGGCATCAAGTTTTTCCGAGGGTGGATTTTTGCCTGCGGAGTCGGTGCGTCCGGGAACCGGCTGGCATTTGGGAATACCCGACTGGAATGCTCTGCCGGGCAGTAAGCGGGAGCGATTTTTGGGTGAGTCATTGTATTACAGTGAGCAGCCTGGTGCCCTGCTGACACTGGAGTTTTCGGGAACGGCTGTGGGGGCTTATCTGCTGGCGGGGCCGGATGCCGGAAGGCTGGATGTGCGTCTGGATGGCGGGGAGTGGAAGACAGTGGAACTGTATCACAGCTACAGTGCGGGGCTGCATTATCCGCGGACGGTGATGTTTGCCAGTGATCTGGCGGCTGGGCGGCATGTGGTGGATGTTCGGGTGTCAGAAGAGAAGGATGGCAGGAGCCGCGGCCATGCGGCTCGTATTCTGCAGTTTGTGGTCAACGGAGCAGCAGTTCCGGTGGCGAAGCAGGGTATTCCGGAGAGTCCTTGAGTGGTTCAGCGGGCGGGCAGTCAATACAGCAGGCCGCAGCTTCCGGCGAACGTGCGTCAGCGTCTGGTGGCGGTGCAGAAGTCGCATGATCCTGTGGAAATCTCGGCTTTGGCACGAATGCTGGACGGCAGCGTGCGGCGTGAATTGCGGCCCACGATCGTCACTGGTCTGGAGGTCTCCCGCCTGGTGACTCGGCCTGGTGCTGCGGCCGCGGGTGACAGTGTGCGGTCGCGTCGTCATTTGCAGCGAAAGCTCTGGCGGATCATGCGGGGGATGCAGCAACGGGACGCCGGTCAGTATCTGTCGGTGTGTGAAGTGCTGCTGGCGGGGTATGACGACGCAGGGGTGTCGGACGGTGTGGCCCTGCTGGACAGTTATGTGCTGATGCATGTACTGTTTCACGACAGTGCGGTGGTCCGTTGCACCAGCAGCGGCTGGGTGCTTGTGTCGGGGGCATCATTGAGTGATCTGCAGTGGTCGCCCGCATTTCCTCAGGTGTGGACTGGTGCTGCAGAAATCCTGTGGCGACTGACTCAGACTGCAGGCAGTCGCGTCGTGCGGCGGTGGGCAGCGCTGGGGCTGCGGGTTGTGGGTGTCAGTCAGTTACAGGTTGAGCTTTCAGAGATTACTGAGCTGTTTGGGCGATCGGAGTCGGGGGATGCGGAGCTGGCATTTGCACTGCTGGTAAAGTCAGGTTTTGCCGGTCGTCTGTCGCTGACCGAGGCGCTGAGTGTGCTGGCTGGATTGTCGCAGTGTGTCCGGAGTGATGCTGCGGTTGGCCTGAGGCTGCAGTCGCAGATTGAGGATGCTGGCGGGGGTGAATTGATTTCGGACGGGGTCTTGCAGTCGCTGATATTGCTGCTGCCGCATACGGGGCTGGGGGCGTTTGTCTGGGATCATCTGCAGGGGCGTCGTCGGAGCGGGCTGGATTGGTTGTTGCCGCTGCTGGATTGTGCTGACGAGCGTATTGGCCGGGAAGTGCAGGAGCATTTGAATGAGCGGCGGCAGTTGTGTGCGGGGGCGGAGGTCTGGCTGCGGCTGCTGGGTGTGTGTGCTCCGGTGGCGGCAGCCTGGCAGTTGCAGCGGATGGCTGAACCGGAAGTTCGGGCAGT
>SXXK01000110.1 GCA_005791255.1 Planctomyces sp.
CAGCCAGTACAATGAACTTCTTCATGAGAAATCTCCTGAATAAACAGCCTCGGACGCAAACAGAAATCCAGTCCTGCCTCACACCGAACCTGCTCAGTTAATTCCTCCAGACACACAACATCGACTGCCGCCGATTCCCGGCCCCGAAAGCCGAGTGCTCACCAAACCCTGCCGTACGTGCCACCCAGGGCGGCACGGCGACCATCACAAAGGCGGCCGGCACTGACCACGAGGGACTTGCACCGTTCAATAATCGAACGTCAGTTCGATTCCCCGGTGGCAGCGACCAGCAACACGGGCAGTCAGCATCCCTGGGCCCACCCACCGTCGCTGCACTCTCAGCCGAACAACAACCGCCGCACGCCACACCATCCGCCGGCGGAATCCGCAGTTCAGCTCGCACACAACAACACAACCCGCATTCAGCCACTGAGACTGCAACCAGAACCAGCGCTGACAGCCAGGTCGTTCGTTTTGCTGCTACCGCGAACATTCTGCAACCTCCAGACTGCAACAGATACCATCAAATCCTACGCCCCCGACCGGAGCCTGCCCAGAGCAGTTCACTGCACTCGAGCGGACAATCGAATAAACACCAACACCCCCTCGGTTTTCCCTTCAGACCCGACGTGTGTCGCAAAAAGCGCCATCAGATTGATGTCTTTTCGCCAGCCGGTCAGCGTTTCAATGTTTTCATAAATCCATTTATATCAATGAATTGCGTTGAATTGGAAATGCTTTGGCACACTTTCTGCAGCTATACAGGACCATCGACCGCAAATGTCGCGGTAACCGACCTCCCCCCAGAACAAGTTTTCGTCCAAAGGATGCGGCAATGAAGACCCTGCTGTTTGTTCCCGCAATTGTGATCATGGCTGTCTCCTGCGACGCTGCCAGCGGCGACGACCTCGTGGAAATCCTGCGAGTCGTACACGCACTGACCGATGACCGCGGTCGCGGCAGTCGCTCAGCCAGCGAACGCTTCGATCACCATAACACCGTTCAGCAAAATCTCGACCGACAGGCTCACTTCTCCGGGTCCCGCGACGACTGGAAGCACGCTCAGGAACGCGAACAGCAGGTCCGCGTCTCACGCGGTCGTGACATGCGAGTCACCGAGGCGTCCCGGAACTTCCGCGACAGCCACGAAGAATTCCTCAACGGCACCTCCCGTGACCGAGCTCGCAGCGCCTATTTCCGGCCACAGCCCACGCCCGCTCCCCGCTCCTCCCGCGATAACACCCGAATCGGACTGAGCATTCATTTTGGTTCCGGTTCCGTCCAGCCCGGGTTTGCACCAGTCTATGTGCCAGCCGTACCTGTTCTGCCCCCCACCCCCTCCCGTCGCACTGTCTTCGTCCCTCAGCCCGCACCAGCCCCCGTCTGTGTCTGCCGACACCAGATCGGTGAATTCGTGGACACGCGAGTCCCGCTGGCAACCTGTGTGCGAGTCCGCAATCTGTGTGATGCAGCCCCCAATGCCATCCCGGCAGTCATCGCCGTGCGTGACCCAAACATGTGCTCCCACGACACCGAAGAACGCGTGGCCTACGTGCAGATCCTCGTACCTCCGCAGCCGCTTCGCAGTCTTGAAATCTCACGCTGCCGCACCCGAATCGATCTGTGCTTCGGCGAGTATGACATCAGCATCTGCTCAAAAGACGGCCTGATCACTGTGGAATACGACAACTGAAACCGCACAGGACGCAGTGATAATGACTGGTCAAAAGCAAAAAGCCGGGGATGGCCCTCCCCGGCTTTTATCATGTTTTGTCATGCACTGAATTGCTGCTCAGGAGCCTGACTCACCGGCATGCCCGGGCAGCAATTGAGTTTCAGCGATGTGGATGGCTTTCAGCATCGCTCGAGCCTTGTTCATGGTTTCCTGATACTCACTTTCCGCCACGCTGTCCGCAACGATTCCCGCACCAGCCTGAATGTAGATGCGACCGTTTTTCATCACCAGCGTCCGCAGCGCGATGCAGGTATCCATATCACCTGTGAAGTCGAAGTAGCCCACAGCGCCGCCATAAGGTCCCCGCTTTTGCGGTTCCACCTCATCACTGATCTCCATCGCCCGGACCTTGGGCGCGCCGGAAACCGTGCCAGCCGGTAATCCGGCTCGCAGCGCTGCCACCGCAGTCAGACCCTCCTGCAGTCGACCCGAGACATTGCTGGTGATGTGCATGACATGACTGTAACGCTCAACCACCATCACATCCGCCAGTGTCACCGAACCAAACTCCACAACCCGCCCCACATCGTTCCGTGCCAGATCAATCAGCATGACATGCTCGGCCCGCTCCTTCGGGTCCGCCAGCAGCTCACGCTCCAGCTCACGGTCTTCCTGCGGAGTTCTGCCGCGGGGACGAGTCCCGGCAAGCGGTCGAATCGTCGTTTCACGATCCTCAACTCGCACCATAATCTCCGGTGAACTGCCCACCAGATCGACATCCGGCGTCTGCAGCAGAAACATGAACGGGCTGGGATTCACCATCCGCAGAGAACGATAGACATCCAGCGGAGTCGCCGGTGAACTGCATTCCAGTCGCTGACTGATCACCACCTGGAACACATCCCCCGCCCTGATGTACTCGCGACACTTCTCGACCGCCGCGCAGAATTGCTCACGAGTGAAGTTCGAGGAGGTTTCCAGAACGGGCTCAACCGTCAGATCCACATCCGCCAGCTGCACATCTTCACCCGTGAAGGCCAGCTGTCGACAAAGTACGTCCAGTCGCTCTTCCGCCCGCGTGCGTGACTCTTCCGTGTCACCCTGAGTCGTATCGGCGAGGGCCACCACCAGCACCACTTTGCGAATGTGATCAAACAGCACCATCGAATCGTAGAACGCGAAGGTCAGATCCGGAATACCGCGGTCATCCGGGGGCACATTCGGCAGATGTTCACTGTATCGCACCACGTCATAGGCCGCATACCCCACCGCACCACCCAGAAATCCGGGCAGACCTGGCAGCGGGACCGAACGACAGCTGTGCAGCTGCCGTTCCAGCTCGAGCAGGGGATCCACATCGTGTATCTCCCGCCGCTCGCCGTCACGAGTCTGAATGACGACAGACCTGCCGGACGCCGTCAGTGTCATGAACGGATTGCTGCCCGCGAAGCTGTAACGCCCGACACGCTCGCCACCCACCACACTTTCAAACAGGAACCCCCACGACCCCTCGGCGATCCGCTGCCAGGCCGTTACCGGCGTCAGCGTGTCAGATGTCAACTGACGATAAACAGGCACAAAACGCGCCTGACCAGCCAGCTTCTCAAACTCAGCCGATGTCGGAAGTGTCGTCGGAGACCTCATGAAACTCTGCACTCCAAATCCCTGCCAGAAACCAGCACTCAACCGGTAGTGCCTGCACCGCTGTCGGCTGTCCAGGCAACCGACTGAGTCATTTTATGGAAGACAGGACGCACGTCCGCCAGCTCGTGGTCCGTACACTGCCACCAGATCAGCAAGGTCGCTGCGCCGGATCGGACACTGCAGAAACCCGCCGCATTCAGCAGCTCCAGACACGAAAACGTGACCTCACACCCCAGCGCCCGCCGACCGGCTACCAGCAGGGGCTCCTGCTGCTGCTCAAGGTCCTCATACTCCTCCTGAAGTGCCTGCAGACAGTCCTGCAGCACCTGCTCGGGACTGGGGCGATCAGCAATCACCCGCAGCAGCCAGAAGCATGAATCATCAGCAGCAGCCGTCAGAATCACGTCATCCCCATCCTGCTCCTCACGAACCTCCCAATACCCCGGGAACAAAAATCGCACCCCGTGCCCGGAATACTCGCTCAGAAAGACATCCGCATCGCCACTCATCAGGACTCCCCACACTCTGCCCGCCCGTACCGACAGACCTCAGACACCCGCATCAGCCCGCATCAATTCAGTACTGGCCTGTCCCGGCAGGGCGTTCCGGCTCGCGCAGCATCCACATCTGCAGCAACTCAACCGCAAACGAAAATGCCATGGCAAAATACACGTAGCCCTTCGGAATGTGATGCCCGAATCCATCACCCACCAGCAACACACCAATCAGCATCAGAAACGCCAGCGCCAAAACCTTGAAGGTGGGATTCCGCTCAATAAACAGCACAATCGCCCTCGAAAACATCAGCATCCCACCGACCGACAGCAGAATTGCGGTGATCATCACCGGAATCGGATTCGGCAGATCCTCAGTCATCCCCACCGCTGTAATCACGGAATCAATCGAAAACACAACATCAATCAACAGAATCTGAACCAAAACCGATGCCAGACTGACGACCTTCTTCGCCCCCGCAGAGTCCACTCGCGCCTGCTGCACTCGATGATGGATCTCCTTTGTCGCCTTGAAGATCAGAAAAACGCCGCCCAGGATCAGAATCAAATCCTTCCCGGTCACCTCGCGCCCGATCAGCCGGACTAACGGCTCCTTCAGGCCCATCACCCAGCCGATCGCCAGGACCAGCAGA
>SXXK01000111.1 GCA_005791255.1 Planctomyces sp.
CCCCAGTGGAAGGCAAAATCGTGCAGACGACCGAGTGCTGCCAGCGATGCAGCCAGCAGCAGGCTTTCCGCCAGCATCCCGGCCTGCGTGGAAAACTGCAGCGACCACGGATGCCTCCCGGCAATGTGCCAGAAAAGCAGGATGCCCAGCACCAGCACCGGCAACAGCAACTGCCCTGCTCCGGCCTGCACCAGCAGAGAACGAAGCCAGAAATCGGCTCCGTTTCGAACCAGATCCGGGTCGCTGACTCCCGCCGCAAAAACACCCCACTCGTAGATGACCAGCCATGGCAGCAGGAAACACAGGCTGGCCAGCGGTGACCGTGCCTCGTTCCAGTAATCCGGTTGGCCTGACACGTCAGACATGAAACTACCAGAAGTTCATGGCCACACGGCTGAAACATCCCTCATGTCTGGTATCGGCCAGTCGATGGGCTCGTATGCAGCCTCGTGGAGAACGATTCAGGCAAACATGCGGCCTGACCGGCGGATTTTGCCGAAGCCTGCCGATTCTTCACAGTCGCGTTGCCAGCCTGGCCGCCAGTCTTTTCAGGGCCGGACTAACGTCCAGGCTGTCGAGATGCACATTCAGAATGCTGAAACAGTCCTGATTCGCGAAGGCGGCACTCAGGGCCTTGTCCAGGTCGCCTTCCGTGTGAACCTCAAATCCCCAGCCGGCACCCAGCAGGTCCGGAAGTCTGTGGTAGTTCCAGTTGAGAATGTCATTGAACGGTCCCTCCTGAATGAACCTCTCGGTGGAATACCCTTTGTTGTTGAGCACCAGCACGATCGGGTTGAATTTCTGACGGACGGCGGTGGAAAGTTCCAGACAGGTCATCTGGAATGCGCCGTCCCCAACCAGCACCAGTGGTCGCAGCGACCGATTGGCAATCTGAACGCCGACCGCTGCCGGGATCGCAAAACCCATGGACGTGTAATAGGCCGTGCTGAGGAACTCGGTATGCTGCGTAATGCTGAGATCCGCGGCGGCGAACAGCGAGTCACCGGTGTCCGAAACGACAACCACCTGCTGGTCCAGCACGGAGTTGATTTTTTCGAACAGGCGGGCGATGGTGATTTTCCGACTGTCCGCGGCCTTCCAGGCGGCGACTTTGGGCTGGCTGATTTTCGGCGCAGCACGCCTGACGGTGAACTTTGGATCAGCAATCGCCTTCATGAAGTCAGTGAACAGCACGTCGTGGAAATGGTGATGGCCGATCCTCAGTTTTTCGCTGGTTGCGTACACGCATTTGGCGGGATCCAGCTGTGCCGTGAAGCCGCCAAGGTTGATATCGCTCATGAAGGTGCCGAGCAGAATGATGCAGTCGGACTTTTCCACTCGCTTCTGAACCTCGGCTCGCCCCATGGCTCCTTCATAAATTCCCAGATACAGCGGGTGTCGTTCGCTGACGACGGACTTTCCCAGCAGGGTGGCGCTGATCGGAATGTTGTTCTGTTCGGCAAATGCCAGCAGCTCCCGCTGCAGTCCGAAACGATGCACTTCAATGTCTGCGATAATCACGGGATTGCGAGCGACCTTGAGTTTTTCCCGAGCTTCAGCAACCGCGGCCTGCAGCGCGTCAGCATCACTCTGCACAACTTCCGACACGGGCACGTGTGGATGTGGGCAGCGTGCGAGCACCTTGTCGCGGGGCAGCTCCAGAAAGACCGGGCGTTTGAATCGCACACATGCTGCGAGCACTCGGTCAATTTCCCGGAACGCCGTCAGCTCATCCTCCAGAGAGGCGGAAGCCACCGTCAGTTTTTCAAAGACATCCCGCTGAGTGTGGAAGTCCCTGACACGGTGGTGCAGCAGCGGGTCCGACCGACGCTCGTTCATTCCGGGTGCACCGCTGATTACGATCACCGGACTTTTTTCCGCGTAAGCACCGGCGATGGGGTTGCACAGGCTCAGGCCACCCACGCAGTACGTCACACACACCGCTCCAATCCCGTTGATTCGAGCATACCCGTCGGCCGCGTACCCGGCACAGGCTTCGCTGGTGGTTCCGACCACCCGAATCGGACTGTCCTGCAGCATGCCGTAAAACTGCAGGACGAAATCGCCGGGAATTCCGAAGATGTCGCGAACACCGTAATCCTGCAGCCTTTTAATCAGATATGCAGCAATCGTGGGCTGCAGCACTGAATCCTGACGCCGTGGCGTGGACTGTCTGGTCGCCATCTGAACCTCCATCCGCCTGTGCGATTTGCCGGAAAACGACGGGATCCTGCCCGTGGGATTCTAGCGAGGCCGGCGGATTTGGCGACAGCCTGCAGTCAGTTTCTGCTAAGTCGCTGCTGCAGAGCTGAAATGGCTTCCGCGACATCCGGGTCCGCATTGATCTCATCGGGCGTTCGAGTGCGGAAAAACGTGGTACGAGTCTGAGTCGCGTCGGGGACCAGCACATCCGGCTGCAAACCGACTCCCGAATAATTCCGATCGTCCGGCGAATAGAACTTGGCTGTTGTCAATCGCAGGGCCATTTCACGCTCACCCGGCATCCGCACGATCGTCTGCACCGACCATTTGCCATACGTGGGACGCCCCACAATCACTCCGCGATTATGGTCCCGCACTGCTCCGGCAATAATCTCGCTGGCACTGGCACTGTCCCCGTCCACAATCAGAGCCAGCGGATACGGTCGGGTGTAGGTCCCCGTGACGCGGTAGACCTGATTCTGATTTTGATTTCTGCCTCGAGTTGACACGACGACGCCGGAACCGATGAATCTTTCAGCCACCGCTGCCGCCGTGTCCAGAAGCCCGCCAGGATTGCCACGAAGGTCCAGCACCAGCGCCTGCAACCCCTCGGCTTCCAGGCTTCTGAGTGCAGCATCCAGTTCCTGCACTGTATCTTCCTGGAATCCCTCCATTCTGATGTATCCAATACCCCGCTGACGGTCCAGCATGGTGCGCCGAGTGATGCTGTGAATGTCCACACGACGCCTTGTGAATTCGCCCGAATGCTTCTGGTTGTCCGGTGAAATCCAGGACAGCCGGACCGCTGAACCTGCTGAACCACGCAACAATTTCGCTGCATCGTCCGTCGACAGATTGCGGCAGTCGGTGCTGTTGATGTCTGTAATGTAGTCGTCAGGTCGCAGGCCGCCTTCTTCAGCCGGGCTGCCCAGCAGCACGTTCAGCAGGTGCATACCACGACCCGCCTCAGCCTTCATTTCAATTCCCAGCCCCACCATTTCGCCCTGGATTGTCCCGTGCAGCTCCCGATACCGATCCGGAGTGAGCAGCACGCTGTACTCGTCCAGTGCGTTGCAGCCACCAAATACGTACTCCAGCAGTACGGCCGAGTCCTTCAGGTTCAGTTCACGGCGACACAGGTCGCAGACGCTGCCCAGAACCTGCCGCGTTTCTGCAACACCGCTCACCGGTCGGTTCCAGTAAGTGCTGATCAACGTCTGCCGAACGGAATTGATGCGAGACTGCCGAGCAGCCGGATCCGGAAAGTTCTTTTCAATAAATACGGGATTCTTAAGTGCCATGTACAGGCTCTCGGTGCCGTGCGCGAGGAATCGGGTCAGCGAAACCGACTCCAGATATTCCCGCTGAACACTGCGATAGACATCCTCAAACATGTTCAGCAGCTGTGTCCGGCCACTGTCGTTCAGCATCCCCTGAAAACTCAGGTCACCGTACCGGCGTTCTACCGCGTGGTGTATCCGGGCGCGGCGGAGCCCGTACTTCAGGGACTGATCCCCCGCAAAACTCTCGAGCGCCTTCTCATACAGCTGAATCGCCTCGCCCCACTTGCGGCCGGTTTCCAGCTCTTCACACTTCTGCAATGCTTCCGGGGCACTGCTCCAGGCTGCCGGCTTCAACTCTTCCGCATGACCCACCGCCAGCCAGTTCAACGCCAGGAAGAGGGTCACAATGACATTTGAGCAGATTCGGAACACGCCAGTACGCCTTGAAAAAACGACTGATCAGCCGGGTTCAGGGGCTGATGAGCAAGGCATCCTGCCACGTTGGTCATCCTGTCGATTCGGGCTGAGCTCTGCAGTTGTCGGTGGACACCGTTCGAGCCGCCACAATCGATACACTAGCAATTCCGATTCGGAAAAACTGATGCACAAGCCAATATATGCCTGCATTTGGGCGGGGTCACATTCCGAGCGGCGTCAAGGTTTGCCCGGGCTCTCCAGGCGGGCTATTTCCGAAAGTCAACCAAAACTCGCTGACTGTTCATGCGATTCTTCGTAAGTGCATAAGTCCTTAGGCGGCATACCTTTAGGTGCTGTTGCCAGATTTTTCGCCGGTGGCCTGTGGTCCCGGCAGGGCAGCTGCGACGCGGATGGCAGCACCGGGATACGGCGACGGCAGCACAACAGTGGGCGTCTTATGCAGAATACGACGCCTGCAGCGGTTTGAACGAACGGTTTCAAAAACCTTTCTGCTGCGTTTGAATTTGCTGGCGGGCGAGTCGCTCTGCTAGACTCGGACACATCGTGCGGTATTTCACTTCCGACTTTATCTCCGGCCCGTGTTCGCCTCCGCCCCATTCCCGCCCTGCCGTCTCAGGAGTTTCTGATGAGCCTTCCTTCCAAATCTCGCCGCGGTTTTTTCGGGCAGGCCGGTCTGATGACCGCAGCAGCATCCGTTTGGGACTCCTCCAGTCGCGCTGACGAGCCCGGGGATCAGCGACCGGTGGTCGTAGGCGTGATGGGCGCCAGCCGCGGTTCAGCGCTGTCCGAGGTGTTCGGACGACTGCCGGGCGTGGAAGTGCGTTATGTGTGCGATGTCGATCAGAACCGAGTGCAGGCGCTGCAGGAATCTCTGGCTGCAAAGCTTGAGAAACCGGTGCGGGCCGTGGGCGATTTTCGACAAATTCTCGATGACCCCGCAGTTGACGCACTGATCTGTGCCGCTCCGAATCATTGGCATGCCCCCGCCGGCATACTCGCCTGCGCAGCCGGAAAACACGCCTACGTGGAAAAGCCCTGCAGTCACAATCCGCAGGAGGGCGAATTGCTGGTGCAGTCGGCGCGAAAATCCGGAAAGTGTGTCCAGATGGGCAATCAGCGACGCAGCAGCCCGACAATTCAGAAAGCCATGCAGCGACTGGCGGAAAATGCGATCGGTCGAGTGTATTACAGTCGCAGCTGGTATGCGGCAACGCGGGGCTCCATCGGCACAGGCACTCCGGCTCCGGTACCGCCCCATATTGACTATGAACTCTGGCAGGGCCCGGCGACACGACAGCCATTCACCTCCAATCGGCTGCATTACAACTGGCACTGGGTCTGGCACTACGGCAACGGAGAACTGGGCAATAACGGGATTCACTCGATCGACCTCAGCCGCTGGGGACTGCAGGTGGATTACCCGGTGCGTGTCGTTTCATCCGGCGGCCGATATGGGTTCGCCGACGATCAGCAGACAGCCGATACGCAGGTGGTTTCCTTTGAGTTTCCGGATCGGCGACAGATCGTCTGGGAATGCCTCAGCTGCAATCGTCACGGGATGGACGGCAGTGGCTTTGGTGTCAGTTTCCACGGTGAAGAGGGTTCCATGAAACTGAATGACTCCGGCTACACCATCCTCGATGCCAGAGGCAAGGAAGTGGAAAAGCAGGACGGAGCGGACGGCATGCGCGCGCATGCGGAAAATTTCGTCGCGGCGATTCGGCGAAATGATCCGACGATGCTGAATTCAGAAATTGAACAGGGACACAAGTCCACGCTGCTGTGTCACCTCGGAAACATTGCTCACCGTACCGGCGATACTTTGACCTGTGATCCGGGCAACGGGCGAGTCCTGAACAATGACGCCGCCATGAAACTCTGGTCGCGCGAGTATGCCGAAGGCTGGCAGCCGCAGGTCTGATTGCTGTGGCACGTGTTCGGCCCGTGAACGACAATGCTCGTGACACCGTGGCCCCGACGAGACTGCAGGCAATAAAAAATCCGCTGGCCCACAGCACAATTCGTTGTGATCGGTGGCCAGCGGATTTTTTTGCAAGGTGCAGTCGCCAGATCGATGCGTTCAATCGGCCTTTTTAAAGCCTGCCTGCAGCAACGATTCGTACCCGGCTCGCAGCGGTCGGATGTCATAGCCCTTACCCTGCAGGATTTCAGCACACATCAGCACTCGTCCGCCCGACTTGCAGTGCAGATAGACCGGCTTGTCCTTCGGAAGCTGCTGCAGTGCGTCAGCCAGTCCTGGCCCCTTCAGCGAACTGAGCGGCAGAAATGCGGCATCAGCGAGGTGGCCGGCATTCCACTCATCCTGCTCCCGCACATCCACCAGCACGGCTGATTTGTCGGTGACCATCTGCCTGACAGTGTCCAGAGTATCCACCGTGTGACCGGCAGTGGTGAACTGTGGCGTCATTTTCTTTGCTCCGTTCTTTTCTGTGGAAGCGGTTTTTTTGGCACCGGTAAACACCGGAGAATCGGGATCACCACCGGACTGCAGATACGCCACGAGGTCGAGGACTTCGTCACGATTCAGCGTATTGATCAATCCGGCTGGCATCATGGACACTTTCGCCGGCTGAGTTTCTTCGATTTCATCACGCGGAATCGTGGTCAGTGTGCCAGGCTCGAGCATGTTTTCGCAGACCATGATTCGGTCATTGTTCAGGTTCACCACTCGCCCCGTTACGGTGCGACCGCTGTCGAGCACAAAAACTGAGGCTTCGTACTGGTCTGAAACAACCTTGCTGGGCTCAATGATGGATTCCAGCAGCGTTCGAGCATTGTAGCGTCGGGACACGGCTGTCAATTCCGGCCCTACAACTCCACCATCACCGGCAAAGCGATGACATTTGTAGCAGGCCGTGACCTGGAACATCTTTCTGCCATTATCGAAGGAACGCCCGGTCAGGCCCGCTTCCACGTCGACCAGAAAATCATCAACCTTCCACTCCTGAACAACCGGACGAGCAGCAGCCTCCACAAGGGGCTGACCGCCAGAAGGCTGAGCCTCCAGCACGGCCTGCAGAGCCGTCTTTTCGGAGTCAGTGAGTCGGTCGATGGCCTCCTGGCGAATGTTCTTCAGGAACCCGGAGAATGAATTGCCACCGCGCAGCGTCGTCGACGTAACAAACCACTGGAAGTACTTCGTACGCTGCTCGATCGTCCATGGCCCCTTCAATGCACGCAGGCAGTAGGCATAGTGAATCTGTTCTTCCTGGCTGGGAGCCCTGGCCTGCAGTTCGAGAGTCTTGTCCGCGACTCCTTCGGCATTCAGGTACACCAGGATTCGGCAAAGTTCCCGGTTCACTCGCACACTGCGTGCCGGGTACATCGGGTTCAATACTGCGGCAACGGCGCGGGCCACTTCCTCTGATGGCTCACCCATGCGAATAAAACAGAGTCCGGCCACTCGCAGGGCTGCCAGCAACTGCATTTCCGTCAGGCTGGAACTGTTCAGGCGTCCCAGCGATTCCAGCAAAGGTTCCTGCACTGCTTTGTCACCGCAGCGGGCCAGTGCCAGCAGCGCCGTCAGCTTTGCCTCATTGGACGAATTTTCGTCGAGCGCCCGCTGAGCCCATGCACTGACAGGCTGGTGCTCGATTGCCGTGCGAGCAGCAAAGCGAATGGCTCGGTCGGCATGCCCAAGATGAGGCCACGCCTTGTCCACTGCGCCAGCCACAGGGCGGTGCAGCTGTTCCAGTGAATGACGCAGGTCCCGCGCTTCCTGCCCCGCCAGATCCACCGGCGGCGGCTGCACAGAGTCAGAGCCCGTCCAGGTCACTCGGTAAAGACCACTCTGAGTCCTGCGACCGCCAATCGTGAAATACATGGCTCTGTCGACCGGGTTGATAATCACGTCGGTGACAGGCAGCGGAGCCGCCGAAATGAATCGCTCCAGCTCACCCGTGTAGCTGCTGCCATCGGGCTTCATGTGTACGGCATAGATCACGCCATAGCTCCAGTCGCTGATAAACAGAGCCTGCTGATACTTGTGCGGGAATTTGGCACCCGTGCCAAAGGTGATGCCGGTTGGCGAACCCGGGCCCACATCCACCACGCTGCCAAGGGAATCGGGGTAAAACTCGGGCCACTTGCCGGTCCCGGATCGCCAGCCAAATTCAGAGCCGCTGGTGACATGGTTGACGCGAGTCGGTCTGTACCACGGAGACCCCACATCCCATTCCATATCCGCATCGTATGTAAACAATTCACCCTGAGGATTCAGGGCAATGTCGTATTGATTGCGGAAGCCCATGGACAGCAGCTCCCAATCGGTGCCGTCGGGGCTGACTTTGGCAATCCAGCCACCCGGAGCCATGATGCCAACCGCGTGGCCACCGGCGTCCCACATGCGAGGCAGCAGCTGGTCTTCTCCCCAGATCGTCGGCACTCGCGACGAAGAAAACTGAGTGGGGGCCGTGTGGTTCCCACAGGCAACGATCAGGGACTGACCGTCCGGAGAAAGAATGATGGCATGCGGGCCGTGTTCGTTGCCGCCCTGCAGGGTTCGCAGGTGTTCGGAACTGTCGTACTGGCCGTCGCCGTCGGTGTCACGAACGCGGTGCAGGCCGACTCGCGGCGCGTCCCCGCTGTTGGTCATCACATACAGACTGTCGAAGGCGCAGAGCAAACCCTGAGCCATACCGACGTCCACGTTGATTGGTTCAATGACAATCTTTGCCTCACTGCCGATGGCCGGAGGAGTCACTCGATACAGTTTTCCATACTGATCAGACACGATCAGTCGTCCCTGCGGATCGGAGGTCATGCAGACCCAGGAACCCATCCTGTCAGCTGGCACAGAGTACAGCAGTTCGGCCTGAAAACCGGCAGCCAGCTTCAGATCGCTGACCGGAGTCGCCTCGGGGACCGGCGGGGCATCGTCGGTCAGGACGATGCTGTCGATTTCCATCTGCCCACCGCGACTGAACGGGTCGATTCGCAGCGAGGTGACGGGACTGTCGGTCTCAAACCACAGGCGAACAGGGCGGAACTCCTTGTCTGAACCGCGGAATTCCGTGCGAACGGATTTGTCCTCTGAGGTAGCCGGGGAGGCTTCCGTGGTCCAGAACACCTGGACGTCGGCGTTGCCCTTGAAGCGGGCGCTGATCGTCAGTCGGTGTGTCCCCGCGCGGCCACTGACCGGAGCAGAAAAGTACGGGTCGTTGCCTTTGGCCCTGAGCAGCAGCTGGCCGTCCGCTGCGGACAGCTGCACCTGATCGTTACCGGTCCAGCCGGAATCGGCCTGGTCGAAATCCCAGCGGAGGATTTCATCGGCAAAGGCGGGGCAACTGATGGAACAAATGGCCACCGCAACAGTGGTCACCTTCAACATGCGGGCGAACAGGAACATGATGACAGCCTTGGCATTAAGGACAGACTGCGAACGCAGGACACCCCCCAGGAGGCGCGCAGGTTCAGAGGCTGATCGCGGCGGGAGGAAAGATGCCAGTCTGACAAACTTCATGCAGGCATGCAACCTTAGTCGGCTGCAACACGACTTGAAACATCAGGCCAATAAAACACTGAACGCTGATGCGCCGCAGAACCTTTTTCGGAGTATCGCAAATAAAAGCGGCCTGGTCGGCGACGACCAGGCCGGCACTGCGCAAAATGCTGCGGTTTTGAACTACGCCTGTCGATTCGCGGCCCGGCGTTTCATCAGCCTGCGGAACCCGATGCCGACCACACCGGCGATAACGGCCCATGACGAGGGTTCGGGCACAGTTCGCTGCAAGGTCAGATTCTCTGTTGCAAACGTCGATTCGATGATCGCGTAGGAGCCCTGCTGCGGCAAGGCGGAACCTGCGATAATCGCGTCGATGTTGTCCTGTGAGGCGAATCCTGTGTTGTCAAAAGGAGTGCCGTTGATCGAGAGGCTGAATGAACTGCGTCCCGTTCCTCGGTTTCCGGGAACAGATGCCGGGTCGAAGTTCGCAGTGATCTGCAGTTGCGACGGAGTGACCATGGTCAGACCGCTGACTACAGGCGGAACCGAAAGAAAGTTATTCGGAACGAGGGCGTTCCAGGTCTCGGTACCCAATCGAAAAGTTGCTGACGTCAGCAGAGCGGTGGCGGCCGAAGTCGCCGGAGTGTACGTCGCGTCCAGAGTCCACAATTGTCCGATGAATGCGCTGCCAGGCGCATTGGACGAAGACACGAAACCGTACAAATAGATCTGAGCCGCGGTCGCGGAATTTGCAAACAGCATGAGGGCCGTGAAAAGGATCATGCCGGGACGAACAAATCCACGGACACCCGCCGAACACATTTGCGTGAAAGCCATCGGAAAACTCCCTACAGAAACCCAACCCCCCTGCCTTTGGGCAGCCACAATGCAGGATGTGCCCAACAAAACGGATATGAAGCCTGGGGGGCTTGCGATGCGGGGGAAGTTTTGACGGAAAGGGGGACTCAGGGCAACAGGGGGGGGCCTGTGTATGATGCGAAAACAACACACTCGCAGTAATCAGTCGCTGCAGTCGATACATTCGCTACATTTTAACACTGTGCGGTGGCAAAACTTCTCCACCGTGCAAAAAAAAAGGCTCGGTCGAATATCGACCGAGCCCTGAAACGTTTCAACTATCCGATGTCTCAGGCGTTCGCCTGAACCACCTGGCGACGACGCAGATATCTGCGGCCGGCGACCATCCCGATGCCCGCAAGCAGGCCCCAGGTTGATGGTTCCGGAACCGCGTTGAGCGTACCAGCAAGGTCAAAGGTGGAGTCAGGCAGAGTACCCTGACCCGCCACGTCAAACGTTCCAGTGATGGAGTTTGCGTTGGCGATCAGGAAATCAATATTCGCCTGCGAAGCCACGTTTGCTGCAACCGTCGCTGTACTGTTGATGGTCAGTGCCAGTTCGCTGGTGGAAGTGCCGAAGCTGTTGGTGGCGTCGCCAGTCCAGTTCACATTGACCAGCAACGTGTTCAAATTCTGAATACGAATTCGGTTCTTCGATGAACCCAGTCCACCCTTGATGTCAACAAAACTTGCCGCCGGAGACCCAGTCATGCTCAGAGCAAAAGCTGCGGAATTTACAACAGCATTCTGCCCGGCACCGGCAGTGTAAGCAAGATTTGACAGCACAAAGCTGCCGCCGACCGGCGTCGGGAGGTTCCCCGTAACCGCAGCACCCGTGAAATAGAGCGGGTTGGCGTTCACCACGCCACACACCGCCATCGCTGCCACAGCGACAGCCAATCTTGAAATTCGCATCCCATTACCCCCCGGAAATCGTGACGTTAAGCAAAGCTCAGGGTGCCTTCACAGAAACTGTGCAACACGTTGAGACTTTGATACAGGCTGAACAGAACTGTTTTCAGTCCTTAACAGCCTTATTGTCACAATCCGGGGAGTCTACGCAAGCGGTGGGAGGTGTTTTTTCAAAAAAACCAAAAAAGATTCATGCTCAGGAAGTCTGCTGCTTTCCCTTCCTCGACGACAGATATCGACGCCCCATCAGCACGGAAGCCACAGCAAGAACCGCCAGGCTGCCAGGTTCCGGTACTGCCTGCGGCACCCCAACCAGGGCCTGCTCACTCTCACCAAACGGAGCAAACGGATCAAAATCAAAAGTCCCGGTGATGTTGGTGGCCGTATTCACCAATTGATCGACATTCTGCTTGCTGGCAACCTGGGTGGGCGATGCTGTGGGGCTGACTACCGTCAAAATCAGCGAACTTCCATTCGTCCCAAGCGTCGATGACTGATCGCCTGTCCAGTTCAGGCGAACTCGCAGCGTATTCAGATTTGCCAGCACCGACACTGCATTTGTTTTCGTTCCGTCCAGCCCGGACCAGGTGTAAGAACCGCCACCGACGCGGTTCACCGTCATGGTGGCCTGCGTTACAGCGGCCACCGCAGTGGCCGAAGGAGTATACTGCAGCATCAGCACCCAGCTGGAGCCGGCGTCCGTTCCCAGACCCGCTCCCTCAAGAGTTCCAATGAAATACAGGGGTTCGCCCCGTACAGACGCCAGGCCGGTTGTCAGAGCCAGTACAAGTCCCAAAGCAGTCCTTAACATCTCACCCCTCCCCGTTTTTCAGATTCAGACAATTCCCCGCAGGCCGTGCTGCACCGGATTTCAATTCAGGACACATCAGTCACATCAATTCCCATCCGTCGCGGATCTGGCGGCGTTTTTCTTCCGCAACTCATCAACCATAGCTCGATGAATCGCGGCCTTTTGCGAATTTCCCGCCTGCTCCCACGCTTTTGCCAGGTGCTCGTGCACTTTGTCCGGATTCTGCCGATCAGGCAGCGCCCGCTCGAAATCCGCAATGGCTTCCAGTGTTTTGCCAAGCCTCAGCAGGATCTTGCCCCGCGTGTCGTAAACAGCAGGCTGATCCGGCAAATATTTCACTGCCTGATTCACCATCGCGAGGGCCTGGTCCATGTCAGCTTCCGGCTGTTCCGCCATCGCATCAGCGATATTGTTCAGCAGGCCGGGCATACCGGGCAGATGCTGCTGTGCAAGCTCGAAGTGCACCATGGCTTCAGCAAGGTTCGGCGGAGTTTTTGACATTTCCCGGGTCCCGAGAATGAAGTGCACGGTCCCCGGTGAAATGCCTGCCGTCAGAGCAGCATTCAGCTGCTCCTCCAGCACATTGTCCGACATTTCCCGAACACCACTGACTGCCACCAGCTCCTCGGTCACTCGCGGATCCGCCGGGCTGATCAGAATGGCTCGAGTGATCTGATCCAGAGCCAGAGCCACATCCTCAGTGGTGCGGATCTTTTGCTCGCGCAACCGCCTGCTGTGGCCGAGATACACCTGCAGCAGCAGTTCCCGCAGCTCGTCCTGCAGCTCAGGATGGACCCCGGCTGCCTCAGTAATCAGCTGCACGGCCTCCACCTCCCGGTGTGCCAGCAGCAGGCACCGCATCAGGCGAACAAAGTCCGGCATCACCAGCTGCCTGTTGGTGTACGCCTGTAGAAAGAGTGTTGCTGCCTGGTCCGCCGCAGCCCTGGCATCCTGTTCGTTGTCAAGATCCAGTTCAACTTCCGCCAGCGAATACAGAGCGAGCCCGAAATTTCCCCGCGGTTGCGCCACCAGTTTTCGCAGGACGGCCTGGGCGCGGGAATTTTCTCCGCGCACCATCAGACCGGTTGCTCGCATGTACAGCGCCCTGATGTGGTCGGGCTGCCGATTCAGAATCCATTCCAGAATCTGTTCCAGAGATTTCCACGACTCGTCCGAAGGAATTGCCTCGGCGGCGAAGTCTGCAAACTGTCGTTCGGACAGCCATTCGGCGGCAGGCATGTAGCCACTTTCACGCATCAGACGCAGAGCAACACCGCGAGCCTGCTGTTCATTTCCGAGCTTCGACTGTACCGCGGCCTGCTGCAGGCGGTGATCTGGCTCCTCAGGCTGCAAAGCAGCCAGCTTTCTCAGGTAAAAATCGGCCGTGGCGTAGTCTTCGGCCTGGGCATTGGCACGATAGGCAGACCTTGCCCGAGCAACCAGCTGCTGTTCGGTCGGGACCAGCCAGATTTCCAGCATCAGTGGGCTGAACATCCCGAAAACGGCCGGCAAACCCGCCAGAAAGTGCAGGAACTGTCGAGTCTGCAGGAATCGGAACAAAAAGGCTCCGGACTGCATAATCCAGAAAATCGGGTTGATGTAACTCAGACCAGCCGGCAGCTTGCGGCGGTCCTCTGCCCCCAGCGACTGATTGCTGTCACGCAGCCGCAGCAGTTCACGGGTCCACCTCCGGCAGCTGGCCCAGGTTTTGGCGTACTTCCGCTGATAATATCCCGCGGTGGCCGAAAACCATTTCTTCACCGCCGGGATACTGAATTTCTTGCGGCGACGACTCATGACAGCACCTCAGTGTTGGTTGCAGCACTCAGGCGGTGACCTGGTAAGACAGGCCGGGGCAGCCCGGCGGAGGCCTCAGCCGCCGGCTCGGGTAAAGCTTGCTGAGGGACTGCCGCAGGAGCTGGTGCGGCAGCCGGAAGGGATCGCAAAAAGCCGGGCAGCACCCAGGCCGGCACGGCTGTCAGCAGCACGGCACACGCCATCGACAGCACCAGCACCCGACGACTGGTCGGCAGCTGTGACCAGCGCAGTTCGGAGTCGATTGCCGCCTTTTTCGAGCTCGCGGTCTCCGCTGGTACCGTAAACAACCAGTTCCACGCCAGCACAAAGACGTTGATGCGATCGTACTTCCGCGGATCGTCAGGGATGCCGCCGAAAATGAACTGAATAAAACGGTCGGTGCTGAGCAGGAACGGAATCGCCAGCAGCATGGCCCCGTAGCCCACGGCGTCATGCTGCCAGCCGGTCGTCAGGTCCAGAGTGAACTTCACCTGCGCCACGGCAATGGTCAGCACTCGACCGACATTCATCAGCAGGGCCCAGAACACTGCCGTGCCCATCAGCAGCAGGCTGCGCACAATCGAATACTGTTTTGAAACGCCGATGAATGCCGCGATGAACATGACGGTGAACAACGACTGAACTCCGGAGCAGGCATCGGCCACTTCCAGTGGCACTCCGATCATGGGCTGGATCACATTTCCTTCGCGGATGTGATCGATCTGCAGCACGTTCAGGAAATCGGAGGCGATGCGTGAGGTGATGAGCTGGAGTTTTTGGACAACCTGTTCGTCGCGGTTCTGCGGCGGCCTGACGGTCATCAGCACGGGCAGAATCAGGTACAGCAGTCGTCGCCGCGAATCAGACTCGCGGAACAGGTCCAGCAGAGTGGCGAGGACCAGTGCGTACCCGGCGTAGCACAGCAGGGGGCGGGACTTCAGGCAGCCAATTGCTGTGGCGGCGGCCGCGGCAGCCACCAGCAGCACTCGCAGGGACTGCCGCAGCCAGTTTCCCGACAGTTCCGGTTCCCGGGCCGCGCGAGTCGCCGCGAAGAACAGCATGGAGGCAAATGCGAATGGGAAGAACTGGTAGTATTCCCTGGTCCACAGATTGCCGAGCTCGGAATACAGTACGGGAGCATAGACCAGCGAGACAACGCCGATTGCAATCATCAGCGGGGACTTCAGTGAGTCAGCGAGATTGATTGTGTCCTGGTTTTGAGAAGACCCATGACTCATAAGCGGATAAGCCCTTGAACAGCAGGCGATTGAGATCCATCGATTCAGCCGGACCCGTCCATCCCGGACGGGGGGATTGGCCAAGCAGACGAGTCGGCCGGCTTTTTCACTGCGCAGGCCCCCCCGTTGCTTTTCAACCGTGAATGAAGTCTGTCATCATCCTGTTGGAAAGCACGGTTTTTGGCGTGGCGATTGCAGTAAAGCGTGTGGAAAAGTCGTCTGAGTTCGTCAACGGTGGACTGACCGTCACGATCGTTGGGACTGCCACCGGGACGAATGGCAGCCGGACTTCTCGAGACCGCGGGGTTGCGAGAAAATGAACATTTGAACACTTCGTGGTTTTGCGAATGTCAGACGGGCGGTGACTGCGTCTGGAGTTCCGGATTTGCGGGCTTGTTGACTGACGGACTCGATTTTGCCCGTTTTTTTGATCTGTACCGCAGTCTTGAGTGGATTGACCGGGGCGGCATGGTAGACTTAAGGGGTTAGGGAAGCTTTCCGCAGGTTTGCTGCGGCGCGGGGCACCCTATTCTCTGTGGCTTCTGGGGCATTGGGTATTCAGTTCGCTGGGGCAGGTTTCAGATGTTTCGCTGGATCAAACGTACTCGCCGCCGAACTCGTGACTGGTTCAAGGACCGTTCGCGCTACATTCGCTGGCAGTGGCATCGTGTGACCAGTGGGACTCTGGCGTGGTGGGAAAGTCTCAAGACGACTCACGAGGACGGCCCGGTTTCTGTGGTTGAGTCGGGCGGGGGCAAGCGTGGGCGTCCGGCCCTGAAGGTGTCCAGTTTTTTCAACCCGTTTTTTTGGTTCGCCAGTACGTTTCAGTTTTTGCTCAGGTATTTGTTTTCGCGGCGGCCCATTGAATTTTTGATCAGCGTGCCGGGTATCTTTGGTGTTGTGGCACCGTTTGCCAGTCTGCATGCGTGGCTGCCTGACCCCGATACGCTGACCAGTCGCTATCGTGCCCAGATGCAGGCGTACGCTGAGGCCAAGGATTTCTCGCAGGCTCGTTTTTACGCCAACTGCTGGAAGGTGGCTCAGCCATCCAATCTGGAAGTTGAACGTGCGATCGCTCTGCTTGATGACGCGGCGGGCAACGCTGATGTGTCCGCACTCAGGCTGAAGGAACTGATCGTCAGGTACCAGTATGAACCTGCGATCATCCTGTTTGCCCGCCGGCAGTTGCCGGCACTTGTCAGTAACGCAGCCACCTGGACTCCCGAGGCGACCGAACTTCAGCAGATTCTGGCGGGGCTGCTGCAGATCCAGCCGGATCATGTGGATGCAG
>SXXK01000112.1 GCA_005791255.1 Planctomyces sp.
CAATCTGCCCCCTGTGAGCCTCCACGATCCGCCTCACCGTTGGCAATCCCAGACCACTGCCGCCCGAACGAGTCGAGAAGAAGGCCTGAAACATGCGACTGCGAGTCTTCTCGTCCATCCCCCGACCCGTATCAATCACCTCCAAAACCACCGCCCCCGCACGCACCCGCGTCAGCAGCTCAATCGATCCACCCTCCGGCATCGCCTCCAAAGCATTGCGGCACAGATTCGCCAGCGCCTGACGCATCAGAGCCCGGTCCAGCAGCACCGGCGGCAAATCACTGTCCAGGTGAGTCCGAATCTCCACATCCGCCGCCGCAGACTGCGGCTCCAGAAAATCCACATACTCCGCCACCACCTCGTTCAGCTGCCCCTCCTCCAGATGCAGCTCACCTGCCCGCGCAAACTGCAGAAACGCATTCAGAATCTCCTCCAGATTCCGACACTCACCACGCAGACTGCCAATCCGCCGCAGCATCCGACGGCCCCGCGGAGAATCATCCTCTCCCAAATCCTCCGCCAGCAATTCCAGATTCATCCCAATCGTCGACAGCGGATTGCGAATCTCATGCGCCAGACCCCCAGCCAGCGTCGCCAGCTCGGTATTCTGCGCCCGCAGCAACTCCCGCTCACGCTCTCGAGACTCATCCATCGCCACCACTCCAGTTCAGTCACAGGCTTCCCAAAGCTGCCCATAACAAAAAGAGCCCGACAGAATGCTCTGCCGGGCTCCAAATACCACCGCCAACAATCACTCGTCGTCGCCGGCATCAGCTTTCTTCGCCAGCAACACAGCCTTTCGTGACAACCGCACACGATTCTGGTCGTCCACGGAAATCACCTTCACTTCAAACACGTCGCCAATCTTCACAACTTCAGACGGATGCTTCACAAAGCCGTCCGAAAGCTCGCTGACATGGCACATGCCGTCCTTGCCCGGAGCAATCTCGATGAATGCACCGAAGTCCTTGATCGAAGTCACCTTGCCCGTGTATATCCGCCCCGGCTGAATCTCTTCACAAAGAGCTTCCACACGGGCCAGAGCCGCGTCGGCAGACTGAGAATTGGCGGCGGAAATCGTCACCGTGCCGTCCTCAGCAATGTCAATCTGTGCACCGGACTCTTCCTGAATCGCACGAATCGTCTTGCCACCCGGACCAATCAAAAGACCAATCTTCTCGGGATTGATCGAAGTCTGCACCAGCTTCGGAGCCGTTGCCGAGATGTCAGTGCGAGGACGACGGATGGTCGTCAGCATCTGACGCAGCAGCTCCTTGCGAGCTCGCAAAGCCTGCTCCAGAGTATCGCGGATAATCGCTTCACTGATACCCGCAATCTTCAGGTCCAGCTGAATACCAGTCACACCACGACCTGTGCCCGCCACCTTGAAGTCCATGTCACCAAAGTGGTCCTCGTCACCCATAATGTCGGTCAGCAGAGTATACTTGTCGCCTTCGCAAACAAGTCCAATGCTGATACCCGCCACCGGCTGAACAATCGGCACCCCGGCGTCCATCAGTGACAGCGTCGCACTGCAGACCGATGCCATCGAACTGCTGCCGTTGGACTCCAGAATGTCCGAAATCACCCGGATCGTGTAAGGGAACTTCTCCGGAGCAGGGATCACAGGAGCCACCGATCGCTCGGCCAGACAGCCATGCCCGATCTCACGACGACCCGGACCACGCACCGGCTTGCACTCACCCACCGAAAACGGCGGGAAGTAATAGTGCAGCATGAATCGTGCAGCCTCTTCACCAAACAGACCGTCAGACTTCTGCTGATCGCGAGTCGTTCCGAGAGTCACCGTGGCCAGCGACTGCGTCTCACCACGCGTAAACAACGCAGATCCGTGCACTCGCGGAAGCGTACCAACCGATGTACTGATCGCTCGCAGATCCGTGGTCGCCCGACCGTCAATACGACGCCCGGCCAGAATCTGATCACGCACAACACGCTCTTCCAGATCATGGAACGCATTGGCAAACTGAGCCTTCGTCAGGCCGTCCGCTGTCGTTTCCGCTTCATTCGGGAAGTACTTCTCAACCAGAGACTTCTTCAGAGCCCTGACGCGCTCCGCACGCTCCTGCTTCATCTTCGCAGTCTTGGCCTCGGTCAGCGCTGCATATGCCTCTGACCTGAGCCTCCCGTAGAACGGATTCTCAGCCGGCTCCGCAATCACCGGCAACTGAATTCCCGTTTCCGCCACCAGCTTCAACTGCAGCTGACACAAGGACTGAATGTGACGATGAGCAAACATGATCGCATCGCCCATCTCCTGCTCAGGAATCTGCTGACCAAATCCCTCAATCATCAGCACAGCATCCCGCGACCCGGCAACCACCAGATCCAGCTTGCTCGTCTTCATCTGCTCGACCGTCGGCATCAGAACCAGGGTCTCGCCTTCCATGCCCACACGCACCGCGGCAATCGGCCCGCGGAACGGCAAACCCGAGACCATCAACGCCGCACTGGCCGCCGTAATGCTGAGCACATCCGGGTCGTTGACGCCGTCACTCGACATCACGTTCGACATGATCTGGACTTCATCAGTGAAGCCCTTAGGGAACAATGGACGAATCGGACGGTCCGTCAGACGGCTGGTCAGAATCTCGCGAGTCGTCGGACGACCCTCACGCTTCAAATACCCGCCGGCAAACCGCCCGGCTGCCGCCAGTCGCTCACGATAATCCACCGTGAGTGGGAAAAAATCCGTCCCAGGACGCGATGGCCCACTCTGTGAGGCACAAAAAACACTGGTCTCGCCAAACTGCAGCAGCACCGCTCCAGATGCCTGCTTCGCCAGCTCACCCGTCGTAATACTGAACTTTTGACCCGCAAATTCCGCTTCTACCGTT
The DNA here is from genome assembly GCA_005791255.1 of Planctomyces sp. Lineage (GTDB taxonomy): Bacteria > Planctomycetota > Planctomycetia > Planctomycetales > Planctomycetaceae > SXXK01. The sequence continues at coordinate 2,859 of SXXK01000112.1, forward strand.
ACCTTCTTCACAACACATCCTCACCCGGACCAGCCGGAATACCGACCAGAACCAAGCCAGGCTCCTCTCCCGATTCCCTCTACCACTCCAGCAACTTCACGACATCAGATTCGCATGCAGCCGCTCACAGGCTTCCATCCCGCTTCCACGGTCACACTGACTGCAATCACTGACAACTCAAAGTCACCGACAGGAAGCGGCAATCCGCTACGAGCCTGCGGCCCCGATCAAAAACTGACAAACCCTCAAACAACCAACCTGACACGTATCAGACTGTGACTGACATTCCCGCCCGCCTCTCGCAGGCACTGCCTTAACTTACCTCAAACCAACTTACCTGTCGCCTCATCACGCCACAAAACCAACCACTTCCAGCACCAGCCACTTTCAGCACAAGGCACACGTCCAAAACACCTGAGGCGTCACCGGGATTCCCCGGCAACGCCCCTCAGACGCTCACTTGCGGATGTTCAGCCGACCAATAATCGACTGATACCGCGCCACACTCTGCCGCTTCAGATAATCCAGCAACTGGCGGCGACGGCTGACCTTGCTGAGCAGCCCGCGACGGCCTGAATAGTCCTTCGAATGAGTCTGCAGGTGCTCAGTGACCGCCTGAATCTCAGCCGTCAGAACCGCAATCTGGACCTCAGGAGAACCCGTGTCGCCCGGCTGCAGTGCATACTGGGCCAGAACCGCCGCCTTGTGCTCAGGAGTAATCGACATCTTTGACCTTCCCTCAATCTGCCAACAAATCACCCGCCGGGTACACCTCCGCCAGTCAACACCAGCAGGCACGTGACCTGAAACGGCAAGCGACTTCAACCTGCCAGACACCAGAGCCGGGTACATCACCCAAACACCTGCCTGACGCGAACCTTCCAGCCGGATACTTCACCAGCTGACCTGCACATTATGCCCGGAATCGGTCCGGGATTCAATCCAGATCCTTCCTGTCGGCCTTTCCACAGCTGTCCATCACCCCAAACCCCGCAAAAACACCGTGTTTTGCGGGATTTTTCGTTTCCAGAACTCACTTGTGGTGCTCGTGCTCCTTAAACAAAGCATGCTCCCGGTCCCCGCCCGCAACCACCCACGCCAGCAAGTCCAGAATCTCCTCACGAGTCAGTTTGTTCAGTACACCCTTCGGCATAATGCTCACGTCACTGGCCGAACGCTCCTCAATATCCCCCTTTTTCACCACCACCGGCCTGTCCGGAGCCGCCGGGTTGTCCAGCACCTTCAACTCACCACCCGCGTCTTCCACCACCAGACCCGTCACCACCTTGCCGGAAGTCAGCAGGATCACACTCGACTGATACTTCGCCTCAATCTTCTTCGACGGATTCAGAATATGATCCAGCACATCCAGCCGTGAATACTCCGCCGGCAGCTTCGTCAGGTCCGGCCCCACCGCATTGCCCTGACCATTCATCCGGTGACACCCCACACAGGCTGCCGCCCGGAACAGCTGCTGCCCCACAGCAAAACTGTTCGCCCGATGGGTCAGATGCATCACATCCCCGGCCAGATCATCCAGCTGCCACTCCGTATTCCGCCCCAGATACTTCAGCAACTCGTCCTTCTGCTCCAGCTTCGCCGCCGCCAGATAGCCGGCCGGATCCGCTTCATAAGCCCGCAAATCTGAAACCACGTACAGAGCACCATACATTCGCCGCCAGTGCCCCGGATACGTACAGACATAGGGGTATATGCCGGGTTCCCGCGGAGTCTCAAAATAGACGGAAGCCACCTTGCCCGGCTGCACCAGCGAACTGGCCGCCAGCACACTGTCCGAACGCGGCACAAATCCGCGCTCCGCCGCATCCGCATCTCGTCCGGTTGATTCCGCCAGCTCACCCACAGCAGCCATCGTCCCCGGCTTCACGATCGCCAGATTGTGCGGCATGCTGTCCGTGTTCGACAGCCGGAACTCAACCGGTCGCCCAGCCTGCACCGCCACAATCTCGCGGTCATAAATCATCCGCTCCGGAACCGTCCCCAGCGAAATCAATGGGACCACCACTTCCCCCAGACGACCAGCCAGCGACTGCTTCGCCTCACCCGACAACCGCCGGACCGCCGCCTCCGCCAGCCCAAGTGCCAGCAAACCCGTCTCGCTGTTCCTCTGCCGCGGCTCAAGCCCCGCCAGATATTTTACCGCCCCAGCCCCCAGCAACGCCGCCTGAGACTCAGGACGAAGATCCTCAGGGATCGCCGCCAGCGCTGTCAGCACACTGCCCGTCGATGCCCCCGACTGCAGCAGCCCCGCCAGCACCGCCGTCTTCTCAGCCTCAAAACCTGGCAGCTGCGACAATGCCACAACACCAAGGTCCTGCAAAGTCTGCTCAGCTGCACTCACCAGCACCTCCGCCGGTATCTCCTGCTTCCGCAAACCCGGACCCGACCAGCTCATACCCAAACCATCGCCACCGCCATTGTCAAAATACGTTGCCACAATCGGATGCAACCCCGGCTCCAGCCGCACCTCACCACGCTTCTCCACCATCCCGTGCAATCCATCATTGTCAATCAGCAGCTCTCCGTCGATGTAAAATCGCGAGCCATCATCCGAACTGATGAAAAACACATAACGCCCCGCCTTCTCAATCCGAATGTGACCGCGAAACATCAGCGCGAAGCC
>SXXK01000113.1 GCA_005791255.1 Planctomyces sp.
GGAGTAATCAGTTCACCGGTGGCGGAATCATCAGGTGGCCCGACCGGGTTTTTACCCTGTGCGAGGTCCCAGATGTAACGGTCACGCACTTCGGCCATTTTGCGAATTTTGACGTATTCACGCGGGAATGTTTCGGTGTCCCACGTGCGGCGTCCGCCATACACATACCAGCCATTCAGCATGCGATAGTCCTGCAGGTGCACCCATGACTTGTCGTTCACTGCGGCACGCAGGGTTTCGTAGGGCTGACTGCCAAAGCTGGCGGGGCTGGCGGAGCCGAAGGACGCCTGATCCAGCAGCCGAGCCACTTCGCGGTCGCCGGCATCATTCAGGTGACAGCCATTGATGGAGTACTGCAGTCCCGCCTGTTGCTGCAGCAGTGCAAGAGAAGCCTCAAACACGTCAACGAAGGCCAGTTTGCGTTCAGCAGCAACGGCAGCAATGGCTGCGGTGTACAACTTCAGGTTTTCGTTGATTGGAGCCGCTGTCGGCTGCAGCGGATCGCCGCTGTCTTCGAAGGCAATCGGAGACACCAGGATGAACCGCGGAGCTGCTTTGGTGTCATCGCGAGGATACCGCTGAGCCATTGTGTCGAGGTACTGATTGTACCTGGCCTTGAACGCATCCAGCCCTGCGGAGCCCGCATAGGATTCGTTAAAGCCGAAGAAACAAAAATACGTATCTGCTCCGAAGGCCAGCTGCGGATCATCCAGTGCCGTGTAGTCGGCGGACCGCTGCTGCACCCCGACTTCTTCTGCCGGGCGGGCAAAGTTGCGGATGATCAGCTGCTGATCGGGAAAGCGTGAATGCAGAAGAGTTTCGAAGTGGCCGAACAGGTTCATGCGTTCGGCGGTGGAGTTGCCGAGGAAGGCAACGCGTTCGCCCTTGAGAAACTGCAGCGGCAGGGAGCTGGGCGGCAGGTCGGGCCGTTTGGGCCGTTCCGGCAGAGCCATCAGTTTTTGGGCGAGTTCACGAGAGGACTGAGCTGACAGCGGACTGCAGACGCAGGCCAGCAGCAGGCAGACAGCAAGGGCGGGAAGTCTTCGGATCACGTGGTCACCAGGCAGGAAATGGGAAAAGAAAGTTCAGCCGCCAAAGACAGCTGCGAACAAGTGATTACTCTCCGGAATTTACGGCGGAAATCAATCGTTCCCGCACCTGTTTCGGGTCGGCTCCGGCAACCTGCTTCATGATCATTCCGATCAGGGGGCCCAGAGCACTCTGTTTGCCGCTGCGAAAATCGCGCACAGAATCGGGTTTGGCTGCCATCGCAGCAGAAATTGCGGCATCCAGAGCACCGGTATCACGAACGATTTCCAGCTGCCGCTCCTGAATGATCTGCTCGATTTGAGCGACGTCGACCGTCCCCCCGGACTGTTCGGCCCGCTGTCGCAGCTCGGCATAAATATCTCGCGCACTTTTCGTCGTGATGCGCTCAGCCACCACGCATTTCAGCAGGCTTCCCAGAATTTCCGCCGTGATCGGGAATTCCTGCAGTGACAGGCCCGTGGCCTTCAGATCCCGCAGAATGTCCTGAGTCACCCAGTTGGCTGCCGTCTTGCCGTCACCGCACAGCCGCTGCACGTTTTCGAACCAGTCTGCCAGCTCGGGGCCCTGGTCCAGAATGACGTCAGCATCGTATTCAGACAGTCCAGGGGTGCTGCACCAGCGCTGACGACGGGCGACCGGAGTTTCCGGAAGTGCCGCTCGCAGAGCTTCAATTTCCTCTTCCGTCACCAGCACGGGTTCCAGATCCGGATCGGGAAAATAGCGATAATCGGACGATTCTTCCTTCTCACGCTGGCTGAACGTGAGGCCCTTTTCGGCGTCCCAGCCGCGAGTCTGTTTGGGGACATCACCTTTACGCTGTCCGGTTTTTTGCCACTGCTGCTGCTGACGCCGGACTTCATACTCAATCGCCAGCTCCACATTCCGGAAGCTGTTCATATTCTTCAGTTCCACGATCGGTGTGGCCACAGTACTGCCGTCGGCCTGCGGGATGTGCAGATTGACGTTGGCGTCACAGCGCAGGCTGCCTTCCTGCATGTTGCAGTCGGAAACGCCCAGGAACAGCAGCAGCGAACGCAGCGATTCCAGATACCGCCGCGCCTCGCCGGCGGAACGCAGATCCGGTTCGCTGACGATTTCCAGCAGCGGAGTCCCGGCGCGGTTCAGATCGACGCGACTGTCACCACCACGACCGGATTCGTCATGCACATTCTTGCCGGCGTCTTCTTCCAGGTGTGCTCGGGTGATGCGGATCCGTCGCGGCGGTTGCTGCGGATCGTCGGCAGTGATTTCCAGCCAGCCACTGCTGCTGAAAGGCTGATCGTACTGGCTGATCTGGTAGGCTTTGGGCAGGTCCGGGTAATAGTACTGCTTGCGGTCCCAGCGAGTTTCGCGTGAGATGCTGCAGTTGAGAGCGAGCGCTGTGGTCATGGCCAGCTGGAAGGCCTGGCGATTCATCACCGGCAGAGTTCCCGGCAGGCCAAGGCAGACCGGACAGGTCTGCGAATTCGGATCCTCCGGACGGAATTCCACAGTGCAGCCGCAGAACAATTTTGTGCGAGTCTTCAACTGGACGTGAACTTCCAGACCGATGACGATGGTGACTGCCGAAGCGGACGTCGATGTGGACATCAGAGGCTGCTGATAGAGGGTCGATGGGGTGGAGTGCCCGGGGAATCGGGCCGGTGACTTTCCAAACGCGATGCTGCAGTGTAGTTTCCCGGATAGAACTCGGCGAGGCTTTCTGTTTCGGATCGCCCGTGCCGGCTTTCGCATCAGAATCGGGAAACTTTCGCAGATGACATCTTCCACCCCCGCCAGTGCTCCTGCCAATCGCCCGCCCGCCTCGGGATTTGCCCAGTTTGCCACCCTGACCGCTGCCCTGCTGGGCTGGATGTTTGACGGCTTCGAAATGGGGCTGTTTCCGGTGATTGGAAAACCGGCACTCAAGGACCTGCTGGGGGCCACTGTGACGCCTGGTGAGGTGGACCAGTGGTTCGGAGTGATCATGGCGGTGTTCCTGGTCGGTGCCGCCAGTGGCGGCGTACTGTTTGGCTGGCTGGGTGACAAGATTGGTCGAGTGCGGGCGATGTCACTGAGCATCGTCACGTACGCAGTGCTCACCGGCATGTGCGGCTTTGCCACTCAGGCATGGCAGATCGCTGTGCTGCGTTTCATCGCATCACTGGGCATGGGGGGCGAATGGTCACTGGGTGTTGCGCTGGTCAATGAAATCTGGCCCGGAAAAAGTCGGGCCTTTATCGCCGGCCTGATCGGAGCTGCATCCAACGTGGGCTTTCTGCTGGTGGCGGTGATCAGCATCTGGCTGACCAGTGTGGTGGGGTCGATCGAGAGTTTGTTGAGCGTCCTCGGCTGTTCGGCCGAGCTGAAGACCAAACTGCTGGCGAATGATGCCTGGCGATTTCTGATGATCACCGGCTCGCTGCCCGCCCTGCTGATTTTCTTCATTCGCCTGTGTGTGCCGGAATCGTCGAAGTGGCAGGAAGAACAGGCGAGCGGGAAGACATCGAACTGGAGCAATGCGGATTTGCGGGGTGTGCTGCTGGGGTGTCTGTCTGCAATCGGCATTATTGTGCTGTGGTCGCCGCTGGCCAATGGTCTGCCATGGCTTGTTGCCGCGCTGGGCACGCTGGTCGGTTTGGTGGTCACACTGCTGGGCTTTTTGTACCCGGTCCGTCAGTACCTGCAGCGGACCAGGCTGGCGGGGGGAATTTCCGCAGCCGACGAACGACTGATTCTGAATCGGATGCTGCTCGGAGCCGGTTTGGCGGGAGTGGCATTGCTGGGAACCTGGGGATCCATCCAGTGGGCTCCGAAGTGGGCTGCGGAATTGCGACCGGACGCGGATGGGGTCAAGTATTTCGCCGCTGCCAAAACTCAGATGGCCACTGCCATGGGCGCGATTGTGGCCACCATTCTGGCGGCGGTGGCGGCCGGACGATTTGGCCGCAGGCCAACATACGCGGTGCTGTGTCTGGGGTCAATTGCGAGTGCCGTGTACTTTTACCTCGGGCACAGCAGTTTCGACAACAGGTTTCTGGTCGCAGCATTTCTGGCCGGTGGTGTCACAGCGTCATTCTACGGATTCTTCCCACTGTATTTTCCCGAGCTGTTTCCGACGTCGGTGCGCGCGACAGGGCAGGGTTTTGCGTTCAACTTCGGCCGTATTCTGGCAGCGATCGGAGGACTGCAGACAGCCAACATCATGGGCCTGTTTGGCGGCAGTTTCCCCAAGGCCGGGTCGATAC
>SXXK01000114.1 GCA_005791255.1 Planctomyces sp.
CGTCCAGATGCAACACCTCAGTCCCAGCAGCCTGCAATCGCTCAAACTCGCGATGCAGATTGCCAAAATCACACTTCAGCATCGATGGCGCTATCACCGGCAACACCGACCTGAGCTGCGACAAGAGTTGCTGGCGACTTCGCATCACGTGTCCCAAAAAGCAACAGGCATACGCCTGTACAAAATTTGAGCCGGTATTGTGTGCTGCCCGGAACCCAATGTCCAGACCCACGAGGGCGACACACAGGAAAACTGATCAGATGAACACTACGCAGCCCTCGGTGCACTGATGTTTTGTCAGCGTTATTTGACAGATTTCTGAATCAGGACGTTGACGCCCTTCTTATTCGAGAGAACGATGTCGGGGCGTCCGTCACGGTTCATGTCGGAAATCTCAAACTGAGTCCCGACGCCGGTCCCGGTGCCCGCCACGATCCGATGCGGTACAATCTTCGGCCCCTGGCCCTTCGCCCGCACCACTTCAAACCAGTACATCACCACCGGGTCGAATGCTCCCGGATCTGCGCCATTGTGAGCAAAAAATCGCTTGCCCGTCACGTAGTCCAGCTGGCCGTCCCCGTTGATGTCCACCTGCTCCACCGCATGCGTCTGCGAAAAGGACTTGTCAATCTCATGCAGCGTCCAGGCACCGGCCCCCGTGTTCTCGGCCCACCACACCCCAAACGCATGCGCTGACGACAGAAAAATGTCCATGTCCCCGTCGCTGTCCAGATCGTCCGCATACAGATTGGCACACGCCGGCAGCGGAGCTTCACCAGCCTCGGTCTTCACCCGCACCGCATGAAACTTCCAGATCGCACCATCTCCCACCCGGCCGGGATTCTGCCACCAGCCATGAGCAATCAGGATGTCCCGGTGCCCGTCTCCGTTCATGTCTCCCACACCCAGTCCATGATAGTACTTGAACGTACCGTTCTGCCCTGGATCACCCTGCTCACTGATCGCCTGAAACGCCACTTGTTCATACGGCTTGTCGCGCCCCGGCAGGAAGTTGAAACCCATACGGGCCTCGGGCTGAGAACCAATCACGATTTCCCGAATGCCGTCGCCATTCAGGTCCTCAAACTCCGGCGATTCATTGCAGGCACTGGTCCAGATCACATGCTGCTTCCACAACTGCTCATTCCCCGGACCCGGGTTTTGATACCAGTGATACGGATCACCGGGAAAACCCACAATGATCACGTCCAGATGTCCGTCGCCGTTGATGTCGTGAGCAAAGTTGCAGAAGCTGTTGCTGTAACCCACCCCCGCCACGAACTCACCCGGAGTCCGCACCTCGTGCAGCTTCCACTGAGCACCGTCCAGCCACGCATCCGAGCCCGTGGCAGGAGCCTCATACCAGATGTCGCCGGCTACAACATCCGTGTTGCCGTCACCATTGAAATCACCCGCTGCCACACCCTCCGAACGAAATCGCTCGTCCAGCCGGATTCGCACCCAGTTCAGATCGTCGTCCGCATGGCCGACCATCACGTCAGCACAGGTTGCTGCCAGTAAACACAGCAGCAGTGAAAGGTTCCGCATGAGCATATTCCGTGGGAGATTCAGGTTAACGACGACTGCGACGACATGCCTCCCGTCGCCCGCAGCGAAATACTATCAGGCCGGATGGCGTAAATCGAATGAAAGGAGCCCGCTCTGCCGCACACACCCTCAGATCCCACCCCCGAGCCCCCCGCAAACTCTGCTCAGACTCTCAAATACCACCGTTTCCACTGCAGTAAGCGACAACATCCATACACCAGACCTGCAAATATCAGCCAGCCCGTCAGCACCGGCACAAGTCCGCTGTCCCGCTGCAGCCAGGGAGCCACCAGGCGCGCGGCCACATCGTGCAGCAGATAAGCCGCCAGCGAATTCGCTCCCAAAGTCCCCGGAACTCCCGCACTTCGACCCCGCACGTCACAGACCCACACAAAACCCGCAAACAGCACCAGTGACAGACCACCCGCAAATGTTGTGTACGACACCGAACCCGCCCGCTGACTCATCATCCAGTAATTCAGCTTCCGCTCAGCCGGACCTGGCGGAGGCACCAGGGGAGGCTCGGGCAGACGACCATCCCACAATCGCCAGCGTTCCGCCCGTGGCCAGACCGGATCCGCGGCATAATCCCCCACGGACGCCAGCAGTCCGGAATCCCCGGAGACGTCATACAGCACCGTCGGAAACGACAGCACCCAGCCCGCCAGCATCACCAGCAAACCAGCCAGGAATATTCGTCGAGCCCCCCGTGAAGCACCCGAAATGGACAATTCGTCATAAGCCAGTGTCCCCAGCACCGCCGGAATCACCCACGTCAAAAACCCCAGCGGACCACCGTCAATGCCACGCGGAGACGCATGCACCCACGCAAAATTAAACCAGCCGCTCAGCACCACATGCAGCACGCCCGAAATCAGCGCCCAGCACACCCGCACCCGCGCTGATCCCATCATCACCGGCAGCAGCCACAACGAAGTCGCCGCAATGTGCATCAGGGTCTGAAACCACTGCCGCTTGCACTGCTCCAGCAACACCTCAACAACCGGACGGCTGGACAGTCTTTGCCACAGTCCGTCAGCATCCGAAAGCGAATACCACACCACCGCCACCAGCGCCAGCCCCGCAATCCGCCGCAAAAATCGCAGCCACGGGATCACGCCCTCACGCTGCCACCGCCGCACCAGACTCAATCGCAGCGCAAACCCCGCCGCAAACAAAAACTGCGGCATGATCGTGTCCGCATAGCTGCAGTAATCATTCGTGTGCCGCAACCACCGCGGACACACAGCATAATCGCCCAGAAAATTCACCAGCAACATCCCCAGAATCGTGTAGCCACGAAACTGGTCCAGAGACATCAGCCGCTGACGATTCGCCTCGTGGACACTCATCGTGAATCCTTCGCAGGGAGCAGGAACGAGGAACCAGGAACGAGGAACCAGGAACGAGGACCCAGGAACGAGGAACAATGGGTGATGGCGGCAGGAACTACTCTCAACTCTGCCCGCTCCCAGCGGCTGCAGCAACGTGGACCACTGTCCACTGTCCACTGACACTGAAAACTGAAAACTTATTTCCCAATCCGCTCCAGCTCGTCCAGCATCATTCCGGCAGCATGAGCCGCCAGACGATTCGTGCCCAGCCACGTTTCATAGCCCCCCAGCAGATGCTGCTCAGCCGTCGGCAGATATCCGTAATAGCCATGGGCCAGCGATACCAGAAATCCTCCGCCACCCGCAGACACCCGCCGACGATACTCCAGCCCAATCTCACAGAATACCTCGCAGGGCATCGTACCAACTCGCACATCACCAATCCGCAGAACCTGCAGTGGAACAGCGGCCCGCTCCGGCTGCCCCTCCAGACTTCTGACACGCCCCGCATAGATCCGCGGCAGATCCGCCTGCCCCGGCAAACCCTCAGGCTGAGACAGCGTTTCCGCAGCCCACGCCAGCTGCTCAGCAGTCGGTATCCGCCAGCCCACCGTCAGTTCACTCATCCGCCCCGCAACCTGCAGCGCGCGACGGTATTTCAGCCCACCCAAAATCCCGTGTACCTTGTCCGCCGCATCCTCAGCGACCAGACGCATCTGCTGATACGCAGGGGCTGCGGGGCGAGGAGTTCTGAAGTTGATGTTGTTCACATCACCACTGGTCCCGTTCGCCAGCATCGCCACAAACGGAATCGGCTGCGCACCGTTCCCGTGCCGACGACTGAGCGCCTCACAAAACATCCCGAAATAATCGGCGGAGATGTGACCATTCCCGACGCCACCCACATAATGCAGCGAATACGCCGCATACACCGCAATCGGAGCGCCCCCAGGCTCGCGCACACTGAGAACTGACACCACCGGATCGACAGGCCCGGCCGGTCGGTCCAGCTGAGCACTGCCGGCAGGCGGATTCATCTTCACTCGATCCACGCCGCCAAACGGATTTTTTGCCACATAGCCGTCCCGCATATGCCAGCGCCGGTTGAAGACATGTTCCCCTGCCTCCACCGTGCCAAACGCCAGCTCCGCCGGACGCAGCAGATTCACCGCACGCTGCACACCATCCACAATCCGACTGATCACAAACCGCTGATACTCGTCCGGCTCAGCCTCGATCGCATACCGCACGCTGCCCAGAGCACTGACGGCGGAATGAGTATGCGTGGCCGAAATCAGCACGTGCTCCGCCGGAATTCCCAGCCGCTGCTGTATCTGCTTCCGCGCCTCATCACTGACGCAGCGATGCAGTCCCAGCAGATCAGAGACCACCAGCGCAATCCGATTGGTGCCGTCGTCCAGCACCAGGCAGCGCACATGCAGCTCGTCATGAATATGCGTCGATGGAATCGGCTGAAAACCTCCCACAATGTCTCCGCCGATCGCCGGAGTCACCACGCTGGTGGCCGCGCCCGCACGCAGTTCGCCGGCCAACACACCACTCCCCCGGCTCCACAGCGCACACCCGATCAACAGCACAGCCACCGTACGCCGAAAACAATGCATCCCCCGCCTCCCTTCCTGCCAGCAACCGACACTCCACAGCCTCTGCAGGCCCCACACCGGATCTCCGGAACCGTAAGAGTAAGCGAAGGGGCGGTCTGACGCGAGCTTCCTGAATGGCTCCTGTCACTCCGGGATCAGTCTGCCCTCAGCCCCGCCGCCATTGACTCTGCCGTTCACCAGGGAACAGGACAAATGCCAGGCCATGACACGGCGATCTCACACGACGAATTTGCAGTATCAGGGCACCATCGAACTTTTGTCCTCGGCGCCCACACCAGTGTCCCCGGCAGGCAGCAGCAGCTGACCTCAGGCGAAGCCGCGACGAACAAACACACCCATACCGCCAGCTGGCAACTGAAAACTTCCCTTCAGACCGGCAAATCCGGACAGTTTTCCCCTTTATTTGTTTCAACAATTTTCCCGGATAAACAGTGGCCAGCCGGAGTGAACGTCTTAGAACGTATTGAACGACTTCACTCGCGAGAAGGTCAAAAGAGTCCAAATCAGAGTTCAAACATTCAGACAAATGATCCGAAGGGAATTGGCAATGCTGTTTCGAAGCCTCGTAGCTGTCGCTCTCATGCTGACACTGGTCAGCACCTCCTCCGCTGACACAAAACGCCGTCATGTCCGCATGACTGCCACTCGTTCCACCTGCTCATCCACCTGCAGCACCAGCAAGTCGGCTGGTCATGCAGTGATGACTTCACTGCCGGTCCACCAGGCAGCCTCTGACATCGTCGACACGGCGGTTGCCGCCGGTTCATTCAAGACCCTGGTCGCCGCAGTCAAGGCCGCTGGTCTGGTGGAAACACTGAAGGGCAAAGGCCCGTTCACCGTGTTTGCCCCGACCGATGAAGCATTCGCAAAGCTGCCGAAGGGCACCGTTGAAGACCTGCTGAAGCCGGAAAATAAGGACAAGCTGGTTGCAGTACTGACCTACCATGTCGTCGCCGGCAACGTGATGGCCGCTGACGTCGTGAAGCTGAAGTCAGCAAAGACCGTGCAGGGGCAGGAAGTTAAGATCACCGTCGCTGACGGTGGCGTGTCCGTCGACAACGCAAAGGTTGTGAAGACCGACATCGCCTGCAGTAATGGCGTGATTCACGTCATCGACAGCGTGATTCTGCCAAAGTCTGCTCCGGCAAAGCCAGACATCGTTGACACAGCAGTCGCCGCCGGTTCATTCAAGACTCTGGTGGCCGCAGTGAAGGCCGCTGGTCTGGTCGAAACACTGAAGGGCAAAGGCCCATTCACTGTGTTTGCCCCGACTGACGAAGCTTTCGCCAAGTTGCCAGCCGGCACGGTTGAGAGCCTGCTGAAGCCGGAAAACAAGGACAAGCTGGTTGCCATCCTGACCTACCACGTCGTGCCGGGCAGCCTGAAGGCCGGTGATGTTGTCAAGGCCGGCGAACTGAAGACTGTGAACGGCAAGACCGTGAAGATCACCACCGACGGTGGTGCGAAGATCAACGGTGCCGGGATCGTGAAGACCGACATCGAGACCGCGAACGGGATCATTCACGTCATCGACGCCGTGATCCTGCCCTGAGCATTTGACGCCGCATCCTGACGCTGCACCCCGGGGGGGCTAAAAGAACGCCCGCAGTAACAACTGCGGGCGTTTTTGTGTTTTACCGGAGACCTGCAGACGGCAATCACCAGTCCCCGACGCTGCCATCGCTGCCAAACACCCTCTGCAGGAGCTCCTGCTGGAATGGGTGTTTTCTCACTTCAGCTTCGTTGATCTCGATGCCCAGCCCTGGACGTTCGTTTGGACGCACAATCCGCCCCTTCTGCTCCACCACAAATCCCTCACGAACCACATCCTGGCGCCATGGCACGTCGTTGTGCACAGTTTCACAGATCACGTACGAGGGCTGTGAAAACCCGAACTCCAGTGATGCCGCCGTGCTGACAGGGCCCTGAGGATTGTGCGGTGCCAGTGACAGACGCCAGGCCTCAGCCAGCGCAGCCACTCGCCGCGCCTCGCTCAAGCCGCCGCAATGAGTGATGTCCAGCTGACATACGGCACAGGCTCGCGCTGCAACCAGGTCGCGAAACGCCGCCAGGCTTGTCACCCGCTCGCCGGTGGCAATTGGAGTCGACACGGCCGCGGCGATGGCAGCCAGACCGTCCACACTTTCAGGCCAGCAGGGCTCCTCCAGAAAATACAGCCCGTAGGGCTCCAGAGCCCTCGCGAACTGCAGCCCCATCGCCGGCGACGGACGCGCGTGACAATCGACCATAATGTCAATCGACTCGCCCACAGCCTCACGCATCGCCGCTACAGCGCGCTCCGCCGTTCGAATCGGCTTCAAACCCTCCAATGGCAGAGTCGGCGGTACCGCCATCGACTTGAACGCCGTAAAGCCGGCCTCCACGGCTTCACGAGCCAGGTCAGCAAACCTTCGAGCATCCTCCGCGGAGGTCTCGTAAAAATCCTCCATCCGGCCACCACCCAAATGACAGTACGTGCGGACGTGATCCCGCACCGGACCACCCCACAGCTTCGCACAGGGCAGCCCCGTGAACTTACCCAGTATGTCCCACAGCGCCAAATCGATGCCGGCAATCGCCGTCGCCCGCACGATCCCGTTGCCATGCCAGAAGTGTTGCCGATGCATCATCTGCCAGAGATGTTCGATGCGAGTCGGGTCCTGACCAATCAGCAACTGTGACAGATCTTCAATCGCCGCGACGACGCTGCGAGTATGCCACTCCAGTGTCGCCTCGCCCCAGCCAAACAGGCCGTCCTGATCCGTGACAACCTTAACAAAAATCCAGTTGCGCATGCGTGCGTGACACACCAGCGTCTCGATCGCTTTGATTTTCATTGCTTTGTTTCAGCCAGTGCATACAGGTGAGTGAAAGTTCGCAGGAACAGCATGCCGTCGGCAACCGAAGGAGACGCCCGCATGCCCTCAGACAGCCTGTTTTTGGCCACCACCTCAAACTCCCGGCCCGCCCGCAATACCCAGGTTTCGCCCTCTTCATTGCCGAAGTACACCAGACCGTTCGCGACAATCGGTGAGGCGGTAAAGGTTCCGTCCATGCGGCCTTTCCACAATTCTGCCCCGGTATTCACATCCACCGCCGTCACCACACCATTGTTCGCGGTGCTGATGATCCGCCCGTCGACCAGCACAGGAGCACTGAGGTCGGAGTTTCCTTTGTCACGGTTCCAGACCACGTGGCTGGTCGTTACGTCCCCCCGAGTCGATTCTTCCAGTCGCACCGACAACAGATTTGAATTGCGGGAACCTGTGTTCAGAATCGCATGACCGTGACTGAACAGCGGGGGGGACGAGGCGTTGAAATCGTCATGGCGGATGGTCCACAATTCGCGGCCCGTCTCGGCATCGTATGAAAACGCCGCCCGTGATCCGACCGATACCACCTGCCAGCGGCCGTTCACCTCGACGACTGCAGGAGTGCTGTAAGCTTTGCGCAGATCACCCTCGAGCTTCGGGACGCCGTTGTCATCCAGATCACCGTAGTCCGTCGTGCGCGCTGTCTTCCAGACAGTTTCTCCGGTGCGTTTGTTCAGAGCTGTCACGAACTGAGCATCCACGCCGTCGAATGTCAGGATCAGCAGGTCCTGCCACAGAATGGGCGATGAACCGGGACCGCGGAAATGACGGCAGTTGATGTCGCGACGCTGCCATTCAACAGCGAAGGTTTGGGGATTCATTCGCACGGTACCGTATGTGCCGAAATGCACATAGACGGCATCGGCCTCCAGAGCACAGGACGGCGAGGCATATGTGTTGATCTCATTCTTCAGCGGTTCCGGCTCTGCGTTTTCAAACAGCAGCTGGTGATGCAGGACTCGTCCGGTCTGCTGGTCAAGGCAGTAGACGAACTGCTGGCGGCCGTCCTTTGTGGCCGCTGTCAGCCAGATCCGGCCGGCTCCCACCACCGGCACCGAATGCCCAAATCCCTCCAGCGAAATCTTCCATGCCAGATTCTTCGGCGGAGCCTCAGACCAGTCGACCGGCAGGCCCCGCGCATCTTCCGCCGCAGCCACGCTGTCCAGCGTCGGGCCGGAACGCGACGGCCAGCTGATACGATCCCCGGCCGACACGGACGATGACCACAGTACACACAGCAACAGCACTGCCTGCCGGCCCGGATAACACTCAGCAACGCCCATAATCACATCCCGATCAGGAAGACTGACGCGATCGTTTTTTCAGATGCCCCGAACCCGAACCCTAAACTCTGACGTCCGCAGTTACAATACTTCTGAGCGGAAAACCTGAGCCGCCGGCACAAAACCGATGGAATCATGCGGCCACCCCCGGTTCCCGCTATGCCATTCCGGCGTCAGGCGTTATGCTGCGTATCTGCTTGCGATCTGCGTACTCATCCCGGACAACTTCAGGCTGGTCAGCATGCTGCCACTGCAAATCTTCAAATGTCCGAACACCGCCCGGCCTGCAGGCCTGCGACAGGTCGTTTTGCTGCAGCTCACGGCCCTGATGCTGGTGCTTGCAGCGCCCGCGGCCGTCCGGGCACAGGCGGCCGCCGAACCGGACACGGCGCCCGGTCCGCAGCCGCCCCTGACACCGCTCCTGCAGCAGCTGACAGCGCGGGAATTCAGCCAGCGTCAGCAGGCCGTCACCCAGTTGCAGCAATTTGCCGGCTCTGTCAATGGCCTGCAGCAGCTGGGGTCAGCCCTCGCCGCCAACCCGGCACCGGAAGTCGCCCGCCGCATTCTGGAAGTGCTGGAACACCACTTCAGCGTGACAGACTCCAGCACCCCGGAAATCTGTGCCACGGCCGATATTCTGGAACAGGCAGCACTCGCCAAACGCTGGGACATCGCCGAAACCTCCATTCAGATACTGGACCGCCTGTGGACCACTCGCGTCAACGTGGCGGTCGCTGAACTGGTGCGACTGAAAGCACCACTGCAACCCAAAGATCCTCGACTGCTGTGGCAGGAATACGGCCCGGATGCCGCCCCCGGTTTCGCACTCAACCCCAACTCCAATTCCATTCTGCGAATCTACATCGATGAACACTGGCCGGAATCGCCGCGCGCTTTTGAACTCCTGAAAAGACTGTCCGGTATGGGCAGGTTCGGCCGAATCTCCATCTACAGCATTCAGGGGAACTCCCTCACCGCCGAACAGAAGTCCACAATCAAATCGCTCTTCGGGGACACGCGAGTTCAGGAACGCGGGCGCGTGTGCCTGGGGATTCTTCAGGAACCGTTTTTCGGTGAAGACTCCGGAGTCCTCATCGGAAGTGTCGAAAAGAACAGCTCAGCTGACAAAGCCGGCCTTCAGGGCGGTGATCTCATCACCAGCATGAATGACCAGCCACTGCAGGACTTCGACGACCTTGTCACCCGACTGAAAGAATGCCAGGTCGGGCAGCAGATTCGCCTTGAAGTCACCCGCTCGCAGCAGCGTCAGCGTCTGCAAAGAATGCTGAATCCCGCGCAACTGCCACCTGAGCCCCCGCCTGCCGCCCCCGCCAAACGGGAAGTCGTCGTGACGCTCCAGGGCTGGTACCCCCCGGATCCCACTGAAAACTGAAAACTGACCAGGCTTCCTCCCATGACAGCCCCTCAATTCAACCGTC
>SXXK01000115.1 GCA_005791255.1 Planctomyces sp.
GAACGGCGCGGGCCTTTTGGCGGCTCAGATTCCTGGGAAAATCCGGCTCACCCCGATCAAAACCTGCTGCCGTCTCCTCCAGCTGCGGAATCAGCGACTGGGCTGAGGCACCGTAGTCCGCGAGGACCTGCAGGATTTCCGGTGTTCGGTGCTCACTGGCCCACGGGTTCTGTGTGCGCAGGTAGTCGGTCGCCGACTGCATGCCTTCAGTAATGTGGTGAGTGGCCAGTATTTTCAGGCCGTTGAGACGCACGCTGTCGGCAAACATCTCTCCGCTGGGGGCAGGCGTCCTGATGGCTGCATACACCACCGGCAGCAGGGGCTGGATCTGGTCATAGTTCAGCCTGCGATAAATTTCACTGATTTCACCTCGTGCACGTCCGTCCTGATTCTGCAGCCCTCTGGCGATTGCTGCCTGCAGACGGACGCCGTCGATATCTGCCAGTGACTCCAGTCGGGGCAGCAGATTGCTGAAGACCGCCATGGCGACAAAACGCTGCTCCATCCCCCGCGGATCATCCGCAGCGGGATTGCGGGCAATCTGGTCCAGCAGTTCGGGCAACGCCACAGCCGCCGGACGCCCAATCGCCGCGAGGGCAGATGCCGCCCGAATTCGCAGCCACAGATCCTCATGCTGCAACAGATTTCGCAGTTGTGGAACCGCAGGAGCACCGTCGCCACGCAGTTGTTCGAGCGCATGACAGGCGCCAACACGAGCATCGAGGCTGTCGGAATCAAGCAGCGAGATCACTGCGGACAGTGGTGGCTGCTTACGCCACGAAATTGCCATCGCGGCTCGTTCGCGCACAATCGGTGACCACGAGCCCAGCCGCCGGAGCAGTTCAGCATCCGGCAGCTGTTCGTAGCCACTCCTGCGATCCTTGTTGTTCCAGCCACGTCCGTCCGCCACGATCCTTTGCGCGGCGTCGGCTGCAAGCGTTTCAGCGACTGCAGGCGTTCGACCAGTCAGGCGAATCTTTCGCAATGGCAAAGCGTACCCCAGTAAAAAGGCCCCTGTGGCATCCCAGCCATGGTAACTGTCGTGGTCCGGCTCCGGTGGGCCCTGATGTGCGAAGCTACCGTCATGACGTCGCGCCAGGTCGTGATACCAGCCGCCAAATTCCCGCATCCACGCTCCGGTGGCCTGCGGGCCTGCCTGTGCAATTGCCGGCAAGGACCACAGCAGATTAAAGTAATTCCCCGTGTGACCACAGTCACGCTCGCTGCCATGCGAAGCAAGGGCCATGCGGGTGAAATAGTCGGCGCTGCGAGCTTCACCGAGCGAATTGAAAAGAACTGCCGCCATCCCGCATTTGCCGTTGTCTTCGTGAGTCTCCGTCCACGCCGCATGATCGCCGTACGGCACCGCACCCTTGCCGGTGTAAAAACGCAGCAATCGCGAACTGAGGTCAATTGCACGAGCAATTTCGGGATCGTTGACACCGGCGTCGCGAGCCAGCACCATGCCGATCGTCAGCGGGAGTCCCGGGGAATTCATCATCCCGTATCCTCGCAGACGTCCATCAGGGGCAGCAAATGTGTGCCCCCACGACCCCACGGCACTCTGGCCCCTCGCCGAATCCAATGCCAGCCGCCGCAGTCCAGGCAGAACAGACTGATCATTCGTCGCCAAAACGTACTCAGACAGAAAGATCATCACATACCCATAATACCAGGTGCGGAAGTCGTCGGTTGCGAAATCCGCTGCCCAGCGAGCTTCACGCTGCACCAGTTCCAGATGCGCTGCTTCACCTCCCGCCAGCAGTGCCAGAGCATTCAGTGCACGGGGAATCGCATCGCTCTGCTGCCCGTAGTCAGGCTGAGCGGCACGCTCGGCCAGTACCTGCAGGCCCCGACGCAGAATCCACTTCGATTTGTCGCAGTCATATGGCGCAGTGCTGCTGAACGTACCGGCTATTGGCAGCGTCAGTGTCACATCTTCGATCTGACCGTCGCGCCAGCGGGTCAGAACCAGACGACCTTTTTCAGTGTCTGTCTCAGCCGCCGAGACAGCCAGGCCAAACTCGGTTCGCGGGTCATAAGCAAATCGCCTGCCCCCAACACCCAGAATCACATCACCGACGGACAGGATTCCGGCCGCGGGCGACCCGGAATCCACAGCGGTGATGGCGATCTGTCGCGCATCCGTTGTGACCAGTTGATCACAGAACATCCAGCCGCGCAGTCCGACAGGACCGAGGTTCCAGTCGTGCTTGTGTCGAGCCGGAATGGTGTCGCCCTGAGTCAGATCAGGGACCTGCAGACGTTTTTCATCAGCGGCTGAGTATGCACTGGCCAGAGCAATAAGCCCTGCCAGGCTGCACAGGATCAGAAACGGAGTTTTGCTCATCGGGATCTTTCAGTGCCGCAACAAACTTCAGTGCTTTGCGTGGATTTGCAGCGGAACCGTCTGCTATCGAGATTAAAAGTGCAAGGAAACTGTCGTGGAAAAGGTGTGATTGTCTGCCAGGGCCACGGTGCTTTTGCGTCAGAGTCAACCTCGCGCTGTCGCAGCGATCAGAATGTTTCTTAACGTTATTCGGCTGGCACTGCACGAAAGGCGGTGTCCAGCAAAATCCTCGTCTGGGCAGGTCCCGCTGTCCCGATCGGCTCTGTTGTGACCGCGATGTTACCACGCACAACCCAGCGTTCCGGAGCATGGCACTGATTCCACTGAAACACAAGACAGGTCAGGTAATATGTCGGCATTTCCGGAAATGCGGCAGACGCGGTCTGCAAAAAATAGCGGTTTCGATACGACAGATGAAATTGCTGCAGTCGCAGGCGTTCCATGGTGGTGACTTCAGAATTCACCAGATCGACCCTCGAATTGTCCTGCAGGGTGGCTTCAGCCGAAAACTGGAACTTGTCTCGAGGCAGATTCGAGTACATGGACCAGATCACGTTCCATCCGAGCAGCGACAAAACTCGTTCCTGCACCGGAAACAGGCTCTTGCCAAAGTTGGCAGCCTGGAACCAGATTATCGAAGTCGCCAAAGTCGCCAGCAGGCCGTTTCGTAGCGCGACGGAATTTCCTCTGATGTTTCGGGCCGAATTGTTGCGGCGTTCGAGGTTGTCCGGCATTCTTTTCGGCCGGTTTGGCCAGATGACGGATGACAGAAAGGGAATGGTACCGACTGCGGCAATCAGCGGGAATATGTGCAGCGAGATGCACGTCGCCAGACTCGCCTGAAAAAACCAAAACGCGGGAATGACCATCATCCGAAATGTGCGCGTCCGAAACGGCATGAACAGCAGTACTGGAGCGATGATCTCAAACCACACGATTGCTGGCGTCAGCAGTTTAAGTATGGCCGGATACTGCCGCAGGAATTCGCCAGCGGGCAGAATCCATTGCGTTTGTCCAAGTGCGTATTCAATCGCTGTGCCGTCGCTCCACGCCGGATCGGTCTTGAACCATCCGGCGGTAAAATACACCGTTGAGAACTGCAGCAGCAGTGCGGCTGTCGCCGGAGACAGGACAATCAGCGTCGCTGCTGTGCGCTGTCTGCGTGAGTCCAGTGAATAACGGGCGCCCAGTGGCAGGAAAACACTCCAGAACAGCAGAGATCTGAGCAGGTCGTCGCCGGCGTCGAGTATGAACTCGTTTCTGGCGTGCAGGGAGATCGTCAGGATCCAGCAGAGAATCGTGGCTGTGCGAGTCCGGAAACCAATCAGCAGCATCAGGCTGCCGAGTCCTGCGACCAGAAAATGGACCAGTTGAAACGCCAGGGAGCCGTCCAGCATCTGCAGAGACATCCAGCAGGCTGGAGCAGGAACGAAATTGCGGGGCAGCAATCCATCGTCAGCGCAGGTCTCTGAAATGAAACGGGACCTGAGCAGCAGGTCTGTCAGCAGCAGCAGTGCGAGAGCAATCCGCAGGACGCCAAGGCATCGGGCATCGATACTGAACAAGTCCCGCAAAATACGATGCAGACGCCGGAGCATTTCAAGATGAGCCCGTAATCAGAAAACTGCGAAACCGTAAGGGCAAATGCGGATGTCTGGACGGCCGAAGGTGAAGTGTGGTCAGCCCTGTGCTGCAGCGTTACTGCAGATGCAGTCACTGTCAATGGAAGGGTGTCGCACGAGTGTACCGAGTGAAAGCACAGTCGCACTACTCAGAGTGAGGCTGTGAATCGGAAGTTGCCTTTTTTCGGGAGGGCAGGCCAGTGCCGATGGCTCGGCAGGAGCGAGTCACCGTAATTGCGCTGCTGCAATGCTGAAACGGTGTCAGGGACACTGTCAGGCAGGGTTTCATTAGCAGTCGCCTGAGGCATATTATTTCGTCTCGTTTTTCCCAACAAACACAGACTTCAGTCGCCTCGTTGCCTGAATTTTTGCGGGACGAGGCAGCTTGACGCGGGCCAGTTCGAGTGTCGATTTGTGCGCAGCGAGTTCGACGGCCAGTTCCGGTGAGACGGATCTGAGTTTCTTCAGAAGCAGCGGCAGGCGGAGATGACCGGCAGGCCTGACCAGAATCTGTGCCTGTGCCTCCGAGACAGTTCTCAGGCCTGGCTCCAGCCCCCCCGATACGCTGACAACACCAACAGCGACTCATCGCCGGGCTCTGCTGATTTCAGCGACAACGCTCCTTCATGTTTCACGAGGATTGCTGCGGTCGCGGGAAGCAGCTCGGCAACAGCTTCCAGTTCCAGCGAGCCCCGGTGTGCAGCCAGTTCGCGGGCCACATCCGGAGTCAGGGCCTTTAAAGCAGTGAAACTGAGCGATCCGCTGGCCACCGCCAGTTCTCTGGCCACATCGGGGTACGGTGTTTTGAGATGCCTGAAAAGCAGCAACGACTTGAGTGTCTGGTTTTCGCAGCCAGTGAACGAGCTTCTGCAGGCGTGAGCGACGCCTTGAACATGAGCGACTGCGCCATGGTCTCATGAGAGAATCGTGGAATTGCAATCGAAACGCCGAAAAAGCAGATCCAGCTGAAGTGTGTCGTGCGCATCGCGGTCTTCCCGGATAAGCAATCATTGAGTGACTCGACCTGAATCTCTCCGTTCGGAACAGATGCGGCTGCAAAATCCCGGTGAGTAAGCATCTGCGTGCAAGAGCTGAAATGCAGAATTTCTGCGTCAGCTGCATCTTATCTTGCGAGTCGCCAGTCTGAGTGAATAACTTGAGTTGCACCAGCAAAGAAGCCGGCGACTCTGTCTCCGGTGGAGTCGCCGGCACAGCGGACGTTGACTGTCATTCCGACTGAACTTCCCGGGACGAAATACAAGTTTGACGGAGCCCATGAGGTCAGACTTCGACTCCCTCGCTTGTTCATCCCTGAACAGGCTGAATCCTTTCGCAGGCAGCTTGAGCAATTCTCTGAGGTAAGGGTCGAGGCAGTGGATTATGAGGCTGCTGAAGTAACGCTGCGATATGCAGCAGCAAGTAACATGTTTCGAAATGCCACCCCTTTCCAGGTCGTGGAACGGCTCAATGGTCGTATCCGCCAGCTTTCACGAGGAATTTTTTCCGTCAAGCCGCTGGGCGAAGTGCCGCATGCAGGTCTGGAACGAATTGAAATCCCGATTGTCGGGCTTGACTGTCACGCCTGTTCGCTCGCAGTCCACGACATCTTAACGCAGGTGGAGGGTGTCGAACATGCGACGGCCAGCTTCCACGACGGCTGCGGTGTGGCGTGGGTGAATCCAGCGATTGTGAGCCGAGAGTCGCTGGTCAGGGCACTCAGGCTGCGTGGCCTCTCGCCGAGATCGGCAGGGCACGCAAAGGTTTTCGGGCGAACGAATTGCGTCGGAAGCGTTCGTTAAAATGCTCAGGCTTCAGGGGTTGTCACGCAAGTGTCACCTGGGTTTCGCTGCCTGCCTAAGAAGTTTGGTCAGAAGTCTGTCGAGCTGATTTGCGAAGTCCTGTTTGTTCTTCGCGCTGTAGGCAGCCGGACCACCGGTCTCAAGCCCGGAGCCGCGAAGTTCGTCCATCAGGTTGCGTGTCGCCAGACGTGAGCCAACGTTGGCTGCGTCCAGTGGAATGCCTCGAGGGTCGAGAACGGTGGCACCTTTTTCCACGGCGGCAGCCGCAAGCGGAATGTCAGCGGTGATCACAAGGTCGCCGGAACTCAGCATTTCAACAATCCGCTGATCGGCCACATTTGCACCAGCACCTACCAGTTCAAGGCGAATCAGGCTGGACTCTGGAACGAACATCATCTGGTTAGCCACCAGAGTCACAGCAATCTGCAGCCGCATCGAGACCTTATACAAAACTTCCTTCGCTTCGCGTGGGCAGGCATCAGCATCGACCCAGATGTGCATGAGTATTCAGCCCCTGAATGAACTCGCAAAACTGTTCCCGAATAAGCACGAGAGTCAATTGGGCTGTCCTGCTGGTGCGGCACTAAATCCCGTATCCAGCAAAATCGTAGCCTGAGTTGCTGCCGGTCTGGCGATCGACACCGTCGTTACAACGATCCGCGCTCTGCGTACCCAGTGTTCCGAAGCATGGCACTGA
>SXXK01000116.1 GCA_005791255.1 Planctomyces sp.
ATGCCAATGCCGCCCGCGAAGGCTGGCTGGAAGCCTGCGGTGCCTGGGGAGCCGTCCTGCTGGATGAAATCGGCGAACTCGACCTCGCAACTCAGGTGAAGCTGCTGAGAGTCCTGCAGAACCGCCAGTTCCAAAGGGTCGGTGAAACCAGGACTCGCAATTTTGAAGGCAAGATCATCGCAGCAACGAACCGCGACCTGCGACGCGAAATCGAAAATGGTCGATTCCGTGAAGACCTGTACTACAGGTTGTGTGCAGACATCATCGAAACGCCGTCGCTGGCCGAACAAGCGGCGGACAATCCGGACATGCTGCAAGATCTGGTTCGGCAGATTGCCGGACGAATCTGCCCGGACGAACAGGACGAACTGGCCGCTGAAGTTCTCGGCTGGATCAGTCAGCACGTGCCGGCAGACTATCACTGGCCGGGCAACATCCGTGAGCTTGAGCAGTGCGTCCGCAACGTTCTGATCTGCGGCAGTTATGTACCGGCATCGCGACAGCAGAGCCAGTCCGCTGACGGACTTCCGACTGAACTGCAATCTGTGTTTCGCGGCATGGCGGAACTTACTCTGACCGCCGACGAAGTGCTGCAGCAGTACTGTCGATTTGCCTATCGCCAGACCGCCAGTTTTGAAAAGGCAGCGAAGCTGCTGCAACTCGATCGGCGGACTGTACGGACACGCGTCGATCAGGCACAGCAGTCCGAACTGGACTGACTCACAGATTCTGTGCGACACGCCGCAGGAAGCGTTTTGTCGCATCGAGGTTCCACTGGATCGTCATGGACAACGGAATCGCAGATCTCAGGCGTTCCACCCGCTCTGCCACCTGCTGAGCTGTCTGCTCCGCAGATCCCCTGCGAATCTGCGGCATGCGACTGACCTGACACAGCCAATCCAGCGATTCCTCGCAAAAGTTCAGCAGATCCTGCTCACTGCGAACACAATCTGCCTCTGAACGCTCACCCCACGTTTCCGGAAACTGCAGCCCGACCCGGTCGGAAACCAGCGGCAACTGATCCTGCAAAGGCTCCAGTATTGGGGCCACCAGATCAGGATGCAACCGCAGCGGCACCCCGGGCAGGGCAGACAATTGCTTCAGCAGCAATTCATTCTGCATCACAGCGGACCTGGATCCCCGCCGCTGCGGAACCTGCTGGCGGTAGGCATACAACAGTCTGAAGGCCGGGAGACTGAGACTACCCGGAGTCCTGCGAATCGATTCCATCGGAAGTTCCAGTTGCTGCCTCGCCCGAAAGTGCCGGACGACACACTGACCAGGGAACAGATGCGGAGCATATGGAACCAGTTCGACCATGCCTTGTCCAAAGACTTGTTCCAGCGTATGAATTCTTTCCGCATAGTTGATCACATCCATGCGTGCAGGCACCACTCGAAAGCTGCGGCCTCCCCGAGCAATGTACTCCTGAAATCGACTCTCCAGCCAGTCATGTCGCGGACGTACATACGCGATGACACGAATCGGCAGTCTTGCCGCATCGATGAACTTCTTCAGTGACTGCAGTTCCGCCGCCTGCATCACCCAGCAGTTCTCTGCCGACAAATACAGCGTACTGTGGGTGGACGTGGCAACCGACAGAGCATTCCACAGTTTTTGCTCGGCCGTCCGCTGGAATTCCGTAAACCTCTGCGGTGACCATCCCAGCATCCTCAATCGCGGATCATCCGACGGATCTGTGGCGAACAACGCGTTGACAGTTGCTGTGGCTTTCGTCTCATCAAAACTGAAGTACAGTGTTTCCGGGTTGTCCAGCCCGTAATACAGGGACTCCTGTATCGATGAGGCACCGGTCCGTGGCATCCCAACATGCAGAATTACATCGCCGGCCATGCTGTCTCCCCCCGTCCGCAGTGTTTGCAGAATTCAATGCTGCTCAAAACCTCAGGGGAAGCTCGCTGCTGACTGCACATTTGCCATGAAGCCTGCAGGCATCATTCGTGCTGCCGATGTTGCTGAAAAGCGACACTGCAGCGACAGATTGGATGCAAATCAGCGATCTCCCCGTCGCAGCACTCAAACAGCAAGCTGTGTGCCGAACGGATGGGGGGACCCTCGAAATCGTGGGAAAACCTGCAGCTCAGGGCGCCTGCCGACTATCCGGTCCGTAAAACTGCCGCAGTTGTCGACGCAGCTGTGACTCACGCTCTGCGGAATCTCTCATGGTCCAGTCGCGCTGAGGATCCACGACCGTCCACGGCAATCCGGACGGCTGCAGGTACAATTTTCTCTGCTCAGCCAGATTTAGTGGCCTCGCACCGACGCGACCGAAGACCGCCAGCTGATTACCAGCTTCGTCGATCGCCCGATCCCGGTCGACACCCTCTGCGACGCAGACAATTTCACCGCCCTCGGGAGCCGGCCAGCTGGCCACCAGCATGGGTTGTGGCCGGACATTGAAACCCGCGTTGCCCGGCGTTTCCGGTGATGTCAGCTGAATCACCCGCAGCCCATTATGCCCGTCGGCCACATACGCGAACTGACTGGTGTAAGTGATGCCCAGTTTGACATCCCGCGCATCATTGATCTCTCCGCCAGCCGTATAGACCTGATCGATTCGCGGCTCCGTCGGAGTCTCGACATCCACGACGACCAGACCGTTTTTCCCGGCCGCCACAAAAGCGTAGCTGCGCGCCACATAAAGGCTGCGGGCATCGGCCAGCGGCATTGACGCGGCAGGCTGCGGATTCTCGGGCTGAGTGATGTCCAGCACCTGCAGGCCCCGCTGATCAAGCACAAAGGCATACCGAAACTGAGCCTCCACGGCACGCGGATTCTGCAACTGGTCCGGCCCCAGCACGCGCACAGCTCGTGGCCGCTGCGGATCTTCCAGTGAGACAATCACAATGCCCGCTCGGCAGCAGATCCACGCGTGAGTGCCGATGATCGTGATCGAACTGGCTCCATTCAGCAAACCGTTCGGATTGAAGACGACGTCCTTCTTTAGAAAATTGTTCAGCGGATTTCCGTCGAGCAGTGTACCGGCTGCAGTCATGATCAGGCCTTCATGCAGGTCGGTGGCATACAGGTAGCCATACAGCGGATGGATGTCGGCTTCCTGATTGTCCGGCTGCTGCACTCGTGTCGGATCCGGCGCGATGGTTGTGGGAGCGGCGATGTCCGTAGCAAATCGAGATGGCACATGGAATTTCTGTCCAGCCGGGGAGACAGGCGCGGTAACAATTCGCTCTGAAAACCCCTTATGTTCTATGAACGCGATATCAAAGACTCGAATTCCGCCCTCACCGCAGGCTGCATACGCATACTCGCCACGCACCTGCAGACTCAGGATTTCCGGCTTATTGCCTGGTCGCAGCAGTTGATCACCAATATCCACCCCGGGATGTTCATGAGCATGCTGCAGCTGATTCTGATGCTCATGGTGCTCCTTCCAGCGCTGCGGATAAACAGCCCGATGCATCGTACTGCCGATCACGGACTGTGGCTCATCACGCTCTGTGACCTGCACGGCAAACAATCCATGATCGCCGGCACCCACCCAGCAATTCCTGCCAATGAAATTGAAGTAATTGGTACCATGCATCAGCAATTGTGCCAGCACGGCATTGTTGTCCCCGCTGTCTGACAGATGACAGTCCGTGCAGCTCTTCGTCTCCCCTTTGCCTCGCACCGTGTGCGGAACATTGGTTGAGAACGCAATGCCGCTGAGCCCATCAGCTGAAATTGTCTGCTGCTGAGTGTAGACAGCCTCACGATTCAGATTGTACGAGGTGACGTGAATCGCACAGGACGATCGCGACGGCCCGATCCGGTTCCCCGTCACATTTCCATCCTTTGCCAGCATGAATACGTCTTCTCGCAAAGTCTGAAAGTTGTAAGACACCTGATTGCGGGTGATGTCACCTTCGTTGTGCAGAGCGGGTGTCTTGCGAGCAGCTTTCTGAGGCAGATGGCAGCCATAACAACTGGGATTCCACGAAGTGTGGCAGGCGATGCACGACATTGTTGAGGTGTTGTGGCCGCAGCGTCCGTCCGCCGGTACTTCACCCCATTTGAACTGGCCTGAGTCATCCAGTCGAACCGTCTTGGCAAGAGCGGCAGCCGCATTGTACTCAGGCTGCTCCGGGTCCAGCGTGTCGGCCACCTGCGTTACGGGCCAGCTGAGCCCAGGCTCCACCATCGAATTCTGTACAATCCGGTCATTGATCACCTCAAATCGGCGTCGACCGAAGGGAGTTCTCATGGCAGACAGACTGCGTCCCACCGTCTGACCATCCCGCTCTTCCGCTGCAGGGCCTCCCGTACGCAGTTCGCGGCGTCCCTCGATCACGATTCCCGCTTTACTGACTGCCGTCCCGTGACAGTCTTCGCAGCGAATTTCAATCGCCGCTCGCACTTCTCCATACAGTTTTCCGTTTCCGTGCATGTCCTGCACAAAGTGGCAGTCCACGCAGTGCATGCCCTTCTCCAGATGAATGTCCAGCAAATGCACCGGTACACCGGCATGCTGCCGCAACAATTCTTCATCCGCCCTGCGAACTCGCTCGAGCGCATCCGGTCCGGTCCAGTCAATGTCCTGCCGCAGCTCCTTCGCGCGCTCAGCCCGCTGCACTGCTCGCTGCCGCAGCGCTGCATCAGGTTCCGGCACCACGTTTCCGAACGCATCGACCGGAATGCCCCTTCGATCCTTGCGAAACACAGCCTGAAACATCCAGCCATGGCCATGAAAGTCGGCGAACTGCGTGTACTCAAGCTGGCTGTTCAGGCGACTTGATTCGGTCAGAAACTCCGGATCGGACCAGTTTCCTCGCGCCGAAGCTTCGTGCGGGTCAGACATGGTCGACTGCATGAATTGTTCGGCCGAAGGCTCACGCTCACGCTTCGGATACATAAAACGAGCATCAGTTTCCATGTCCCACCACATGAACCCCAGATAACTATTCATCACAGTCGTGCCCGGATGCATGTGGCAGACGATACACTGACTGGTGGGTACGCCTGTGGTGAAACGGTGGGCGATCGGGTGACCGGGCTCATTCTTCGGAATGGTGGGATCCGGAGGTCCGGTAAAATCATCCTGCACCGCGGCTGCCAGACCACGATTGCCGTATTTTGCAAATGGTCCCGAATGCACAGGCGAACGGTCATTGGCATAGACTATATGGCAGGCCGTGCAGCCACTGGATCGAAAGTCCCCCGGATGATCATTGGTCCCCAGGAAATTGAGCGTTGGATCCAGCAGACGCGTCTTCTGCAGTCCGATAAACACGGGGTCGGTGCGCGTCCCGGTGCCGAGTCCGCGATTGCTGAGACGTGTCCGCGGACGCCCGGATTCCTCAAGACGTTCCGGAATGCCGACGTCAGTCACAAAACGACCGCCACGTTCAAAGATTCGCAAAATGTTGCCCGGCTGCGTGATTTCAAACCTCGGCAACGGTTCCAGATACGGCAATACCCCCTTGCGGGCTGTTTCCTCGGGCGTCGGAGCAGGCACGGTCTGCAAACGCTGCGGAGTCCCGTGCATGCTGTAACTTTCACCATAACGCGACCACTTGTCCGATACCGCCCCATTGTTGTAAAGAGCGGCCCCCCAAAGCATGCAGCCGTGCGTCATCATGCTCTTCTTCACCTGCAGCGTCTCCGTGCCATGGCACCCGGAAGTACCGCAGCTCAAATGCGCTATCCGCAGATCCCCGGGATTCACAAAACGAATGAACTCAGGATCCTCATGATTCAGCACAGTGTAGGATCGCACCGGATTGGCCGACGTCCGGAAGACATCGGGAAAACGAGCATGCACATGGGCAGTGTCCTTTGTCTGAGCCATGGGGTTACCACCATGGCAGTCAACGCAACCCAGATGCACCGCACTGCTGTAGTGCGGATCGTGTGCATCCTTGTGACACGAAATGCAGCCGACACTCAGCGCAGCCGCCTGCTCGGGAGTTCGCTGAGCCATACTGCCCAGTTCCGGCTGCCTCCGCAGCGATGGGGACGGGGCAGAGACGGGTGCCGGAGCCGATCCCAGTCGGACTCGCCCCTCGTCGTAAGAATGCTCTGCCTGCCCTGAGTCGAGTCTGGCCCGACCAGTTGTGTGATCCGCAGTGCGGCGATTGTCAGGCTGTTCACCAGCAACCAGGTACCACTCATCCTGCCGCACTTCGCGCAGCCAGAATAAGCCGCACCCAAACAGGGTGACGTTGATCGCGATCAGAATCAGTGCTCGAGTCATAGTAATCACCAGGTCAGCACCAGATCCATGAACATGCCGTAAAGATTCTCCGCCCGACCAGTGGCACCTGCCGCTGCCGCCAGCGGATCAGTCACACCGTACAGATCATCAAATCCACGCCCCGGAAGCAGTGCTGAAACACCACCGGCAATCAGTACGTTATCACTCAGCAATGGACGGTATTCCAGACCCAGACTGAGATCCGTGCCGATGCTGCGAGCAATCCCGTCCTGATAAGCAAATCGCTCGAGAATCGCCGTCTGATCAAACCACAGAAAGTTCACATTGGTGATCGCCCGCAATTTCGGAGTAATCTCGAAATCCATGCCGCCGTTCAGCAAACGCAGCCCCGGATTCACAAAATTGCTCTGCCCCTGAAATTTGCTGGAACGCAGATTGGGGACCAGGCTTTCCCGCTGCTTCAGATTCACACCGAACAGACGAATCTGCTGCCGCTGCCAGAAACTGAACTGACCGCCCGCGAAATTGGGATTGTCCAGCACCGAGTCAAAGCCATTCGCCTGACCATCATTCGGATCGTCGTCCCCCGAAGACCAGAATCCCGAAGTGCGGAAACGCACCCAGTCGCGGTCCACGGAAAGCTCCAGTGCCGCCATGTCAGCGCTGATCTGCGATCGCTCACCCTGAATCGGATTCAAACTGTCCGTCCCGGTGACATGATAGTATGCGTGGCTGATGTTGAATCGGCCGATATGCCCGTCACCGGCAAATCCCAGATACCACGCATCCACTTCATGAGGTCGAAAAACACCGGCCGGATCCGGTCGCACCAGGACATTGTTGCGATCATACTCCACACTGGGCTGGTCACTGTTGTGATGCAGACTGACCATCGCTGTGTAACCGGGAAAAATGAAGTCCTGACGGAAGTAATTGGCGATCAGCGTGTTTTGGTGGCGATCGTCGAACGTGTTCAAAGTGCTGTTGGTGTCCTTCTCCGTCTGATCGAACCAGATCAGATTGAACTGATCCCGATTGGACAAACGCGTCCCGAACAGACGCACTGCGCGATTGGTGTCGGCAAACACAAAACCTCGAAAGTCACTCACAAAGGGTTGCGAACCGGCACGGACTGAAATGAAGTCATAACTGGGGCTCAGATCAGCCAGACGCGTTTCGACAAACCACTCTTCCATCGCCGCATAGCCGCGAGCACGAGTGGTTCCGCTGCGGACATCCGGAGTCACCACAGCCAGCTCTTCAACATCCAGATAGTTCAGATTGAAAACTGGCGTCATCCGAATCTGCCAGTCAAACGGTCGGAACCCCGCGTCACCGTGAAACAGGCTCAACTGCAGCTTGAAATTGTTGATGAAAAAATACTGATCCGGATCCCCGAAAAACTCCTGCTGCCCCGGCCCGACGGTACTTTCGAACGGAGACGTCCCCGTGGGTGTCTTCCGAAACTCGTGCAGCATGAAGTTCGTGGCTGTCACATTCAAAAACGTGTGCTGCCCGATGATCGGATAGTCGCCCTTCAGGACATTCTGGTTATAGGGATCCCACCAGTGACCCAGTTCTCCGAAACGATCGTCCCCGCGTGGATTGCCGTCGCGATAACGATCTTTGTCAGGAAATCCCATCCGCCAGCGATCTTCCACAGGAACAAAGTCCAGCGTTTGCTGCTGTTCACTGGGGCGAATTCCCGTAGCCCCTGTGTATCCGCGCGGGACATCCTGAGGCGGTGCCGCCGTCTCAAGCCGTGGTGTCGGTTCGGCAAAAATATCAGCCGGAGTCTGCGGCGAAAATGGCATCTCAAGGATATCAGGAGTCCGCTCGGGAGGTTCCGACGACGCAGACCCGGGAGGTTCAGGTGGAGCAAAGTCCGGAACCGGAGCGATGGCCGGCGAGTCCCGCGGGATCAGCGGCCCATCCTGAGCGACAGCCGACTCGCAAAGCAAACAGCCGGCAGCAACGGGCAGAAGCAACAGCATGAGCGACAACAAACGGCATGCTGACAACAGACTCAGCCCGCCGCGCACCGTTTGGCGTCGACCAGCGAATGGCCAGTGCTGCTGCAGGCAGGGGGACATGCAGGTGTATCAGTTTCAGCTTGCAGGTCGATCAACCTGATCTGTAACGGCAGACCACCCCCCCCGGTGCAGTCAGCCACGGTCCGGACCATAGGACACCCCAGCCCTCACCAGCAAGTCGTGAAGACCACCGGCACCAGCCTTCCGCATCGCCAGTGGACACGGAACGGCCATGAACAGCAGAAACCTGCGGCGGAACGCGGCACTCGGCAGACCACGCGCATGCAGTACGCCCGTCTGCATGCCGAGCAGCGGCAGATTCTGCCGCTGCCGACGAGTCAACTTCCTCAATTAGTTCGCCTTGCCAACTGCCTCGGCCGCTGCCTTTGCTGTCTGCTCCTGCTGAGCCGACAGATCCGGATTCGGCTTCGCATCCAACTGAATGTCACCACGGATCCAGCGAACAGCCTCCGTGATCGACTTCAGATAACGCTGGTCCGCCCACGAGGTCTCGTTGTGGCCCAGATTGTTGAAGTACACCCGACCCGCACCATACTCCTTGATCCACGCCAAAGGAACGTGGTATGGCATCGACGGACGGCACCTGGCCATGTTCAGACTCATCAGCACCCGCACCTTTTCCGGCTGCCAGTTCTTGTACTGGTAAATCTCATCCCGAATTACAAACTCTTCACCAAACGACTGCATCAGCGGATTCTTCGGCTCATGTACGGTAATCGTGACTTCGTTACCGGCGTTCCACGGATGACCATTGAATGTTCCCCCAACCATATCCCAGTACGGCTGGTAGTCCCCATAAGTGTCGGCCGCCGAATGAAAACCCAAAAAACCGTGACCTTTCTCCTTGAGCCACTCACCGAAGAAATACTGGCGATCCGACTCGGCAATCGGCAGTGAACCGGTGGTGTAGAACATCACGATGTCATAGTTCTGCAGGTTGCTCTTTGTGAAATCCGCAGCCGCATCCTGCGTGCAGTCCACCTTGAACAAACCAGTTTTCTCGCCCAGCTGGATCATGGCCACTTCGGCAACAGCCAACTTGTCCGCCGCTTTGCGCTGAACACTGCCGTGCATGAATCCGACACTCTGAGTCAGCATCAGAACTCGAGAAGGCTTCACATCCTGCCCCGAAACCGAAGCGGCAGGCAGACCAGCCACCACAGCAGCGAACAAAATAAACAACCAATTGATCCTCATGTCAGACACCCTTCTGCAGATAACACTGGAATTAAACAGGAGCGATTGCAGCACAGGCAGTTCGAACTGCACAAACAAACGGAAACTTATTTTCCAAGCCCCGGAAACAAAGATTCAGAGTATCTCACCTAACGGGTGGGCACGTTGTGCTGGCTGTTGCGACACGAGTCTATGACGACCGGCGTGTCCGGTAAAGTCAGCAGAACCCCTATCCAGACGGAACAGTCCGAGGACAAGCGGGAGGACCGTCGAGTTTTCTCACGATCAGACGCTGCTCAACTCGAATCAGAGCCAGAGAACAGATTCACTTCCACCCAGTACTGGCGGAGACGGAGCACGCCATGAGTCAAATCCGGATCAGACCTTGCGACCAGGATGAACCCTCGCAATCCACGGGACAAACGCTCACTCAGGCTCAGGCCTTCATTCTTCCGATTACGCCGAATAGCTCACCACTGCAGGCAGTAGATACCCTCACCCCAGGACAAACGCTGAAATTCGATCTTGCGTCTGCAGACTGCTCCACTACACTCAATGACGTTTCGTGTTCCATAGCAGCCAGGCATGTCTCCGCATCTCCGAACAGACCACTCAACCGGCAATCTTCCAACGCTGGACTTCCCAGTCAACTGACTTCAAAGCAGTCGTCCTCAGCCGACAAGGCTCAGGCGAACTGTGCAGGCAGGCACCAACCAGACATGTCTCGTAAAGGTTCGTCCCGTACTCCAAACGGAACTTCGGGACGGGAAAAATCGACTGTCCCTTCGGCATGGTGGCGCGCGATGAACTACCGCTGCCATTTCTGCATGAAGGTGCTGGCGCCCATGCAGATGGGCCCGCTGGATCGGCTGATCTGGTTTTTCGGATTTCGCCAGATGTACTGCCAGCACTGCTTCATTGCTCATTACCGTCCGTTTGGCCTGCTGAAACTGCTCCTGGCCCCCTTCCGCTGGGTCTACTACAACCTCGCTGACGAGGAATGATGCTTCCATTCAGTGGAAAAACTGCATCCATCGGCCGTGTGGCTTCGGCCTGACCATCCAAAATTGCTAAGCTCTCGTCGCCGTCAGTTTCGCCCTGCTCCCGCGGCGTGGCAGGCCTGACCTGCGGCAGGCACTCTGTTCCCCGCGGTGCGGCCCCGCCGCTGCTGTCGGTTTGGTTTTCAGTCTGGCCTCCTGATTCCGCGGCCGCCTGTCAGATCGATTTTCGCTGCCATGCACACATCATCACTCGTCAACCAACTCAAGCCTTCAGAGACTCTCGCCGCGGCCGCTCGCGCTCGTGAACTTCGAGCGAAAGGCATTGATGTTCTTTAGTTCACCGTCGGTGAACCTGACTTCATTACTCCGGCACACATCCGCGAAGCAGCTCGCAAAGCTATGGACGCAGGATTCACCCGATACACTGCGGCCACCGGCATTCCGGAATTGAAGAAGGCCATCTGTGACGCCTTCCTGCGCGATCATGGCGTCACGTGGAAGCCCTCCGAAGTCACCGTGTCCAACGGAGCCAAGCATTGCCTGCACAACGTACTGGTGGCTTGCTGTGAGCCGGGTGATGAAGTGATCATCCCCACTCCCTACTGGGTCAGCTACTCGGCCCTCGTGGAACTGACAGGAGCCAAACCGGTACTCGTTGAAACTCGCGAGCAGGACGGATTCTGCCTTTCAGCCGCTCAGTTTCGGGCTGCCATCACTCCCAGAACTCGCATGCTGATGCTGAACAGTCCCAGCAACCCGACCGGTGGTGTCTATCCCGTTGCCGCCCTGCAGGCCCTCGCGGAGGTGGCAGTCGAGAAGGACATCATCGTGCTGTCGGACGAGATTTACGACAAGCTGATCTACCCGGGCCACGAGTTTCGTTCGTTCGCAGCCCTGGGTGAAGAGGTCAGGAAACGAACGATTATTGTCAACGGCGTCAGTAAGGCCTATGCAATGACCGGCTGGCGAATCGGCTGGACGCTGGCCCCTGAAAATGTCAGCGCCGCCATCAACAAACTGCAAAGCCAGCAGACCTCAAACCCCTGCAGTGTCTCCCAGTATGCCGCTTTGGCGGCACTCAACGGTCCGCAGGAGTGCGTAGCCGAGATGTGTCAGGAGTTTGTGAAACGACGCGACTACGTCTGCGGTCGCCTGAAGGCCATCCCAGGACTCAGCTTTGCCGAGCCAGGCGGAGCGTTTTACGTATTCTTCAACGTGGCCAGTTACTTCGGTCGCCCCGTTGGCGGTGGGACGCCGGTGACCAATGCCACAGATTTCTGCACGGCCCTGCTGGATCGGGCTCACGTAGCCCTTGTCGCCGGTGATGCCTTCGGTGCCCCCGGCTATGTGCGACTCAGCTTCGCTGCCTCCATGGAATCGCTGGTTCAGGGCCTGGACGCCATTGAGAAATTTCTGATCGGCTCCTGAACCTCAGCCAAACCACATCACCAGCAGCCCGCAGCGCAACCTCAAAAGCCAACTCGCCACGGTCCCGCAGCAGGAGCCCCCGAGGACTCCCGCCCGTGGCTCGCCCCGGTCGCCCGCCATTCGTGTTCACGCGTGGCTCAGGCCCCCCCCGCAAACTGTAACTCGCATTCCGGCGGTTCCGCCAAATCAACTCTTCGATCTGCCGCGACCGGGCCGCCCACGCGACTGCGAACTCACCTGCCTGCGATGGACATTCTGCAGACGCTGCCGACGCTGCTCAATCTGATCATACAGCCAGCCCGCTGCCGGACGAACTTCCGGGGCCACATTCAGCAGCGCAGCACGTTCACCAATCGTCTGAGCCTTGATGGCTTCGAAAAAAGGCCGCAGGGAATGATTGTGCCCGCGCCGCTGCAGCACTTGCTGAAACCACTCCCCATGCCCCAATTCCAGCAGGACCGCTGCAGTTCTGCACCAGTCACAAGCAGTAGTCGACGGCAGTCCGCTGGGCACCAGATCCAGCGCGGCATCAAAATGACCGGCCGCCAGACCAAGATTCTGCTCGTAAGCTGCAAACAACCCCCGATGCAGTTCGCGAGTATCCACAAACTCAGCAGAAAACTCTGATTCAATGACAGCAAAGGACTGCCGAGCTGCTGCCGGATCGCCCAAAAAATCACGCTGCAGAAACACAAGATTATACCAGACCGAGGCATTCTTCGCATCGAGAGACAAGGCCCGCGAGTAAGCCTCGGCGGCCTCAGGAAAACGCCCCAAAAAGTCGCAGTACAGATTGCCCAGACCATTCCACGGCATCGGGCAAGTCCCATCAAGCTCGATCGATCGCCGATACGCTGACTCCGCTTCCGCGTAACGCTGCAGCTTCACGTGCAGTCGCCACGCGGAATTGTACCAGCCAATCGCTGTCTGTGCCTGGTCTGCCGCGAGCACGCTTGCAGCCTGGTCGAGAAACTGCGGCTGGATTTGACCGACCAGCCTGTCAGGAAGATGATCAACCACCAGTCGCACTGCCGACTCGCCCTCAGACACCGCAGCCGCCATGGTCCGTTCCCAGTCATCAGCGGAATCCCGCTGACAGAGCTGACCGCGGACCAGCCGCTCGGACAGCCACTCCACTGCCCGCTGGCCAAACTCCACGACCAGACTGCGTTCGGCCGCGCTGACTTCCTGAAGCACCGCTTCGATCTGTTCTGCCGAAGGTCGGTGCACAGCCGCCAGCTGCCCCCTGCGACGCCCCACAAACTGGGGAAAGCTTCCCAGAATCTGCCGACAGGCAGCAGCGCCGTAGTCCTCAGTCAGCCGCCTGTGCAGTTCGGCAAACTCCAGCACCGCGGGGGTGACTTTGTCCAGTTCCAGCAGCTCTTCAACGCGACGGGAAGCGTTCTCACGGTGCCGCAGCAGCGCTTCCAGCTCGGTGTTGCGAATCAGATCACCACGGGCGGGTGATGCAGATATCGAGTCAGCCAGAGCGCGGCTGAACAGCAGCGAACCAGAACTTAACCCCCGCGAGTTGCTCCACATACGCGCAAAGTTCTCCCGCTCGCCGGTCTCGTAGAGCGTTTCCAAAAACTTCGTCAGAAATCGCAGGGGCTGCCTGAGACGCCGGGAGGCGTGTCGCATCAGGAACCAGATATTGAAAAACCGTTCGGCCAGCTGATAGCCGCTGCGCTTCGTACCGAACAGCTCCACCTCCTCCACAACACCGGCTTTCAGCAGGCGATCCAGTTGACTGCTGATCTGGCCGGGTTCCAGACGAGTGATTGCGGCAAGTGTCCGACTGTCAGTCGGATCCCAGTGTTCGGCCAGCCGGCTGACAATCACCTGCTGCTGGTCAGAGAGCTCTTCAAAACGCCCCTTGTAGAGCGCAGTTACGTCATCCAGCAGCTTTTCCAGATCTTCGGCCACCGAGGGCGAACAGTCCTCAGCGTAGAGGTGGAACAGCAGCACGGTGGTCCGCGGGTTACCACCTGTCAGCTGATGCAGAGCCTGAATTCGACCTGGATGGTCCTGTACATGCCGACGGATTGCCGGTTTATCCGTGCGGTCCGCCAGTCGCAGCAGCAGCCGCTG
>SXXK01000117.1 GCA_005791255.1 Planctomyces sp.
AATGCCCACTTGCGTTATAGCCCCGGCCACGCGGTCGCCTTCGATGATCAAATCATCAACCGCCTGCTGAAAAAGCCAGAGCCCGGGCTGGTTTTCCAGGCGGCGCCGAATGGCCGCCTTGTACAGCACCCGGTCGGCCTGAGCGCGGGTGGCTCGCACGGCCGGCCCCTTGCTGGAGTTGAGAATCCGAAACTGTATGCCGGCCTCATCAGTGGCCAAGGCCCCCTTTTTGCTGCCCGCAGCCGCTGCCGGCTGGCCCTTGAACTTAGTCAGGACCGAATATAAATCGGGGTTCAACAACCTTGTATTCAAAAGAAACATCATCCGGCGCTGCGATTTGCGTGACTCACTCAGCAGATACCGCATGCGAGCAAAATCTGAGCCCTCAGCCGAGGGCTGCTCCCACAACAGCAGATGACTGATCAGCATTGCCAGGCGTTCAAACCGTGAGAGTTCATTGGCTGAATTCAATCGCGACAGCTGAGCAGCCTCGGACTGCTGAGCTTCGCCGGCATTCAGCATTTCGTACTCACGCTGGCATTTGCAGCAATACCGCCATTCCGCGGCAATTTGAGGCGTATACAAAAAGTCTTTCAGGCTTTTTCTGAGCGCTGGCAGCTCTCCCGCATCAGCAGACGAACTTTCGCCAGCCGCCTCGAACTGCCGAAACAGTTCCAGCTGCGGACCCAGCTCCAGCGACAGTGCTGCCGGCACCGGCAGCAGATCCTTGAACTCAAATCGATAGTCACGGTCCCGGTTCCACGCGGAAATGTCCTCGCGAGCCAGCATGCCGAAGGAGATCAGCGGAATTCCCAGCAACAGCCCGTTTCGCGCAATCACAAACAAAAACTTCTTCGGTCCGGCTGCCCGCTCACGGCCACTGCGCAACAATGCACTGGGACGGAAATACGGAATCAAACTGGCACCAATCAACGCCAGAATCCCGCTCTTCAGCCAGCCCCCCAGACCCGACACCTGCTTCCAGAGGTCCTCCGAAACTCCCGTGTGCCGCAGAAACTGCTCGGCGTCGACATCACCGGTCACGGCAATCATCGTGACACCCAGCACAGTACAAAATAAAAAGCCCCGGAAAACATAGCCGGCTGTACGCCCCGTCGCTGTGCGGTAGTGCCGAAAAAACGACAACAGCCAGCAGCACAGCCAGAGCAGAAACATTCCGATCGCCGGAGTCATCGGGATCGTGAGATCTCCTTCAAACCCCAGCACCTTCAAAAACTCAAGCACCGGCGGCAAATACAGCAGACGGAACGACCACGCCAGAAACGCGGTCAGAAAAATCATCGTGCAGATCGACACCGTGCCCATCGCCGCCACACCCAGCAGCGCGCGACTCATCCAGCTTTGGTTGCGAATGAGGTAGTTGCATTGAGTCACCATCTCACGCAGTCGCGCCAGCCCCCCTCGCTGCACGCTGCCCCCCTGCCACGATCCGCCAGCAGGTTCGCCAAACAACCGACGAGATTCTGAAGCGGCGTTTGGCTCCGCAGCCCGCTCGGCCGTCAGCACACCACCGGCATAGCCACCGCCAGACACAGTCGACAGGTAATCCACCAGACGCAGCAACCCTCGCTGGTGCAACCCCATCAGAAAACCCAGCGCGACCGCCCCGGCACGCACGCCGCCCCCCGAGTGACTGACGCCGATAAAGCCATCCTCGTTAACATCGCCAACACCGGCCTGACCGACAGACGAACGGCTTGCCTGACCGGCCGCCTGACGCTGCTCACGCAGCAGTTTTTTCTCAGCAGCGATCACACTGTCCAGATTCACAACTTTCACGCCGTCAACACAGCTCAAAGGAACGCCCCCCGACTGCCAATTCAGAAAGGCCACCACTCCTTCGCACGAAACGGCACCAACGGACTGCTGAAAACCAACCGCGGCAGCCCCGAGTTATCACCGCCCCGCATCGCCATATCTGTAGAGATACACGAGACTTCAATACAAAATCACAGTGCCGGTGCGAGTCTGCAGATCAGATTCTGCATCCTCGCGCGGACGCTTCCTGAAACTACTTTGAAATTCTAAGCAAATCAAGCAAAACCCTGACAGGACGGCAATTACCGGGGTGAAATCGTTACCGACTCAGGCAGCACGCGTCTTCCCACAGGCCAATCAATCACCCTCCAGTACCGCCCGAAGCTTGCCCATGGCGGACTCCCGGACTCGCTTTCGCAAACGCTCCTCAACGTTTACCAGCGGCACCACAGCATCTTCCAGTCCGTCCAGCATCCTGAGCGCCGTTCCCTTCGCACCCATCGCCTGCTCAAACCATGCCCAAAAGTCACACTCGTCCCGATGCTCAGCAATCAATCCACTCACCGGATCAAAACGAAAATGCGACGAAATCCTGTTGTGCACCGACCGCTTCGGACTGTCCGCATCCGCCTGAAATTCATACTGACACTCCCACTGCGCTGTACCCTTAAAGTCATCCGCAGCCACATTCCGCACGCTGACCCGACTCCCCCCCTCCCGCAGACATAACATCTGCCACATCA
>SXXK01000118.1 GCA_005791255.1 Planctomyces sp.
GCAGCTGATGCCTTGAAAACAGGAAATAGATGGCCCCGATGTACCTCGCCTGGGAAACCAGCAACAACAAAAACTGTACACTGCCGCCGACCCGCGCTGCGGCAAACAATGCGACCAGGCCGATGACATTGAGAAAAACACCGATCTTTACAAAATTTGACTTATCCAGATTGGACAGCAACTCTTTTTGGCGGATCGAAGCACCGATCGCCAGCATCACGGCCACGTACAGTGTTGTTGCCGGCAGCGCATACTCAAAATACGTTATCTCATCAACGTACATCTGATACTTGCCGTATTCGTAGTCATTGTTATACGCCAGCACCGGTCCCACCAGCCACTGCAGCACGGCAATCAGGCTGGTCAGCTGCAGCAGCGGAACCCCCTGGTCCAGACGCTTCTGGAACTCGTACACCACCACGGCCAGCACGACCGGAACCAGCAGCAGGTTGGAAATCGCCTGGGTTGCGCCCAGCAGACCGACCACCGTCAGCAGCACCAGCCCGTAAACCGACGCACTGCGACGGTCCAGCATGTACTGCAGCAGGGCCCTGCGACGGGGATTGGCGGATGCACGTGAACTGGACATACTGTCACTTTTCGAGAATCGGTCGGACTTTGGAGCAGGCTAAGCAACAACACTGCCGCTTCGCCCGGCCAGGCCTGGCAACTGCAGCAAAAAAGTCATGGTCGTTGCGGACGGCCGGATAATACTACCGCAGCAACCCGGAAATCCGCAATGATCACACGGCCGGTACAACCGGTTGTCGGCCAGTCAGTCGACCGCCCCGGCTAATCGCCTGCGGCTGTGATGCGGTTCCAGTTTTGCCGCAGCCAGTACCACGGCACCACCAGCACAAACACTACCCCCAGACTGACGGTACCACCGACAAACAGATATTTCAGCCAGTACCGCAGCGGCGGTTCGCTGGCTTCATGAACGCTGTCGATCACCACGGAGTGACTGTCTGCGGCGGCCGAAAAGACATCATGAGCAGCCCAGTGCAGCAGAAACAGGCGAGTCACCTGCTGCTGCAGGCCTGTCAGTTGCCGCCGCGATTCATTTGACTGAGTCGCAGTGGCTGTGTCTGACCGCAGCGACACCTGCCCGACAGCGCGGGTCAGTCGGCGAAACCGCTCGGCATGCGGTACGTCTTCAAACGGCAGTCGCAGCATGCCCTCATTGAAGAAAACTCGGTTCGGCAGTGCATTAGTCAGCGAATCCTGACCGGGTGCCTGCATCACCTGATCCCATTCGGGCCACATTACCGAAAGCTGTCGCTGCAACTGATCCATGGCCTCGATAAGCTGAATTTCGCGCTCGACACCGGGCTGCCGGTCTGTCGGCACCGTGCCGGCGGGTTGCGTGTCGGTGACACTGGCTGGACGCGCCATACAGGGCAGTTGGGCTGTCAGCTGCTCGATGACCCGACGCCCCTCTCCGCTGGTCACATGTCGTAGCTCGATGCGCACCAGCCAGGGGTCTGCTTCAGACTTGACCGCGATATCCACTGCGGGCCTGAAAGCTTCGGCTGCAACCTTCAGCTGAGACTGAATCGTGCGGCTGACGCCGTCCCAGTAGTTGCGATGCATGTAGCCGATGGCCGGATTTTCACCGCGCACCAGGGCGACCGTTCTAAAGCCCGGTTCGCGCCACGCAACCATGGCCCCGACCGCGAGTCCCAGAATGACGCAGCACAGACCGAACCAGCGTGCAGCCCACAGGGCCTGAGCGTACCAGAGCAGTGCATCGTCAGGCAGCTGGTTTTCGCCATCGTGAGTTTCCGAGACTTTTGCAGGCAAAATTGATGACTCCGGGATGCTGACGATTTCCGTTTACGCCGAGTGCGCGCTGCACACGCATTGCCGCCCGCCAGCCAACACAGCTGCGGAAAGAGGCTGACAGGTTGAGCCGGTCGCGACAGGTGCTGCAGTGATCGGTAAACACGTCCCGATAAAGGCAGAACAGGGAATTTGGATCGTTGCGAGCGAGTCCAATGGCTGAACAGGCGGCAGTATAGCCGTCAGCCTGCACGGCGTCCACTACGGTGCGATTAAAGCGACCACTTGGATAAGGGAAATAAAAGATCCTTCTGACGAGATTTTAGTTTGAGGCCGTAATTGCCCACACGAAAGCCGATAGTCACCTCTAAATCTTGCCGCCATTTCATGCAACCAGGTGTACCGCGCATTCGAAACCCGGCCGATCTCAACTAAGTATGTTGACAACCTGCAGCAAATCTGTAATTTAGATTCTCAGACTAATTTGATGAAGCGATAATTCCAAAACTACTGATGAGCACGAAGGAGGCAAGAAACATTCCCCATCATCGAAACCATAGAAGACTTCGCTCTGCAAATATGGGATCACTGCGTCACAGATTTTCCGCAACGGCAAAACCGAGCGGCTCAAGCACTTGTCGCACCATGCCGTCATTGTTGCAGCCGGAATCCAGCACTCTTCGATACCCGCACTCCGTCAACTGCCGTAACCGATCCGGCTGCTTAATCAAACGAGCACACTGAGCCGAGAGGTCCGCAAATGTCCGGAAGAAAATTGCATCACCTGGACCAAAAATGCGGCTGACCTCGGAACTGCTCTCTGTGGCCAATGCTGTACCACAGGCTGGAATTTCAAAAGTGCGAGTTGTGTGCAGTTCAGCAAATCGCCGTGTTACAAGCCCCAGCCCAATCGACGCCTTCGACAGCACATCCGCATAATGATCACCAAAAACGGCATCACCCTCAAAAAATAAATTCGCGTCACGCTGGCGACGACGCAGAAAACTCTCCCAGCCACGCCCACCAATGCGGACAGATACACCCGCATTCAGCAAACTGGCTACACACTCTTCGCGTGCCGGTTCGCAAAGCCCAATGAATACGGCCTCTGGCCGCTTATCAGCAAAAGACACTCTTGGAAAATGCAGTTGCTGATCGTACGACTGAGTCGTCAGGACCAGCTTTTCAGGGGACACCAAACGCTGAAATTCACCCAGTTCAAGTGACTTCGTGGTCACCACTCGATCATACAGACACACTGTTCGGTTGAAAAAACGCGAACTGTTGTGAAGAAACGACGTGTCAGGAGTGTAGTAGACCAGGCACGCTGCCAATTTCCTGATGCGTCTGACTGTGACTGGCCACAGACATACTCCTTTGTCTACCCAGATCAAATCCAGAGGCTCAGACGGTAACCGTTCCAGCACATACTGATTGATGGCGCGCACTGCCGGGCCCCACCTCAGTCGAAAGGCCAATGATCGCCAGACCCGAAACGCAGAAGAAAATGGAACATCGGTGTCTATCTCAGTCCACCGCGCAGCAGGAAGAGCTCGCATCAGCGCGTCGGACCGCAAGCGAGAAGTTGTACCGGGCGTACGAATTCCCAGATACAGACAGCGAAGCTGCCTTTGCATTACCATGTCCTGCCCATCAAAAATGCCTCTGCAGTCAACACGGTGCCAGGATTCTGCAGCCCGCATGGAGCTGTTGCCCAGTACCAGTCAGTTGGGCCAGGAATCCAGCATTGAAGCGTAAGAAAACCATCGCCACCACATAAAAATAGAGCGTTCCACACACCTGCGTATAATTGATGCAGACACCGCCAGCACTTGCAATTTTCTGTCTCTTCGATCCAGCCAATCCTGGTGCACACACCCACACTGCCCAGAGTCAGTCCTGCACGGCAGCACAGCCGTCGGCATGTCAGATCCCAATACCCCGCATGACATTCATTTCCAAATGCCAGCGGCCAAGGAGCGGGCATGCTGCAACTCAGCCTGCCGCACAAATCACGAATCTCTGTGGATACCCGCTAATACATCACTCCTGACAAAACACACGTGTCAACCAGCTGCATCA
>SXXK01000119.1 GCA_005791255.1 Planctomyces sp.
CTCCCGCCCTCGCTCCCCGTTTTTCCCCATTTTCTCTGCTGCATTCCCCGGCCACAGTCGGTATTCTCTACCCTGCACTCACTGCACACCCGCCCTCCACCCACCCCCGGCACCTGCCACCCGAAAGCCTGCACTCATGCTCAGACTGCTCGGACCCTCAGCCCCAGGCTCCGCCTTCTGCGATGGCATCTCCCGCCGCGGACTGCTCAACATCGGCACCCTCACCGCACTCGGTACTGCCGGTGGCTGGTCTCTGCCTTCCATCCTGCAGGCCGCCGAAAACGCAGGGCAGGGCAGGTCGGCCAAATCCGTCATCATGATCTACCTCGTCGGCGGACCTCCCCACCAGGACATGTTCGACCTGAAACCCGAAGCCCCAAAGGAATTCGCCGGTCCGTGGAAACCGATCCAT
Source organism: Planctomyces sp. (assembly GCA_005791255.1). Classification (GTDB taxonomy): domain Bacteria; phylum Planctomycetota; class Planctomycetia; order Planctomycetales; family Planctomycetaceae; genus SXXK01. Next base: position 413 of record SXXK01000119.1, read on the forward strand.
ACCAACGTCCCGGGCATGGACATCTGCGAAGCCTTTCCCCAGCTGGCACAGATGGGCGATAAGCTCACCATCATTCGCTCGCTGGTCGGCAACCAGGCTGATCATGACGCCATTCAGGTCTTCAATGGACGCCATCCCAAACTGCCAAAACCATCCGGCGGCTGGCCTCAATTCGGTTCACTTGTCTCCCGCGTGCTGGGCCCCATCACACCAGCCTCGCCACCCTTCGTCAGTCTGTGCTACCAGTGCAGCCACGGACCCTACAACGAACCCGGACCAGGCTTTCTCGGTACCGCTCATGCACCCTTCCGCCCCATGGGCTCCACTCGCGAAGATATGGTCCTGAACGGTGTCACAATCGACCGTCTGCAGGATCGTCGCGCCCTGCTCCGCAGTGTCGACCAGCTGCGTCGCGATATCGATGCCTCCATGACTATGGCCGGCATGGATGTCTTCACCGAACAGGCCATGGGACTGCTCACCTCCTCACGCCTCGCCGAAGCACTTGACCTGTCCCGCGAAGACCCTGCCACCGTGGCCCGCTACGGGACCGGAAACCCCAACGTCTTCATCGATGACAACGGGGCTCCGCGAGTCCCTCAAAGTATGCTGGCAGCCCGCCGCCTGATCGAAGCCGGTGTCCGAGTTGTGACCCTGAACTACAGCAAATGGGACTGGCACGGCGGCTCCTACAACACCATCTTCAATCGCGAAAAGGAAGACTTCCCCATCTTCGACCGCTGCCTGAGCGCTCTGATCAGCGATCTGCACGAACGCAGCATGGCCGATGACTGCGCCGTCATTGTCTGGGGTGAATTTGGACGCACACCGAAAATCAGCGACATCGTCGGACGCGACCACTGGCCGCAGGTCAACTGCGCTGTGATGGCCGGCGGCGGCATGCGGCACGGACAGGTCATCGGAGCCACCGATCGGATCGCCGGTGAAGCCATCGCCCGCCCCGTCACATTCGGCGAAGTCTACGCCACTCTGTTCCAGCACCTCGGCATTCCCGTCAGCTCAACCACCATCACCGACAACACCGGTCGACCGCAGTACCTGGTGGAAGATGGGGGCAAACCCATGCCGGAACTGGTCTGATTCCTCCATTCATCCGCGGACTCGCACTGTGACTGCTGCCAGCAACATTTCCTCCTCCGGCATACCTCAGCACACCGTTCCGCCTGTGGCCATCGTCACAGGCGGCGGTACCGGAGTCGGTCAGGCCACGGCCCTGAAACTTGCCGCGCTCGGTTATCGACTCGTCATCAATTACTCCCGCTCACGCACCGACGCCGAAGCCACGGCCGCAGAAATCACCGCTGCCGGCGGGCAGGTCCGCTGCCTGCAGGCTGATATCGCCAGTGATGACGACTGCCGCAGACTGGCCGATACCGCCATGCAGGCCTTCGGTCGCATCGATGTGCTCGTCAATTGCGCCGGTACCACAGACTTCATCCCCTTCCCTCAACTGGAACAGGTCTCCACGGAAACCTGGCTGAGACTTTACCAGGTTAACGTGGTCGGCGCCTTTCAGTGCACTCGCGCCGTTGTCGAACCCATGCGACAGTCCGGCGGTGGCTGCGTCATCAATGTCTCCAGCGTCGCCGCGCAATTGGGGCAGGGCAGTTCCATCCCCTACTGCTGCTCCAAAGCGGCTCTCGACAATCTCACCGTCTCACTGGCCCGCACTCTGGCACCACAGATCCGCGTCAATGGCATTGCCCCGGGCTTCATCGCCGGTCGCTGGACGCAGAACGGACTGGGCGAGCGTTACGAAAACATCCGTCAGGCTTACGAACGCTCACTGCCACTGCAGCAGGTCTGCCAGCCCGCAGATATCGCCGACGGTATCATCAGCCTGATCACCGGCAGCCGTCTGGTCACCGGCCAGACCCTGGTTGTTGATGGTGGCATGCTGATCGCCGGCTATCAGGTCAAATTCGACTGACGGCCTGCCGCAAACTTACAGGCCTCCGCCATCAGTGATCTTCAAAAATCAGCGGCGTTGCTGCTCCTTCAGGAGCCACCCGGAAGTGGACTCGCCCGTCCAGCACCTTCCGCAGCAGCTCACCAAACATTTCGCCACGCCAGCCCCGCAGCAGCAGCGGCACTTCACCCCGCTCACCGCCGCGAACATATCGCACCAGCTCAGTCAGATCCCGATTGGTACCGGCCAGGGCCTGAGCCACATCCTGCTCAGCACACACATTGCTGAGCGCCAGACCCAGCAAACGCGAAATGATCTGGTCGTCTGATGACGCATCATCGCGCTGACGCTGACGCGGCGGCAGCCGGTCTTCAGGAATTCGACCAGCTTCCGCAATCACTCGAATCATCTCAGGCAGCAACTTCTTGTACTCAGCACGATTCAGATCACGAGTCGCGAGGGCCTGCTGAACTGTGCTCGGACGACGTTTGGCCAGATCCATCAGCAGATCGTCACGCAGAATTCGACGCGGGGCACGGTTCCTCGCTGCCCCCTCCTCCTCACGCCATGCCGCCAGCTTCTGCAATGCACCCAGTTCACGACGCGACAGCCGATGCACCCCGGACAACCGTTCCCACGGCTCAAGCTGCTCGTCCTCCCACACGTCCCAGCACATGCGGTCAAACTCCGCACACGCCCAGCTCCTCCGCTGCTGTGACTGCAGCCAGCGACTCTGAGACTCCCAGATGCTGAGCACGTGCGAGACGTCGTCGAGGGCATACGTGAGCTGCTCACGAGTCAGCGGGCGACGCAGCCAGTCTGACCGAGTCTGATTGCTGTGGATCGCTATCCCCAGCACTCGCTCAACAATCGAATTGTACGACAGCGGATAACTGCGACATCGCAGACCCTCCGCAATCTGAATGTCCACCAGCCGCCGCGGAATCTGACCGCTGCGCTGGATACAGAATCGCACCTCCGCCTGACCACCATGCACCACAACCGTCGTGCAGTCGTCTGTCATCAGATCCCACCACGCACCCAATGATGGTATCGCCAGCGGATCCACCGCCGCACAGCGTTCCCGAGTCGCAAACTGGAGCAGACCCAGTTCGGACCGATAGCCCGCATCCGAAACAAACTCGGTATCGAAGGCCACCAGACCCACTTCCCGAATGTGCTCGCACAACTCCAGAAAATCGTATTGATGCTCGATCAGTTCCGGCTGCATGATGACTCGCCGTCAGGTCGAAAAATTCCGTTGAATTCAGAGGCAGTAGTATAGACAAATCCACCCATCAGTGAAAATCAATCCGACCACACCCTCGGCTCAACAGCACAAAATCCTTCCACCGCACCCCAAAACACTCCATTGTGAACTGTACCGAGCAGTAGTATGCTGTCAGCCTCCATCCCGCACCGCCTGCGCGAAAACTGCTGCCCACCATGCCCCACCGCACCACACTCAGACTCCTGCTCACCTGCCTGCTCGCAGGCCCGCTGCTGCCGGACGCCGGCAACGCGGATGACGCAAAAGACCAGTATTTCCGCAGCACCGTCGAACCCATCCTGCAGCAGCACTGCTACCACTGCCACTCACACAGCTCCGGCAGCATGGAATCCGGACTGACACTGGACTGGGCCAGTGGCTGGCAGACCGGCGGCAGTCGCGGACCTGCCATCATTCCCGGAAAACCGGACGACAGCCTGCTGATTCAGGCCGTTCGACACTCCCGTCCCGAACTCCGCATGCCCGACGACAAACTGTCAGACGACGAAATCCGCATCCTTGAAGACTGGGTCCGCGACGGCGCACACGATCCCCGCTCCACCGCACCCGAAAAACTCGACATCAGCGCCGACTGGTGGTCATGGCGGCCACTGCTCAGACCCGCCGTTCCCGCACCACCCGCCTATGTCGGCAACCCCGACACTCCACTCAACCCCATTGATGCCTTCCTGCTCGAAGAACTCGCCAGCCGACAGCTGCAGCCCGCACCGCTCGCTGATCGCCGCACACTCATCCGCAGACTCACCATGGATCTGCACGGACTGCTGCCGACCAGCGAACAAATCGCAGCTTTCGAAGCCGATCAGCAGCCCGCTGCACTGGCACGACTGGTCGACACTCTGCTGCAGTCTCCCAGATACGGTGAACGCTGGGCCCGCCACTGGATGGATGCCGTACACTTCGCCGACAGCCACGGCTTCGAACATGATGTTTTTCGGCCGGCCGCATGGCCCTATCGCGATGACCTGATCGATCGCTTCAATCAGGATGTGCCGTGGGATCGCATGATTCGCGAACAACTCGCCGCAGACGTGTTCTTCCCCACAGACACCAGCATCACTCCCGCACTGGGATTCCTCGGAGCCGGCACGTATGACCACAGTGCCGCCGCCACGGCACCAAAGAACTTCGAAAACCTCGACCGCGATGACATGGTCACGCAAACCATGTCCGCCTTTACCAGTACCACCGTGGGCTGTGCACGCTGCCACGACCACAAGTTCGATCCCGTCAGCCAGGCTGATTACTACAGCCTGCAGGCTGTCTTCGCCGGGATCGGCAAAGGCGAAATCAGCTACGATGCCGATCCCAAAATCGCCGCTGAACGGCAGCACTGGCAGCGACTGCTGAAAGCGGCCGCTGACCGCGACACCGCCGTCCTCAGCGAACCCGCACAACTGCAGCTCACCAACACCTGGGCGCAGACGCAGGGACAGCCCGCTGCATGGGCCCCGCTGCAGCTGCAGTCCTTCGTGTCCGTCGATGCCGCTGAACTCAGCCTGCTCGAAGATGGATCCATCCTCTCCAGCGGCCCCTGCCCGGATGCGGAAACCACCGTCCTCTCCGGAAACACCACACTGCCGCAGATCACCGCGCTGCGACTGGATGTGCTGACCCATGAATCACTGCCGAACAATGGCCCCGGACGAGCCGAAAACGGTAACCTGCACCTCAACGAAGTCGAACTGCGACTGTTTCGACCCGGATCACAAACCCCCGAACGACTCGCAATCCGCCGCGCAACCGCTGACTTCAGCCAGGCAGGCTGGAACATCCAGCAGGCCATCGACGGAAATCTGCAGACTGCCTGGGGCATCCACCCTCAGGAAGCACAGCCGCACTTCGCCGTGTTCGAACTGGCTCAGCCCGTCAGCCTGACCCCCGACTGCTCAATCCACGTCCTGCTGCGACAAATCCACGGACGCAAACACATTATCGGTCGCATGAAACTGACCGTGACGGACGCCGCCGGTGATCTGACACTGGCCATTCCCCCCGAAATCGCCGAAATCCAGCGCCTGCCGGTCGACCAGCGCAACCCCGCGCAACTGCTGACACTCGCAGCCTTCGCCGTCAGTCGCATCGCCTCCGAACGACTGGCTGCACTCCCCCCGCCACAAAAACTGTACGCCGCTGCCACCGTCGCTCTGAATGAACGAGGCACCATACGCTACGATAAACCCCGCGATATCCACATCCTCACCCGCGGTGATGTCGATCGACCAGGCACACTGGTGCAGCCCGGAGCTCTGTCGGCACTCCCCGATCTCAACGCACACTTCAACCTGCCACCCGAACACCCCGAATCCGCCCGCCGCGCTGCTCTCGCAGAATGGCTCGCCGATTCCCGCAACCCACTCACCTGGCGCAGCCTCGCCAATCGCATCTGGCAGCATCACTTCGGTCGCGGTCTGAGCGAAACTTCCGGTGACTTCGGACGTATGGGCAGCACACCCGATCACCCCCAGCTGCTGGACTGGCTGGCCTGCGAACTTCGCGACACTCGCTCGCTCAAACACCTGCATCGACTGATCTGCACCAGCGACGCCTGGGCACGCTCCGGCAACGCCTCCCCCAAACTCCGCGAACAGGATCCCGAAAATCGACTGCTGGCCGCCAGAACTCCACGACGCATGGATGCCGACAGCTGGCGCGACTGCGTACTGCAGGCCAGCGGACAACTGGATCTGACCGTGGGCGGTCCCGGAGTCGCCTATTTTTCGACACGACCCGGTGCACAGCTCACACCCATCCTCAATTACTCAGACTACAACTGGGATGCCCCCGGTGCAGGTCGCCGCAGTATCTATCGGGTCGTCTGGCGAGGCATTGCGGATCCACTGCTGGAACCACTCGACTTCCCGGACCTCGGACTGCTGGCACCTGTCCGCAGTGAATCCCTCTCACCACTGCAGGCACTCACCATGCTCAACAACCGGTTCGTCCTGCACCACGCCGAAAAAATGGCCGAACAGGCAGTACAGCAGGGCACCACACCCGAAACACAGGTTCGCGCTGCCGTCCTCCGGACATGGCACAGACAGCCCGATGACACCGAACTGCAAACCCTCAGCACTCTCGCCCGCGATCACGGACTGGCAGCCGTCTGCCGACTGCTGCTCAACAGCTCGGAATTCCTGTATGTCGACTGACGACTAGCGGCCACGACCACTGACATTGATACCGGCCGCCTTGTCCGAAATGTCCCGCCGACACCAGCCACCCTGCCACGAAATGCGATCCGCAGCTTCGTAAGCCCGCCGCTTCGCGTCAGCGATGTCTGACCCAATCGCCGTCACACCCAGAACACGCCCCCCCGAATTCACAACGTCACTGCCCTTCAGCGCCGTCCCGGCGTGAAATACCTTCACGTCCACCAGCTGCGCCGCAGACTCCAGACCGCTGATAACATGCCCCTTTGCGTAATCCCCAGGATAACCCTCGGAGGCCATCACCACACAAACGGCCGGACGAGGATCCCAGTCCAGACCCTCCAGCTCAGACAATCGACCCGTCGCGGCCAGCAGCAGCAGCTGCGCCAGATCCGTCTGCAGACGCATCAGCACCGGCTGAGCCTCAGGGTCACCAAACCGCACGTTGTACTCCAGCACCTTCGGACCACTGGAAGTCAGCATCAGACCCGCATACAGCACACCGGAAAAAGGAGTCCCGTCCACCTTCAGTGTATGCACGGTGGGAATCAGAATCCGCCGCACAATATCGTCCATAATCGCCGATGTGACCACCGGAGCCGGACAGTAGGCCCCCATCCCGCCCGTGTTCGGACCGCGATCGCCGTCGTGAGCCCGCTTGTGGTCCTGAGCCACATCCAGCGGCACAATCGTGTCGCCATCCACAATCGCCAGCACGCTGGCCTCTTCACCCACCAGACACTCTTCAATCACAATCTGCGAACCAGCCTCGCCAAACGCCCGCTCCTGCAGCACCGATCGCACCGCCGCTCGCGCTTCAGCCCGATTCGCACACACAAACACACCCTTGCCCGATGCCAGGCCATCCGCCTTCACCACCAGCGGCTGCTCGTCGCCACCGTCTATATACTGCAGCGCCTCGTCCGCACGACTGAAAACCGCAAAATCCGCCGTCGGAATGCTGGCCCGACGCAGCAGCTTCTTCGTAAAGACCTTACTGCCCTCCAGCCGAGCCGCTGCCGCCGTCGGACCAAAGATCGCCAAACCCTGTCGACGAAACTCGTCCACAATCCCGGCCACCAGCGGAGCCTCCGGGCCCACAACCGTCAGATCCACGGAATTCTCACGCGCAAATCGAGCCAGACGCGATACGTCGTCAGCCGCAATCGCCACATTCTCCGCATCAATCGCTGTACCGGCGTTACCCGGAGCACACCAGATATGGGTGACCTGGGACGACTGACGCAGCTTCCACACCAGAGCATGCTCACGACCACCCGAACCAACAACCAAAATCTTCATCGCTGAAACCGCCTGCACAAAACAATAAAAAAGACTCGCGGCAGATTACCGCGAGCCTTTCAGGAATTCGAACCTGACACGTCGAGTTTCCGAGATCCTGCAACTTCAGCCCACCGGCAGGGATTCCGGCTTCAGCACAAACGGAAATACTCGAATCGGAGATCCCGGCTGATGCTGCTTTTTGTAAGCCAGCTGAGCAGCACGGTCGGCAGCAAACTGCAGCCGAATAAACTCCAGTCCGCAGAAGGCATCAATGTCCGCCTCGGCCGCCACGTCGGCAAACAGCTCGCCCGCTGACGCCGCATGTCGCCTGACACCGTGTATGCTGCGCTCACGCACCTTCACACCAGCGGCCGCCAGCTTGATCAGACCCTTCAGAAACCGACCCACCGTCGTGTCCGCACCAGACACCCGCCACAGACGCTCCCACTCCTCATGAGCCTCCCAGTAGAAGCCCAGATTGAAAAAGTCCAGACCCAGCAAATAATTGCGATTCAAATGCCACGTTTCATTGCTGAGCGCTCGCGGACCCTGACCCGGAGCATGTTTCTTGCCGTGACTGTGACCCTTCGGGTCACGCACCGGATGCGGCATGCCCGAACCCGGATAATATGTGTAAGGAGGAAGTGTACTGGAAGGATAGAGACGCTCGACTTCGGCTTCTGCCGTGATCATATTTGGTCTTCTCCATTGGCTAGAGGGCCAGACAGGTTGATCCGCTGACATTGTCGCTTGTCAACCAACTGCAAACATCACTGCGAGTCGCGGAACATTCCTCGCAGTCACTGCTGTACCAACACCTGTCCGTTATGCGATCCCCCGAAAGGCAACACACTACAGACAAATCCGCACAGCCTCTTCCCCAAAACTTCACAATCCGCACCGTTCAGACCGCACCGTTCAGAACAAGTCCGGACACTTCACGGACGGAAGTTTTGAGCACCACACCTGATCAAACGAACAGAACTCTGCGACGTCCGATTTCGGTTGCGCCGAATTTACACCTTTTTCCGCCAAGTTCGAGAACTTCTTCCGACATTTCGCCAGATTCTGCCGGAGTCTGCTTAAGTGGCGGAGCAGGCATCGCATTTTTCCCACTTCGCCCAGCAGGACAATTCGCCCGCAGGCAGCGGGACAGCGGACCAGAGGAATGGCCCGTCCTTTGGGGTTCATTCAGCATAGTCGCCAGTTTTTCAAAATCCGATTCCTGAGTTGGCGAAACAAAACTGCCACTCGCGATTTCCACAGCAAACACAGAAAATACCGGGTTTGATGGCATGTGGTGTTGCAAGGACATTTGTTGACGGGCATGCTTGTGGTCAGCAAAAAACGGCTGCCGGCGGGCAGCAGAACAGATGTTCAGCATGTCGTGAGAAATCCCTGAGCCTCAGGCTTCGGACCTCACTGTCGGCTTGACACACTGATTCCGTCAGTTTGTAATGAATTTGTTGCGAAGGTGTTTTTCGGCATGTGTACAGGTAACAGGCCTGACATTTGCCCTGGCACTCTCGTGATTTCTGCCTGTCGCCGGGCCGGGGAAGCCTGGTGACAGCAGTGTGTTGGAAAGAACAGATCCGGTTTCCCTGTGATCTGCGGCATTCTGCGGGGGCAGAATGCCGATCGACAGAAACAGGGGTGCGGCATCTGATTTTTCCGGCGGTCGGTCAGCAGATCCTTCGGGATCTCTGCAGCCGATGGATCGAAGGGAGCTTCGATCTTTTCTGGGTCAGGCATGCGGAGCAGGATGCCAGCTTCCGCGGGCCTTGTTGGGGTGTTTCATGGCAGCGCACAAGCGAACCCGAGTGGTAGTCACCGGAGTCGGTGTGGTGTCTCCGATCGGAATCGGTAACGACCGGTTCTGGCAGAGCCTGCTCACAAACCGTTCCGGAATTGACTTCCTGCAATCTGTACCGACAGAAGGTCTGCCTTCTGCCTTCGGTGCTGAAGTGCGCGATTTCAACCCTGTTGAACTGCTGCGCGACCGCAAGTTCGTCAAAGTGATGTGCCGTGGCATGCAGCTCGGCGTCGCCTCCGCCAGCCTGGCCGTCAGTGATGCCCGTATTTCGACGGGACAGGTGGATCCGGATCGACTGGGAGTCGTCTTTGGTTCAGGTCGCATGACCTGCCATCCGCAGGAGCTGGCGGCGATTGTTGAAGCCTGTCAGACGGCAAACGGTTTCAGTCCGGACCTGTGGGGCCGCGAAGCTGTTGGCAAAGTGGCGCCGCTCTGGCTGCTGCGGCAGCTGCCAAACATGCCGGCCGGTCACGTTTCCATCGACCACAATGCCCGGGGCCCCAACAACACCATTACCTGCCGGGATGCATCAGCACTGCTGGCACTTTCCGAAGCCGTTCGCGTGATCGAAGCCGGCCGGGCCGACGCCATGATTGTCGGCGCCTGCAGTTCCAACATTCATCCTGTCGACATCGCCAAATTTCACAACTTCGAAGGACTCTCACGACGCTCCGATGATCCCTCGCGAGCCTGTCGGCCGTTCGACTTTGAACGCGATGGCACGGTCGTCGGAGAAGGCGCGGCCTCGTTCCTCGTCGAAAGCTACGAGCACGCTGTGCGTCGCGGGGCCGACATTTACGCCGAGGTGCTGGGAACCGGAGCCGGCTGTGACGGCTACGGTGTTGCCAATGAATCTGCCGGAGTCGGACTGGTTCGAGCGATGGAATCTGCGATCACAGCCGCCGGAGTCACCCCCGCTGATCTCGGACATATCAACGCCCAGGGCAAAAGCACTCAGACCGACGACATTGTCGAATCCCGTGCCTATCACCGTGTCTTCGGTGACCTGGCTCTGCGTATCCCCGTCACAGCACTCAAAAGCTACATCGGACACTTCGACGCCGGCGCCGGTGCCGTGGAACTGGCCGGGACTCTGCTGTCACTCAGACACGGCTACCTGCCCGCCACGCTCAACTACGAATTCCCGGATCCGCGCTGTCGCCTGAATGTCGCCCGCGGAGAAGCGCAGCGACTTGCCAGCCGCACTGCCATCACGGTCAATCGCACCGCCATGGGCCAAAGCGCCGCAGCCGTCCTGCGAGCCATCTGAAGCGCTCCGACTACCAGTTCCCGCCTCGCCCAACCCCCAGTGCTCAGCAGCACAATGACTCACGCAAAGACGCGAATTCAACGGCCCCAATCTGCCAGCTGACAACTCAATCCCCCCCTCGCTCCCGCAGGGGGAGAGGGGTCGGGGGTGAGGGGGCAAGCCACCCTCAAACACCACGCCGCAGCACGCCAATAATGCCACACGCCGCTGCTGTGCAAAGCAACCGTTCACCGCTGCCCCC
>SXXK01000120.1 GCA_005791255.1 Planctomyces sp.
CGCCTCCCGGTCCACACGTGAGGCCGCGACATCCGCATGAGTAATCAGATACAGTTCCCACAGCCGATGATGATGCACCAGTCGCTCCGCCTCCATCACACCCCGACGCGTCAGCTCAATCGCTCCTTCTGAATTCAACCACACCAGCCCCTCAGCTGACGCCCGACGGATCTGAGCACGCAGGCGACTGACACTCCACGACCGCAGACTCAGCAGCTCCTCAAAACCAGCAGCACGACGTTCGGCCACAGCCCCCGAGAATTCCACAGCAGACTCCCGCAGCTCCCAGATTCCCCGCAGCAGATGCTCACGATCAATCGCCGCTGACAGCTCACGCCTCCGCAGCGAACGCACCAGCACCCCACGCTCCCGTCCCAGCAGCAAACTCAGAAAAAACAACAGACTGCAGGTCAAAACAATCACCGCACCCGAAGGCAGATCAGCAAATACAGCACTCAGCATCGCACCCAGAAAACCCGATAACCCGCCAATCAGTCCGGAAATCAGCAGCATCACCCACAATCGATTCGTCCAAAACCGCGCTGCCGCTGCCGGAATCACCAGCATCGCAATCATCAGAATCAAACCCACAGCCTGCAGGCCGATCATCGTGATCAACACCACCAGAAACATCAGCAGCAGATCCAGCAGCGGAATCGAATACCCCTGAGCCGCCGCGTAACCTTCATCAAAACACAACAGCGTCAGTGACCGAAAATTGCAGGCGATCAGCAAGGCTGCCAGGGCCGCTGTACCGGCAATCAGACGAGCATCATCGGCTGTCATCGAAGCAGCCTGCCCGAAAATATAACGATCCAGACCCGCCGCCCGACCAGCCGACGTCTGCTGCACCACCGTCAGCAATGCCACTCCCGCCCCAAAAAATACACTCAGCACGATCCCCAGCGCAGCGTCCTCCTTCAGACGCGGCAGACTGCGAATAAACAGTATCGCCGCCGCACCGGCTATCCCGCTGGCAGCCGCACCCGCCAGCAACACCAGACGATTGCCTCCGTCATAACCCGCCAGCGGACCCAGCAGAAATGCCAGACCAACCCCCGGCAGCGTCGCATGACTCAGAGCATCACCCACCAGCGCACGCCGACGCAACAGCGTGAAACAACCCACCATGCCCGACGCCAGCCCCAGCAGCAAAGCACCAAAGACCACAACCCGAGTATTGTAGTGTTCGAATAACAGCAGACTGCCGATACGATCACGAAAACTGCCGGCCACCCCAGGCACCAGAGACCACCAATGCCCCGCTGCAAATACCTCGAAATCCGGCACCCGCATGAAACTGCTCACAGACGCTGCTCCCGACGCCGCAATGCCTCAGTCGCCTCCTCCAGCAACGTCAGTCGACCACCATACGTACGCTCCAGATTCTCACGAGTAAAGACCTCGTGCGTCGGCCCCTCGGCCACCACTCGCATATTCAGCAGCACCACGGAATCAAAATAATCCGGAACCGTGTGCAGGTCATGATGTATCACAACCGCCGTCCGACCCGCTGCACGCATCGATCGCAAAATACCCACGATCGCCTGCTCAGTCGCCGCATCCACCGCCGCAAACGGCTCGTCCATCAGATACAAATCCGCCTCCTGCACCAAAGCTCGAGCCAGAAACGTGCGCTGCTGCTGACCTCCCGAAAGCTGACTGATCTGACGGTCCGCCAACTCACCAATTCCCACCTGCTCCAGAGCTCGACGAGCCGCCTCGCGATGCCCGCGACGCACACGACCAAACCAGCCAATCCTGCCATACAGACCCATCGTCACCACATCCAGCACACTCACCGGAAAATCCCAGTCCACAGACTCCCGCTGCGGCACATACCCCACCCGCTGACGAGACTCCCGCCACGGTCGCCCAAAAATCTCCACCCGACCCGAAGCCTTCGGGACCAGATCCATCACTGCCTTCAACAACGTACTCTTGCCCGCACCGTTCGGACCCACAATCCCCACCAGACGCCCCGGGGATACGTCAAACTCAACATCCCAGATCACCGGCCTGCGATGCCACGCAACCGTCAGATCCTGAATCGATAACGGTATCGACTGATCACTCACGTGTTGCCTCCCGAGCTTTCTGCCACACCGCAAATGCACCATCGGGCACTCGACCGCCCAAAGCCCGAGTCACCGTTGTCAGGTTGTGCTCAAGCATCCCCGTATACGTCCCCGCCGCCGTTCCTGACTCACCCATCGCATCCGAAAACAATTCTCCGCCAAGGACCACCTGCCGCCCTCGCGATGCCGCACCCTCAATCAACGCCTGCATGTTCTTCTGCGACACACTCGTCTCAGAAAACACCGCCGATACACCCCGACTCACCAGCAAATCCACCAGCTCATTCACTCGCAGCAGGCCAGCCTCAGACTCCGTCGATATCCCCTGCACACCCAGCACCTCCACACCATACGCCCTGCCAAAGTAACGAAATGCATCGTGCGATGTCACCAGCACCCGCCGCTCCACCGGCACCGACTGCAGACACTCCACACCATACTCGTGCAGCGCAGATAACTCCGACAACAACTCCGCCCCCCGCGCCGCAAACTCCTCCGCATACTCCGGCTGACCCTCAGACAAGGCCCGCACAATCGCAGGTATACTGCGAGACCACAATGAAGCGTCCATCCACACATGAGGATCCGGATGACCTCCGGAACCCTCCTCGTCCACCAGCAGCAGCTCCGCCGGTATCGAAGACCCCAGCACCAGAACACGCTGACGCTCCGACAAACGACTGATCGTCTCCTCCAGCCGACCCTCAAGCAGCAGGCCCACACTCACAATCAAATCACCCGACATCAAATCACGAATGTCATCCCGAGTCGGCTTGTACAGATGCGGATCCACTCCACTGCCCATCAACTGCTGCACCTCCACCCTGTCACCACCCACTCGACGCACCAGATCCGCTGCCATCCCCACCGTAGCCACGACTCGATACAAGCCATCACCACTGCCACCCGCACCGGTGCCACCACCGGATGACTCCGAATTTCCGCAACCAGCCACCACCACCAGCACGCACAGCGCCAGTGTCGGCAACAACACCAGCCGGATCAGGCGAC
>SXXK01000121.1 GCA_005791255.1 Planctomyces sp.
CCGGTGCCGCGCGGGATGATAGAGGACCCCGGGGTTACCGCAATACCCCGAAAGGCTCTGGAATCGAGTGCCCGGCGGTTTTTTCGGAATTGGCGTCGGGCCGCAGGGTCTGCCGATTCCCGTGCACGGCAGTTTTTCCCCGCCGGCTGCAAATTCGCCGCTGCAGCGTAAAATTTGACTGAATCCGCGCCGGGAAATCCGGTTCGGTCGCCGTGGTGCGCCGGTGTTGCGCCGGTGTTGCACTGGCGGGCCGGAACAATTCTTGTGACTTAACTGCTGAAACAGGATCTGCCAGCGATGTCCGCAGACTCGTCGGAATCTCGACCGGTGCCCTCCAACCCAGGCAGTCCCGCATATGGTCGTCCGGAGGAATTGCCGCCGGTGAAGCCACCATCTGCCGGCTTCATCGTGCAGCTGTTTCTGATTCCCGCGCTGATTGTGATGGCGGTTGTGGCGGTCTGGGCGTTATTTGGCCGACTGGCGGATTCCGGCACGGACTGGGGGCAGCTGGTGGCCGAGCTGGGCAGCGGGAACGAGCATCGTCGGTGGCGTGCGGCTCAGGAACTGGCTCAGTTGATCCGCAATGATCAGCTGCAGCCACCGATTGATCGCCAGCCACTGTCTGCGAATCCGCAGGTGTGCCTGGCACTGGTGAAGCTGCTGAATGAATCGCTTGGTCAGACAACAACCGCACAGGACGACATTCTGCATCAGGAATTTTTGGCTCGCTGCATGGGGTCCCTGCAGGACACTTCGCAGACGCTGCCTGTGCTGGCACTGGCGATGCAGCCGGAGCGGGATGTGGAAGTCCGCAAAAGTGCTCTGATGGCCGTTACGACGATTGCCGGTGAAAAATTTGACAAGGCCATGGGGTTCGCCGGCGATGGTTCTGATGCGGACGACAATCTGCAGCGGAAACCGCTGACTGAGCCCTGCCTCGCGGACGCTGCGGTGCTTGAACAGCTGAGGGTGGCGGCTCAGGATTCTGAGCCCGTGGTGCGGCATCTGGCAGCGTACGCACTGGCCAATGTCAGCGGTCCTCGCAGTATGGAGCAGCTGCAGGTGATGCTGCTGGACGGTGACCGTCGGACGCGTGCCAATGCCGTGATGGGACTGGCTCGCAATGGCGTTGCTGCAGCGTTGCCCGAACTGCAGAAGCTGTTGCAGGAGGTGTTGCAGCCAACGGTGTCGCCCGAGGCCGTGGCAGCAGCCGATGAGACGGAGCGAGTTTTGCAGCAGCGGATGTGGCAGGCCGAGCAGCCAATCCTGGCTCGCAACTGCCTGCGGGCCGTCCGAGATCTCTGGTTTGCAGCGACGGCGGAGCAGCGAGCTGAATTGAAGCAGGCGGTCGAGGCGATCGGCAGTACGGACCTGTTTGCGGCTGACGTCCGCAATCAGGCGCGGGAGCTGCTGCAGTGGGTCAGCAGGGAGTAGGGGAATCGGAGTTGATTTTCCGGGCGGATTGATTTGGGCTGGGGGGGGGGCGAGGGCATGTCGAAGCGAGTGTTGCTGCTGGCGGGTGATTTTGTGGAGGACTACGAAATCATGGTGCCGTTTCAGACGCTGCTGACTCTGGGGGTGCAAGTGGACGCTGTGTGTCCGGGGAAGCGTTCCGGCGAGCGGGTGCGAACGGCAGTGCACGATTTCGAGGGTGATCAGACTTACAGTGAGAAGCCCGGTCACAATTTTACTCTGAACGCTGACTTCGAGGCTGTGCAGGCTGAGCAGTATGATGCGTTGCTGATTCCCGGCGGACGTGCTCCTGAGTATCTGCGGCTGAATCCTGCGGTGCTGGGGCTGGTGCGGCAGTTTGATCAGGCTGCGAAGCCGATTGCGGCGATATGCCATGGGGTGCAGGTATTAACGGCGGCGGGTGTTGTCCGGGGGCGTAGCCTGACGTGTTATCCGGCCTGCAGTCCAGAGATTGAGCTGGCGGGCGGCAGCTATGTGCAGACGGCGATTGATGGTGTGCACGTGGATGGTCATTTGATTACGTCCCCTGCCTGGCCTGCTCATCCGGCCTTTTGTCGTGCGCTGCTGCAGGCTTTGTCGGTGATCTGACGGGCAGCTCAGTCGCCTGCCCGCGTGGGCAAAGTTTTCCCGCCGCAATGGGATGACCTGTGTACAGTGGCCGGACACTGCGCTGTCCGACCTGTCGCGCGATTTCTGCAGAGTGGAAGAATTCGAGTAAAAATCTGGTCACCATTCGTGTTGCGACGACGTCTTTAACAGCACCGAGAGCAAATTCGTCCGCGGCACTGGCTGCATCGGTTTCACGGATGGTTGCTCTCGGTTTTTTTAGTGCCTTCCGTTAAGTAAGAGTGACTCAGCCCACCTGCCCGTGGGCGCACGGCGCTCATGTGCGGTGAGGCTTTGGGGTGGCTCTGTGACGCGGCCGGTGTGGTATCAGACCAGCAGTGACCCGCGGAACACTGTCACGGCCTGTCCAGTCAGTCGCACGCGATCTCCCTGCAGGTCCATGCGGACGTGTCCGCCGCGGCTGGAGGCCTGGAAGCCGAAGAGGGTGTTGCGACCGAAGTGTGGCTGCCAGAACGGAGCGAGAGCGCAGTGTGCGGACCCGGTGACCGGATCTTCGGGAACTCCGCTGGCAGGTGCGAAGAAGCGGGAGATGAAGTCGTGGTCGGCGGCGTCACCGAGTGCGGTTACGATCACGCCGCGAACTGGCAATTCGGCCAGCAGTCTCAGGTCCGGCTGCAGTTGTCGGATGGTTGCGGCGGAGTCCAGCCTGAGCAGCAGGTCGAAGCGGGACTGGCCGCACCAGAGCAGTTGTTCGGGGCGGATTTGCAGGGCAGCGGTGAGTGCATCGGGGGGTGTGACGGCGGTGGGAGCGGTGGCCGGGAAGTCGAGTACGATTCCGTTGGCTGTCGCTTCTGCAGTCAGGATTCCGCTGCGGCTTTGGAACTGGATGCAGCTTTGTTTCCAGTGTGGCGCGATCCAGTCGGGCAGTTCGCTGGTGGCGTGCAGTTCGCGGAGTACCTGAACGGTGGCGATGGTGGCGTGTCCGCAGAGGTCAACTTCGGTGGTGGGGGTCATCCAGCGTAACCGCAGTCCGGCGGGATCGGGTGTGAGGAAGGCGGTTTCGGCGAGGTTCATTTCGGCGGCGACCTGCTGCATCCACAGGTCGGGAGCTGGTGTTTCCAGCAGGCAGACGGCGGCCGGGTTGCCTTTGAAGGCTTTGGAGGTGAAGGCGTCGACCTGAAACAGAGGCACAGCGTTCATGGCGAAATTTCGTGGAAAAGTGGCGATTGGGAGCGGTCAATTCGTGGTTTGGGGCGTATTTTATCAACCTGCATGGCGTCCGAACCATCGGAAATTCCGGATTTCGGCCCCGACTTTCTTTCTCCCGTGTTGAACTTCGGGCGTCCTGCCGATACCTTTCCCGGTTCGGAATTCCCCGAAGATTTCGCGGAATTCTGCTTTCTCTGCACGCCTCCGCCAAGTCGCGGATGTGCCTGTCGAAGCCACTGGCCAAAGTTTTTGGCATCACAGTGTGTTTGTTGCAGCCGGGGAATTTCTCTGGATTGCAGCCGAGGTGACGGTTTTCTGAGTGTTTCAGAAGATGGTGCAGAGCGTTAGGAAACCTACAGGAGCTTTCAGGGGAAATGGGTCGTTACACCGGGCCTAAGGGTCGCATCAATCGTCGTCTGGGAATGAACGTGTACGAATCTGCCGGTGCCATCAAGGCTGCCGAGCGGAAAGAGGGCCCTCCGGGCATGCACAAGCGCCGCAAGAAGGAAACCACTTACGGTGCGGCCCTGACTGAGAAGCAGAAGATCAAGTACTACTACGGTCTCCGCGACCGTCAGCTCTATCGATATCTCGACATTGCCAAGCGTACGAAGGGCAATACGGGTGCCACATTGCTGGTGCTTTGTGAGCGTCGTCTGGACAACGTGGTTCGCCGCGCCGGCCTGACTCTGACTCGCCCTCAGGCTCGCCAGGGCATCGTGCACCGTCACTTTCAGGTCAACGGTCGCACGGTCAGCAAGCCGGGCATCATGGTCCGTCCTGGCGACGTGATCACGGTCCGGAACCGCCCGAACATCCGCAAGATGTACAACGCTGTGGGTGAATCTTCCAGCGGACCAACGGCTGAGTGGCTGTCGGTGGACAAGGCGGCGATGAAGATCATCGTGACGACTTTGCCGACGGTGGACGACGTGATGCTGAAGGTGGACATCGGCCCGGTGGTCGTGTTCATGTCTCGCTGAGTGTCCGCGGAAGCGGTCAGTATGCGGGCCGACGAATTCGTTCGTCGGCCCTTCCTATGCGCTGTGCCGCCGACTTTCGCCCCTGGAAACTCAATTTGGCACCGGCTGCGATCTGTCCCCTGCCCCCTGCCTCGACTATGATCCGGGGGGATGGTACGGCTGCAGCTGATCCGTGTGCGCGGCTGCGACTGTGCTGACCGTCTGTGAGCTCTTTCCTGTCAACTCTGTGGTGAAGTCCTGCGTATTATGGACCCGAAGTTCATCCGCAATTTCAGCATCGTGGCTCATATTGACCATGGCAAAAGCACGCTGGCCGATCAGTTGCTGCTGAAGAGCGGCACGATTACTCAGCGCGAATTCCGTGAACAGATTCTCGATGATCTGGAAATCGAGAGGGCTCGCGGCATCACCGTGAAGGCTCGGTCGGTCACCATCAACTGGACTCTGGAAGGCCAGCAGTACGAACTCAACCTGATCGATACTCCGGGCCACGTCGACTTCCACTACGAAGTCAGCCGCAGCCTGGCGGCCTGCGAAGGTGCCCTGCTGCTGGTGGACGCTTTCCAGGGTGTGCAGGCTCAAACGGTGGCCAATGCTTATGCCGCCATCGGTGCAGGTCTGGAGATCATCCCGGTGGTCAACAAGATTGACCTCCCGGTGACCCGTGTTGAGGAGGTGCTGGAGGAAGTCGAGCAGGTGCTGGGGCTGGACGCTTCGGATGCTCTGCGAGTCAGTGCCAAGGCGGGGCTGAACATCGAATCGGTGTTTGAAGCCATCATTCGAATCATTCCGGGGCCGAAGGGTACGGCTGAACAACCACTGAAAGCTCTGGTCTTCGACAGCAAGTACGACAACTATCGAGGTGTGATTACTTACATCCGAGTCTTTGAGGGGGAAGTTCGCAAGGGCGACAAGATTCGTTTCATGCGGGAAGAGATGGTCAGCGAAGTGCTGGAGATTGGCCAGTTCCGCCCGAACATGAAACCTTGTGAGATGCTGGGACCAGGTCAGGTGGGATACATCCTTACCGGCCTGAAGGAACTCAGCAAGGTGACAGTGGGCGACACGGTGACTCAGTTTCACGCGCCTGCGGCCGAGCCTTTGCCGGGTTATCAGAAACCCAAGCAGATGGTGTTCTGCGGGATGTATCCGATTGATGCAACGGACTTCGAGAACCTGCGTGAAGAGCTGCAGAAGCTCTCCA
>SXXK01000122.1 GCA_005791255.1 Planctomyces sp.
ATGCGGCCCCTGAGTCAGCTGCACACCACGATATGTCAGCACGCCAGTCGTAATCACTTCCGGTGTGTTGAACAGATCCAGCTGCGGATCCAGCACCGCCTCACCCAGTTGCAGACGCACCAGACCGTAATCTCGAGCTTTCGTGAGCACAATCTCCACGTCATAAAGTCCGGCTGCCGGCGCCTGCACTTCCAGACCCAGCCGATCACCTGGTTTTGCCCCCGTCCACCACAGATGATCACTGCCGCTCCAGCGATCCGCCGCGAAACCTCCCATCGGCTGACTCACAGCATTCCCACCGGTCTTCTCTACAATCTTCAATGCCTCGCCTTCCTGAGCACCCGGCACCTTCTTCGTCTGCGGATCAATCGGCGCCTTTGGCCCCGACAAAGCCACCTGTGACGGACTGGCCAGATACGCAATCAGATCCCGCACCTCGTCCTTCGTCAGCGAATCCAGCTGTCGCTCAGGCATCATCGAGATATTCGACAGACTGCGTTCCTCAATCTCTGCTTTCGGCACCACCACCGCATCGTTGATCGTCTGAATCGTCAATGCACTGTCCGTCTCCTTCCGCAGCAGACCCTGCACGACACGACCATCACTCAGTGCCAGAACCGTTACCTGATAGTCCCGCCCCACAACCGCGCCGGGGTCCAGAATGTTCTCCAGAATATAATCCAGATTGGCCCGATTCGATCCGGTAATATCCGGTCCGATCTCGCCACCCGTGCCAAACAGCTTGTGACAGTTCTGACACGTTTTCGCGAACACCCGGCGACCATTCCCGGTACTGGCCTTCGCCAGCACTCGCGGACCCAGCTGCTTTTTCCAGTCTGCCAGTTGCGCCTGTCGATCCGCCGCTGCCTCCCGAATCTCACCCCAGTTTTGCTTCAGCAGGTCATTCAGCTCAGAATTGCCGAATGCCAGAATCTGCCGCACGTGATACGCATGCAGATCACCGGATGGCACCTGACCGGCACCAATCGCCTGCAGCAGCAGTTTTGTCCACGCGGGTCGTGCCACCAGAGTTCCTATCACGTCAGCTTTTGCAGCGATGGGCAGTTGTGCATACCGCTGCAGCAGGATCTGCGGAGTCTTCTCGCTGCCGATCGCTGCCAGTGCCCGAATCGCCGGCCCCTGCAGGTCCGCCTGATCCAGCACCGCCGCACTCAGAAAGACTTCAGCGGAATCCCGGTCCTGCCCGCGCACCAGCACATCCAGTGCCCGCCGCCGCCGCGCAGGCTCGGCCCGCTCATCCGCCAGCAAACGACGCAGCACGGAAAAGACCCGCTGATCACCGAACAGCACAGCCACCTGATCGGCCCGATCCCGCACCGCCTGCTGATCACTCTTCTGCAAAACTTCGTAAGCCGACTTCCATTCCTCCGGCATCGCCAGGCCCACACGCCCCTCAAACGACGCCAGCATCTCCTCCAGAATCAGAGTCTGCTCGCCCGCCGTTTGCACCCGCCCCAGCAGTCCCACCACAGCAGGCAGCGACTTCGCTTCGGCCGCAGCCCGACGGATAATGAATCGCCGCAGCTTCTCAATCTTCGTCTGCTCAGCAATCCGCAGCGCCGCAGCCGGATCATCCGCCACCACAGGCTCAATTCCGTACCACAGCAGCAACGGCAGATTGTGATCCCCCGCGTCTTCCTCATGCATCGCAAGGGCAGCAGCGATCGGCCCGCGTGACTGCAGCGGCAATCGCTGCAGCGCAGAACACAGATACAGCCGCACCACCGCCGACTCGTCCTCAACTGCCAGCTTTGCCAGCTTCTGCAGTACCTCTTCGTCCGCCTGCTGATCCTCCAGCTCCAGCTGAATCGCCCAGCTGCGGACCCACGCATCACCGTCGCCCAGCAGCTGCAGAGTCTGCTCCGCCGTCAGGCCTCGCGAGGCATGCAGCGACCACAAAAATCGCAATCGCTGCTCCACCGGTCGACCAGCGTCCACAGCCGCAGCCCACAGTCGGGCATGCAGCGCATCCGAACAGCCACGCTCCATCAGCTGCCGACGAGCCATCCGCGAGTGCCACTCATTGCGATGCTCGTGCGCCGCAAACAACTGCTGCTCATCCCACTTCGATGCATCCACAGTCACCCGCGCAGGCTGACCATACACAATCCGATAAATCCGACCGCTGCTGCGGTCCCAAATTTCCGGATTCGTGCGATGACACGCGTTCTTGTCATACCAGTCCAGCAGATATACCGTACCGTCCGGACCATAGCGCAGATTGATCCCACGAAAGTAATGATCGTTCGCCAGCAGCAGGTCGCGACCATGATGACCCACCCACGCTGAAGTCCCGGCAACAGGCTCCAGAATGTCACAATTCACCCGATTCCCGTGAACATTGTTGAAGAAGATCTGATTGCGATACTGCTCAGGCCAGTTGTCACCCAGATAAATCATGGCACCGCAGTGAGCATGACCGCCACCGGCATCCAGAGTCCCGCCGGCCGCCTTCGGTTCCTGACCCCACCACGCATGATCAGCAATGTCGCCGACGTAGTGCGCGTGATCGGCAATGGTGCG
>SXXK01000123.1 GCA_005791255.1 Planctomyces sp.
CGGCGCCCGTCCGACAGTACGTCAAAGAACAGTTCCCGGCAGGCCTGTTTTCCCATCAGCATCAGGCTATCGAAAGCATTGTGTCCGGTAACAACACTGTGCTCGCAACCC
This sequence comes from Planctomyces sp., assembly GCA_005791255.1. Taxonomy (GTDB): domain Bacteria; phylum Planctomycetota; class Planctomycetia; order Planctomycetales; family Planctomycetaceae; genus SXXK01. The sequence goes on from SXXK01000123.1 coordinate 112, forward strand.
GCACCTCCAGCGGCAAGTCCCAGATCTATTCCCTGCCGGCATTGCACCATCTGTGTCTGGATCCGGATGCAACATCTCTGTTCCTCTTTCCGCAGAAGGCACTGGCCAACGATCAGCTGATCAAACTGCGGCAGATGGCACTGGAAATTCCTGCAATCGCCGCTCGCTGTCGGAACAAACAGCACTTCGTTGCCCGGTATGACGGCGCTGTCGCCGCTGCAGTTCGCCCAGAGATTCGACAGCAGACTCAGATCCTGCTCAGCAATCCAGACATGCTGCACCTCGGGATAATGCAGCACCACGAAAAACTGTGGGCCAGATTCTTCAGTAATCTCAGGCTGATCGCCATCGACGAGTGTCACGAGTATCGCGGTGTTTTCGGCACCAACGTGGCCCTGACTCTGCGGCGTCTGCAGCAGATCTGTCGACGACACGGCTCGAATCCGAAGTTCATAGCCACGTCGGCCACCGTTCAGGATCCGGCTGCTCACATGCAGACGCTGACCGGGCAGCCGTTCGTCGCGATTGACTCCACCGCTGATGGCAGTCTGCAGGGGGCTCGAAAAATGTGGATGGTTCGCACTGCCGAACACTTCTACGACGGCGGCCGCAAATTGGCGCTCAGTCTGGCAGAGAAAGGACTGTCTGTGCTGGTGTTCTGCCCCAGTCGCATGTCTGCTGAGAAAATGATGCGGTCGGTACCTGAGGCACCCCATGTGCGAGTGTATCGTTCAGGATTGACGGCCACCGAACGGGAAAGCATCGAGGACGGACTGCGGGATCGCAGCGTCCGCGTTGTATTCACCACCAGTGCGCTCGAACTGGGAATTGACATCGGTGAGATTGATGTCGTGGTGTGTGTGGGATTGCCGCACAGCATGATGAGTTTGTGGCAGCGAGTTGGTCGAGCCGCTCGTGGCGGTCGGGAAGGGGCTGCCATCTTCATCCCCGCAGAAACACCAATCGACAGTTATTTCGCCGAACACCCGGAGGAACTGTTTGCCCGGACCACTGAGCCGTTATGTCTCACCCTGTCCAACCAGCGGTTGCTGAGCCAGCATTATGCCTGTGCCATTCGTGAGTCTGGTGGTGACTGGCCGGAAAGTGACTGTGAAGCACTGGGTGCGGAACTCCAGAAACTGCACAAACAGCAGATTTCAGGTGACATCACAATAGACGAACTCTATCGTGCTGAGCCGCACACGGAAATCAGTCTGCGTGGTGGCGGCAGTGGTTCATACAAGCTGCGACTGCAGGGTGGCGTTGAAATCGGCGAAATTGACGGCTGGCATCTGTTGCGTGAATGCTACCGCAATGCCATCTACCGACACGGTGGCAAAGTCTATCGGGTGGCGGATATCAGAAGCCGTGAACGTATTGTCGAATTGAGGCCAGAACGTTCCAGCCACGAAACTGCAGCTTTCATTCACAAGAGAATCATACTGTTTACACCCACGAAGCAGGCTGATTTTGGCTCAATTCGTGTTTCGGTCGCAAGGCTTGAAGTCACAGAGTCACTTGCCAATGTGACTGAGCGGGATCGCAGTGGAGCACCAGTAAAGTCATGGCAGGGCAATCAGGGCATGGAGGCGCATCGGGTTCCTACGGAAGGCACGATGCTGCTGTTGAAACAGGACTTCTGGCCGAACGTACAGCCCCTGCTGCAGGGTAGTGAGAGGCAGGCTCTTGAATCCTGCGAACGCGTCCTCAGCGGACTCTTCCCAACAGTTGTTGGTCCGTGTGACTCGCAGGACTTTTCGGCTGGTGTGGATGAACTGCCCACAGGCGAAAAAGCACTGTTTCTGTACGACGAAGTCTATGATGGCGTGGGTTTGACCGCCACGGCATTTGATCACATGGCAGCACTGATTGACAAGGCCATCGAACGAGTGCAAAGCTGCGAGTGCACTGCCGACGAGGGCTGTTTCCGCTGCGTGGCCCATCGCGATCGGCAGTGTACAGCCAGCAAGTCAGATGCGCTGCTGGTACTGAGACAAATTCGCACGGAAATGCAACAGACTGCAATGGTTACTGAGTGTCAGCCGGAGGTGGTGGCAGAGTCTGCGCCGGAGCGAACCTGCCCCGCCTGCACCACGGTCGTCGAGAAAAAAGCTCGCTTTTGCAGCGGTTGTGGTGAAAAGCTGGCTGTGTGAAACGTGCTGGGTGAGGTCAACACATTTCTTCTGGTATTTCCACGGAGTTTCTTCATGAGTGTCGACACTGTGTCAGACGAGCAATCGATGTTGGGGAATTACCCGTATCCGGCAATCCGTGTTTCTCGAATCGTGCGGGAAACGAATCGGAAGATCGGTGATTTTCAGCTTACAGCCGAGACTGCAGCTCAACTGGTCATGGACGAAATCGGGTTGCTGATCGGTAACTGCGGACCGACAAAGCAGATGTTGCAGCAGTTGTTGAAACTGGCTGCGGCGCCGTACCCGGCTCGCTGGGTCGTGGCTGTGCACAGTAAAGCACTGCTGCGTCAATGGTATTCGCAGGTGCACGATGTTCCGACCACCTCGATCGTCGCAGACTCAGAGGGTGAGACGGCCTGGCTGCATGGCAATTGCTGGTTCACTCGGCTTGAGCAATTGTTGCCCCTGGCGCAGTCGTCTCAGTTCACCGCTCCGGTGGCCGGTCTGATTGTTGTTGACCCACAACTGCGTTCACCCTATGCCCGTGGTATTGGCAGCCAGAGCTGGAAGGGACACGATCGACCGGAACTGGTCAATTCGTTCCGTCAGAAACTGCGGGCCAGCGGCCAGCAGGTGCCACTCATTCTGATGACCGAACGGCCGGCCATGTCTCTCAACACACTGCCGGCACAACGGGCGTTCGCTCTGGAATCGCTGTGGTTCGCAGATGGTGGTCGTCTTCGCGTAGGGCCTCCGTATCAGGGAGCGTAATTCGGGATTTCAGAGTACTTGAGCAGGAAATCGCCGCAATCACCGGGATTGCGGCGATTGTTTTCAGCGTTTGCGTTTCTGGCTGGGAGCCAACGTCATGTCTGCCGCTGTGTCGTCCAGTGACGCTGTAATGACAGGTCGCAGTAAAGGTTGGGATCGCCAGGTATCGATTACACTGCTGGATCCCCGCGATCCTGAGGTGCTGGCATGGAATAGAAAGCAGCGACTGAAACATCAGTCAAGCCGACCCACATGCCCATTTGCCGAGGACTACAACCGGACTCTGCGACGTTGGGAGGTGTTACTGCAGCAGTTTGTGGCCACGGCAGTGACCGAGGCGTGCGGCCCGCAGATACTCCGACAGAAATTCTTTGGCGGGATGCTTAACGCGTCACTTCAGTATCGGGAAATTGATTTGGTCGTGGGTTCCCCCGAGTCCCCGGAAGTGTTTGTGGAATTGAAATGTCGCGAAACGTCACGGAACCCAAAGGCTGGCTGGACTCAGTTGAGCAAATCTCTGGCAACTGCACGACAGATGTGGCCGAGTCTCAGTGGGTTGTGTGTGCAAATGGCTATGGGACGTTTGCTGCAGACTGAGGAGGATTATCAGCAACCCGTCGTATCCCTGCAGGATTTATCTGATGCATTTACGCGAGCCAAATCCTGCGACGGCGTGACAGTCTGGGTTTGTGGTCAGGAAGTTACTCGATTTGGGCTGGCGCAGGGTTTAGTGCAGCAGGCTGAAATCGACCAGTTGCTTCAGCAACGAAAGTGCATGCTGAACCCGGTCGCGATCCTGCGAGAGGCAGAACCTGAGCGACGTGAAAATGTCGGACTCTTTGAAAGGTTTCGTCATCTGACCAGGAACACCTGACAGCCGCCGTTCGGTTTAAGACGGGGTTAGTGTCCTGTCAGCACGGCTGACGCGCAGGTGCGGTAGTCACACCATTTGCAGTCCGCCGTAGCTGCCGGGGCTTGTGAGCCGGCAAGGCACTGCCCTGCGGCGGTAATGGTTTCGTCGACCCAGTCGTCATTGCCGTCGTAGGGAATCAGCTGACTGGTGAACAGCAGCTGATCGTGGAATGCATCAGGATCCGTGCGGGCATTGACGTACAGAAAATAGCCGCGGTTGCTGATCGTCAGCCCGTTGCGGCGCAGCAGCCATTGGTAGAACTCCATCTGTCGTTTGTAGCTCTGCTTCCAGGCGTCATTCAGGTCAATTGGCTTTGTGCTGCTGGTCGACTTGTAGTCCACCACAATCAGTTCGCCGGTTTGCAGGTCCTGCCACAGGTCGTCGATGGCCCCGGACAGCTGCAGGTTGGATTCCGGGTGCAGGTAAGTGACGCCCCGAAAATTGGCCCGCCAGTCATCCATCTGCGGATGCTGAAATGGGACGGCATTCAACCCATGTTGTGCAGCAATCGGCGGAACCTCGCGTCGCTCGCGAAAGGCATCCATCTCTTTCTTCAGCAGAGTGTCGGTAGCGGAATTCAGGGTGAAAGCCGGACCGTCCACTCGGTCGACTCGCAGTCGTCGATCAAGGTAAAAGCATCGCGGACATTCCAGAAACATCTGGACTTTGCTGCGGCTGAGTTTGAATGGGTCCGGAGATCCTGGCGTGTACAAATTGCGTGAACGGATGGGCATATGCGGGAATTCCTGATGGTGGTCGAAATGCTCCGCAGGGAAACGAGCGGGGCTGTCTGCAATGCTTCGGCAATTTCAAGGCCGGATGGCTGGTAATTTTCATCAGGCCGATGCAGGTGACGATTTTGCTGCGTAGTGAGTTCGGGTGACGGACCACGTGCGAACCATTCTGACCGCCAGAATCCTGCTGATTCTGACATGTTGCCTGCCTTGCGCCGTCCCGCAGGCCTGACAGATACCATCAGGTGGCAGATTCCCTCGAATTATGTGCGACAGTCGCTTTTTCCCCGAAATCACCGGTCTTCTGAAACGCCGTGGTGACATTTGGGTCACGTGTTGGGTAGGCTGACACCGCGTGTGTTCCAAGTGATCCCCCCCACTCGGACTTCAGGATAAGCCTGTCGGGAGAGTTGTTCGTATGGCCAGAGTCTATTCACCACGGTCTTACGACGAGTCGTACAGCGAGGCTGAAAGGACTCTGCTGGAGGCTGCCGAGTTGCAGCTTGACAACAGCTATCACGTACTGCACAGCCTGTCATGGCGAGGACTGGAGAAAACATGGCAGCAAGGTGAATGTGACTTTGTCATCCTGCATCAAAAACTGGGCCTGGTAACCATCGAGGCCAAGCCCGGAACGATTAGATACGATAACGGAGGCTGGAAGGATTCGGAAGGTAAGACCGTGAAGGATCCCGTGCAGCAGGCGCAGCAGGGAATGCACAACGTTCAGAATTTTCTCAGCAATCATGTGCCGGGCTGGTCTCATCAAACGGTCCCGCACTCATTTGCCATCTATCTGTCCCGGGCTTCGGAATTTCGAGGCCGTCTCCCGATTTCGCTGCGTCCGGAACAGTTGATTTTTGAAAGTGATTTGGAGGACCTCGCGGCGACGCTCGACAGGATTAAACGCGTCCAGGTGTCGCGAGAGGTGTGTCTCAGCCGCGAAATGATTGAACAGGCGGTTAACGCACTCATGCCGCCCCTCCAGTTTGCTCAGTCGTTTAGTGGTCACCTGGAAACTGAACGCCGAAAGCTGATCAGGCTGACCGGCCAGCAGTCGCGTATTCTGAGAATCGCGGAAACTCATGATCGCATGCTGATTCAGGGTTGTGCGGGTTGCGGTAAGACGCTGCTGGCGATTGAGCGAGCGGTAATGTTTGCGAAATCGGGCAAAAGAGTGCTGTTGCTGTGCTACAACCTGCGACTTCAGCAGATGCTGCAGCAGCAGATCAGCAGGTACAATTTGTCGGGAATCGATGTTTTTGCTTTCACTGAACTGTGCGAGCATCTGGCAAGAACCACCGGACTGTCTGTTGACGTTCCGCATGATGAATGTTTGCGGTCTGAATATTACAACGTGAAGTGCATTGAATA
>SXXK01000010.1 GCA_005791255.1 Planctomyces sp.
GCGGTACGCAGTAAGTTTCAAATTTGACGCCGCGGTCCATGTCAAAGGCCTCGATGGCATCCATCAGGCCAAAAACACCGGCAGACATCAGATCGTTCAGGTCAACGCCTTCGGGCAGCTTGGCCCACACCCGCTCAGCGTTGTATCTGACCAGCGGCAGATACCGCTCCATCAGGCGGTTCCGCAGTTCCTGATTCGTCTGGTCTTTTTTGTATTCAACCCAGACCTCAGAAACATCTTCACTGACCTTTGTAGCCATTCAATCCTCCATGACGAACAGCAAGTGCGACTGCAGCAATATGACTTCGTATCAGCCATTATCGGCACAGTCTGCCCACAACATCATCACAATCCAGACAATGCCGAGAGTCATCCGAGTTTACGCAGACTGCCAGTTTTCCGGCAGTCGGCAGTGTCCCGGCAGAATCCCGGTACAGTCCGGCGGACTTCCGCCGCAGGCTGCACACCGCAGACTTGTTCGGTTCTTCCTTTGTTGTTTCTTTCCTGCACCGCCGCGAAGCCTGCCGGAGCAGAATTCGGAGGTGGCCACAGTGCCCTTCAGCAACCCCAGGTTCTTCCCTGAACCTGCATGGCTGCTGCGAAGGCGGGCGGTTGATACAGAAGCCGTGATTTGAAAGTCCAGACGTATGAAACCTGGATTTTTCAGGATTTGGGCCAAAAGCCGGGGCTTCGGCATTTTCAACCGAACCCGCCGCGATCTGTCGGCAGAAAAAAACAGTCCGGCCCGTGCAGCACCGCAATTGCCGCCTCCAAGGTGCAGATTCTGCAGAAACTTCACGCCCCCCGACACCGGGGTCCGAGGCTGGAAAACAGGCAACGGCACTCCGGCGGTGTGAGAAGATCCACCGGAGTGCCGCAGCCCAGCCCGAATTTTCGCCCGGCGACCGCTCGTCGCCTCAGGGCTCAGCGAGTTTCATAAAGCATGCCGTCCGGCCGCAAATGCAGCCCCGGACCGGTTTCCTGGGGAGGTACCCCCTGCACTTCCATCCGCACCAGCTCACCCGAAAGCACGATGCCGTGCACACTCAAAAACGACTTCACCGGCGCCGGTCCGGTTTCCACCGCCACCGAATACCATTCCAGACGGGAAACCGATGAAAACAGTGACATCAGAGCCAGTACGTCAAAACAGAAGCTGGCGTGATCAATCTGCCCGTCCCGCGGACCACCAATGATTTCGGTCGTCCCGAGATACAGACACACGGTCCAGCCACGATCGTCCAGACGGCAGTCGAACCCGACTCGCCCGACGTTTGTCAGCGGTTCAAACAGCGCCGCAGCCTGTTCGACAAACCGCTTCAACCAGTCCGGTCGATAGTCACGAGACTCCTTCCTTAAACGATACTGCTCCATCTGTTCAAGCAGTTCTTCAATGGACATCGGAAAACCCTGACCGCTCACCGTACCCGCCTGCCGTCAGCACACCAGACCGCTCACAGCCTGGCGTCATCGGGAAACCGGATTCAAGGACCGCATCCATGACAGGAACACGCAGCACAGCCACAGCCTGAAACTGCTCCATACTGCGAACAGCCGAAGTATCGAATTCACTTCACGGAAATCTCACGACTTTTCACCCCCGGCGGCGTGGAACGACTGAACAGAAGCCGAACCTGCCCAAGAGCGCCAACAGCAACTGTTGAGCCTGACATGCCGAATGATCCGACTCTGCGTCCTGCATCACACAGGCCCGCCTGACCCGGAAATTTCCGCAACCTGAACTGCAGAAAAACCCGCTGCCGGCAGAATTGTTCGCAAGTTACCTGCGGAGCAGCCTGGCAGCCTCCGGCGCAAAATACGTCAGGATCCCGGATGCCCCCGCACGGCGGAAACACAGCAGACTTTCCAGCATTGCCGCCTCGCGGTTCAGCCAGCCCGCCGCCGCTGCTGATGCCAGCATCGCATACTCGCCACTGACCTGGTACGCAAATACCGGCACACCAAACTGTTCGCTGACACGCCGCACAATGTCCAGATATGGCAAACCCGGCTTCACCATCACCATGTCCGCACCTTCGCTGATGTCCAGCGCCACTTCCCGGATCGCTTCGTCCGAATTGGCCGGATCCATCTGGTACGTCTTTTTGTCACCCGTACCCAGACACCCCGCCGAACCCACGGCATCCCGAAACGGGCCATAAAACGCCGACGCATACTTGGCCGAGTACGCCATGATCTGCACCTGCGAATACCCAGCCGCGTCCAGGGCCTCACGAATCACCCGCACTCGACCGTCCATCATGTCCGAAGGAGCGATAATGTCGCAGCCGGCCTGCGCCTGATTCACAGCCTGCCGACACAGTGCCTGCAGCGTCGGATCGTTCACCACATACCCGTCACGTACCAGACCGTCCTGTCCATGCGACGTGTACGGATCCAGCGCCACATCGGCAATCAGCCCGATCTTCAGCCCCGCTGCCTTCACCGCGCGCATCGCCCGACAGATCAGATTCTCAGGATTGAAGGCCTCCTCGCCATCCGGAGTGCGCAGTTCCTGCGGAGTCGCCGGGAAGATGGCAATCGCCGGAATTCCCAGCCGCTCTGCCTCGGCAGCCTGCTCGACAAAAACGTCCACCGAATAACGCTCGACACCCGGCATCGACGCCACCGGAATCCGCTGGCCAGTGCCCTCCACCACAAATACCGGCCAGATCAGATTGTCCACCGACAGCGAATGCTGTCGAACCATCCGTCGAGACCATTCGGTGCTGCGGTTGCGACGCATCCTGATCCAGGGAAAACCACCGCCACCACCCGCCTGAACACCACCCACTACAGTATTCGACATCTGCCCGCCCCCAGCAAACAACCCACCGATGATCACCGTCATTTCGACTGCTGCGCTGCCGCCAGCGGGCGCAGCTGCAGGTTGCGATACCACGCCTCACCCGGCGGCCCGCCATGAATCTGCACCGCAATCAATCCTGTCTGCTCCAGCGACTGGTCCTGCTCTGTATAGTCCACCGTCTGCAGATCATTGATCCACAACTGAATGCGACGACCTTCACAACGAATCCGGTACCGATTCCAGTCCTCAGGCTTCAGGACCTTTGCCAGCTGCTCGCGATCCGGAGCCGCCAGGATTTTGTTGCGGCGGGATTCGTCATACAACGCGCCCCAGTAGCTTTGCCCCAGATCCGCCTGGTAGCCGATCATTTCGTGGTGGTCGGGAATACGCCGACTGCGGAGCTGTATCCCGGCATTCGTCCCCTGGCCCTGCAGACGAAATTCCAGCGTCAGTTCAAAATCCGAGTATTCCTGCTTCGTTGCGAGGAAGAAATTGTGCGGAATCTTCTGCTGCAGATTGCCACCCACAATCGCCCCGTCCTGCACCCGGAACCACTTTGGGTCACCTTCCCAGCCGTTCAGATCCCTGCCGTTGAACAGCGGCCTGGCAGCCGTCGGATCCGGTTGCTGAGCCATTGCGGGGACCGCTGCCAGCAGCAGCACAGCCGACCGTACGAACGAAAGCAGGAATTGACGCATACCATCTGCCCCTGTCAAAAAATCGGCTGATGCCGGCCGACATTGGTCAATGCCCCGGCAGCGGCCGTTTACGGCAGTCGCCGGAATGACTGCCCCCGGCGGAATTCTCTGAATTGATCGGAACGGAAACAAGCAAGCGTCGTGAACTGCCGGATTCGTTCCGGGAAATTCTCCGCAGCACCCGGAAAATCCAGCACCAGAACATGTTGACCGACGATTGGTTCGAGTACTCTGTATGACAGTCGTGGCCCGCGATTTTCCCCGCAGACTGCTCCCGGAACCTCCGTCATGCATTCCAACCTGCTCCGGATCATGTCGACAGCAGCCTGCCTGCTGTTCGCCGCAGTCGCCCGGGCAGACGACAAGCCTGCAGCCGCTGCAGGTCAGTTTCTGGTCTGGCAGGGCGGTGAACAGCTGCCTGGAACTCTGCTGTCTGCTGCGGATCAGCAGATGCAGTGGAGTTCGCCGCTGTTTCAGCAGCCGCTGCAGATTCGCACCAGCGTTCTGTCCGCCGTACGTTTTCCCACCACGGCTCATGCCCCGCAAAGCACGGACGATCAGTTTCGTGTTCTGCTGCGGGGTGGCGATGTTCTGCTGGGCCGCATCACCGCACTGTCAGATCAGCTGCTGGAGCTGCAGGCCGAGCATTGCGGGCCGCTGCAGATTCCGCTGGCAGAGATTTCCGTGCTGCAGCGTCTGCAACTGGGCTCGGGCATCCTTTACAACGGTCCTGCGGGGCTCGAGGACTGGAAAACCGTCAATCAGCTGACCGAACAGGAAGAGCAGCAGCGGCAGCAGATGCTGCAGCAAATGCAAAGGCAGGGCCAGCGTCAGGGTGCTCAGCAGGCAGCCGCCACCGAACTGAAATCGGCGCGTTCACTGTTCGTCTGGAATGCTCAGCCGGATGGCTCACTGGCCACCAGCCGCCAGGATGCCACACTGTTTCTGCCGCTGCAGCTGCCCGAAAAATTTCAGGTGGAAGTGGTGCTGACTTTTCAGCAGCGTCCGGCATTTCTGCTGTCGTTTGGTCGCAATGCCGACACGTCTCCGCGGATCGAAACGTGGCTCGACACCCTGACGGCTTCGGTCAGCAGCGCGTACCAGCAGCTGCAGCTGATCTCCGATCAGGACCGGACACTGCATCTGCACTGCTTCGTTGATCGCACGCGTGGCAGCCTGACGGTGGCATCCGGCGAGGGAAAGCCACTGGGCAGCGTCCGGCACACACCCGCTGCTCAGGCCGGCAAAGCGGCAGCGGGCAACAACCTGCAGGCCCTGGGGAATCTGCTGGGCAACATCGTCGCCAATGCCGCCGGTGCCTCACCAGCAGCCAGCGCCGCCCCGGCAGCCTCCACGGACGGACTTCTGCTCCGCAGTCAGGGTGGCACCACGCAACTGCGACGGCTGCGAGTCAGTGCGTGGAACGGCAATATCCCGGAAATTCGTGCGGGCAACGGTCTGCGTCTGGAAACCGTCAGCGGCGAAGTCCTGTTCGGTTCGCTGCAGGCCGCCACCGAACCCGCAGTACTCGGGATCCAGTCTGAAGGCTCCGTTCGTACCCTGCCACTCGGCCAGCTGTCTGCTGTGATCTTCCCCCCCGCGGAAACTCGCCTCGATCCGCAGCAGGGTGCCCGTATTACATGGCAGGATGGCACGTCACTTTCCGGCCAGCTGCTCAGCATCAGTGAGAATACGGCCCGCCTGCAGGCTCCCTGGTCCGCCACGGCCGTGCCGGCATCTCTGGAATCGGCCCGCGCTGTCATGTTCCTGGGATCGACAGCCCCGGCACCGGCTCCGGACCGGCTGCAGTACCCCGGAGGAACATTGCAGGGCCAGCTGCTGACGGTCGACGGGCCGCAGCCAATTCAGTGGCAGCCACCCGGCAGCAGCAACAGTTCACCGCTGCAAAACGGGGGCCAGGCACGTTTCCTAAGGCAGCAGCAGGTTCGGCATTTTTCGGCCCGCGAAGATTTCTTCTCGGAATCACCGGATGTCCTGTACCTGCAGAACGATGACGTGCTGCCCTGTCGCATCCAGTCGTGGACTGCAGAGACCGTGACCTTTTCATCACCGTTCACGGCTAATACAACAGTTCCCGCCGCAGCCGTCGTGGCCGTCGAGATCTCACCCCCCGGACGGATTCACCAGCGCAACTTCGACAGCCAGCAGTGGACCGGCAGAACCGAATTCGCCGACGAACGCAAAACTGCCGTCTTTCGGGGCAATGTCTCACTGATCAATGCCGGTATTCTTACCGGGGACACAGTTCGCTGCCGCGTCACGTGGCCGGAAAACTGCTACGGCAGTCTGACGGTGTCGCTGTTCGGTGATTCCGGCAGGCAAAGCCAGGCCACCACACACGTGACAATGACGTTTCAGGATTCCATGGTGCAGTTCACCGAGACAGCGCCGTCCGTCAGGCAGAACAACTTCTGGCGCGGTTTCAATCCGCAGCAGTCCCGAAACATCGTGCAGTCCCCCAACCGCAGCATCGTGCTGCAGCTGACGGTGCGGAGTGGTCGGGTCATTGCTGCAGCCGACGGCAGGGAAATTCGCAGTTTCCGCCTGAACCCCGCAGGCGCAGCCACTCGCAGCCTCGGATTTCATGCCAACATCACCTCCGCCGGTCAGGTTGTGCAGAACGGCAAGGTGATTGAAGGGTCCGGAGTGCGGGTGTCTGAGTTCGAAGTGGACACCATCGCCGGTGGCTCAATTCGGCAGTTCATCGAACAGGAGACTCGTGCTGCGACTCTGACCATTCCTCGCTTCCGTCGCCAGACTCCGCCCACACACGCCCTGATTGCACCCAACGGCGACGTGCTTCGCGGTGCTCTGGTCAGTCTCGATTCCAAACAGGTGGTTTTCGAGTCCCGGCTTGAAGAACTGCGTCTGGACCGCAGCCGCATCGCCGCCATCATTCGCCTGCAGACACCCGCAGCCGGCAACACCAAAGACGCCAGCCAGGCCCCGGCAGACGACGACAGCGGCTTCGTGCTGGAAGACACCGCTGCCGACAAATCGCTGCGACTGCTGCTGGCCGACGGCTATCGCCTGACAGCGGCCGTTGACCGGGCCGATGGCGGGCAGCTCAGCGTCAGCTCGAAATTGCTGGGCAGCTGCAAGATTCCCGCAGACGCCCTCCGCGAAGCATGGGTCGGAGCTCCTTTCACGGAGAACTCCGAACCCGCCTTCGACAGCTGGATCGCTTCCTCTGCCCCCGAACCCGACTGGGATATCCCGGAAGCTGACGGCGGCAGCTCGGCCGCCAGTGCTCTGGTCGGCACCACCCCGGCGGACTTTGATCTGCAGATGCTGGACGGCCAGCGATTCCGGCTCAGTGAACACAAAGGCAAAGTTGTGGTACTGGATTTCTGGGCCACCTGGTGCGGACCGTGTGTCGCAGCACTGCCTGAATACATCAGTGCCGTCAGTGGCTTCGATGCGGACAAAGTCCTGTTTGTTGCCGTCAACCAGCAGGAATCGTCCGAACAGATCCGTGCATTTCTGTCAGAAAAAAAACTGTCGCCCGCCGTTGCACTGGATCGCACAGCCAGTGTCGCGGAGCAATTCAAAGTCACAGGTATTCCGCACACTGTGATCATCAGTCCGGCAGGTACTGTGGAAACAGTACACACGGGATTCCGCCAGGGAGCCGGCACAGAGATGAAAAACACCATCCAGCAGATTCTTGATGGCACCTGGAAACGACCGGCAGCAGCAGATGCTCCCCCCGCTCAGCCGGATCAGCCCGCTCAGCCGCCTGCCGAAAAACCCGTGCTGCTGGAATAGCACCGCGGGTCAACAACGTCCAGTTCACGCCGGCTGTTCGTTCGATTCCGCGGACTGCTGTCGCTGGTACGCGGCATCGATCAGCCGCTGCAACAATTCCGGCTGCACTGCACCGCGAAAACGTACCTGTCCATCCAGCTCCACCACCGGCACGGAGTCACCGAACCGCTGCTGCAATTCCTGGTCGTCATCGATATCAATCAGTTCCGGTTCCGGCAGCACACTGCGAAAGCGATCCAGCACTTCGAGCGCATGATCGCACAACGGGCATTCGCGACGCGTGTAGAATCTGAGCGTTTCAAACAGCGGTGGCGGAATGGCCCCGGGCGGTGATTTCAGCAGCAGTGCGGCAGCAATGAACAAGGCCGCGCACAGCGCCAGATGAATCCCGCGACTGGAATACCAGATGGCCGGCATACCCGGCAGGCCGTCTGCCGTACGATCGCAGAAAATCAGCACTGCCAGCACGGATCCCGCCGTCATCAGCAGCGTCCCCAGCAGTGCTCGTGCCCGATCGCCCTGGTCTTCCTGCTGTTCTGACACCGGTACCGCTCCTCAACCGACTGCGGAAACATCTGCCTGCAGACAATCTCACTCAGTTTCCTCGTGACCTGTCTTCAGAGCAGCCAGAACGGCGCGCTCCGGACGTTCACGATAGAACGGATCCAGCGGATAGCAACCGGAAACCATGCCATTTCTGGGACCTGTCGTGCAGTCACTGAACGTTCTGCAGATCTTTTTGCGCTGCAGCATGTGACCGCTCAGACTGTCCGCCGGCAGTTCCGGATACGACAACACCATTCTCCCGAGGCCGATCGAATCGGCCATTCCGCGACTGACCACAGCCTGGCCCACTGCCGGCAACCACTCCTGCAGATACGAATATCCGGACCCCACGACGATCAGGTCCGGAAACTGCTGCTTCAGTTCGGCGGTGGCCCTGATCTGTCGCGCTACACCGCACAAAGGATCCTCCGGCGGCTGATAGCCATCACTGGGAGGAAACAGGGCGGGCCGCTGGATGTGCGGGTTGTAATAAGGACTGCCGCAGGTCGAACACAGCAGGTCAATGTCCAGCTCGCGCAGCAGGTGCCCGAACCGCACGGGTTCCTGCAGATCAATGCCCTGCCCGCTGCCGTCACCGCCGAAGGCCTGCGAATAAGGCTGCACAGCGGCCGGCATCCCAATCCCGTCCGCCCCGGGCTGAAACGGCACGAAGTCAAAAATGCTGAGCCGTACACCAATACCCAGCCCGGGCACCTCCGCTCGGATGCCTGCCACAATCTCTCGCAGAAATCGGGTTCGATTTTCGAAACTGCCGCCATACCGACCCGGACGGTCATATCCCGATAACAGCTCGTGTCCCAGATAACCGTGACAGTGCTTGATGTCCACCCAGGCAAAACCGGCCTGCCACGCCAGTCGGCTGGCCCGCACAAAATCCTCGGTCAGCTGCTGCAGTTCGTCATCGGACAGCAGACACTGGTCCGAGTCCGCCCCAAAGCGGCGATCCAGCAGGGGATGGCGGTAGGCCGTTCGCGGCTGCATGCGGGCCTTTTCGAAAGGCCGGGCAAACCGTCCGGAATGCGTCAGCTGCAGTCCGACAAGCAGATCGTCGGCAGTACCGAATCGCTGCAGATGCGTCTGCACCAGCAGTTCCCGGAGTGCTGCAAGATCAGGCAGGGTCTGCTGGTTCAGGACCAGCTGGCAGGGGTTGGCACGCCCGTCCATCCGCACCGCCACGGCCTCACAGCCCCACATCAGCTTGGCGCCGCTGAGACCGAAGTTCCGCCAGCGACGCTCGGTCAGCTCCGTCGGTCGACCATCCGTCGTGCCGTCCCAGCCTTCCATCGGCAGGATGCACCAGCGATTGCCGATGCGTCCGCACTTTGACTGCAGCGAGCTGGCCAGCGGGGCCTGAGCACCGATCTGCAGCGTTTCATCAAACGGCAGATCCAGTCCCAGTTCCTGCAGACGACCCCGAAACTGCTCTGCCGTTTTGAACGTCGAGACCCTGGGATATGACATGCCCCGCCCTGCTCCAGTCTGAAATCACTGCTGTTTTTCAGCGGCCGCCTTCACGTCGTTCTCAAATCGTCCGTGCTCGGCCGCCATCATCAGCACCAGATAGTCCAGACGCGCTGCATTGGCAATCTTCGAAAAGTTGATGCCCTCCAGAGTGTCCGAGGTTTTGTGGTAGTGAGGATTGAAGCCGCCGAACAGGAACGCGACAGGGATTCCCTTCTCAGCAAAGGATGCCTGATCACTGCGGAAGGCAACTGTCTTCTCTTCATCGTACTCAAACGCAAATCCCACGTGCTTATTTGCATCAAGAATCATCTGATGCAGCGCTGTTGATTCCAGCTGGCTGCCGACCAGGTGAATCGAGGTTCGGTTGTCCGATGCGGGCTCATCCGGCTTCTCTTCGTCACGACCGATCATGTCAATATTCAGCATGCAGACCATCTCCGACAGCGGACGCAGCGGATTGGCGGAGTAGTGTTTTGATCCCAGCAGGCCACGTTCTTCAGCACAGAACGCCATCAGCAGCACACTTCGCCGGGGCTTTACGGAACCCTTATGAATGGCGCGGGCGACCTGCAGGATAGCCGTCGATCCGGACCCGTTGTCATCGGCCCCCGGATAGATCTCACCACGCTGCAGTCCCAGATGATCCAGATGTGCGCCCACACAGATATGCTCAGAACGCAGCTGCTCGTCCGTACCCGGATACCAGCCAACCACATTGGGCACATCGATCGCTTCACGATCCACCGCCAATCGCACGTCGGCGACCTGAGTACAGTGGATGACGACGCTTTCCTTTGTATTCTCGGCAGTAAAGACGTCCTTTCCGGCACCGCATTTTTCCGCCAGCACACCAGCCGCAGACCGCAGCACCAGCGCTGTGGGAAATGCCGCCGGAGCCTGCTCAGTGCGATTCACAGCCTCGTTTCGCACACGCCCCTCGTCCGCCACCACCAGCAGACAGGCCGGCTTGCCACGCACAATCCACTCATCCTCAGCACCCAGCCGCCCGGGCCCCTGAATCACCACCAGCCGACCGGCCAGCGATCCCTCAATCGCCTCAGGACGTTTTTCACCCAGCCGCACCAGCGTCACCGGAAGCTGCGACTGCAGCCGACCACTCCAGTTGCTGATCCCCAGCTGCAGACCGGCAATGCACTCCGCATCACCCACTTTGACGCCGCTCTCAGCGGGCACCGTCGCCATGCGGAAAAAGGGCACATTCTGAAACCATGTGCCGTTGTCACCCGCCGGCTGAAAACCATTGCTTTCCAGCTGCTCGGCAAACCAGCGAGCAGCCTTCAGGTAACCTTCCTGACCGGTACCCCGCCCTGCCATCTCACCTTCGACCAAAGTCGCCAGGATCTGCCGCGATTCGGCCTCTGTAATACTGTTGAAGCCGGCCGCATACTGCTGCGGAACGGCGGTTGAACCAGCATACGGTCCGTCTTCCGCTGCCGTGGCACACACAAATCCACTGACGGCACAAACAACGGCCAGCAGTTGAACACACAACTTACGATACAACACGATGACCATCCCCCTCGGACCAGAAATACCGCAGGCAGCACCAGCCCGGCATCCTGTCGTATCTGCCCCCGCCGATCAAGCGCCCACGACGGCTCCAGCGGCAGAATTCGGAAGCCCGGCGACACAGACGGCAGATCCTGCCGATTCCGGAACCCGCCGTCTGCGGCAGTCCGCAGCAACCACGGGAATCCTCTGAAAATCCTGCGGTTGCAGCACTCCCGGATCGGCATACTGCTGCCCGCCATCAAACCGCGCGACAGAACTTCTCAAGGACTGCCAGGATGATCTCCTTCAGAAACCTCCTTTTACTCGGCACCGCACTCGTACTCTGCAGCTGCACCGCAACACAGGCAGAAGTCGAAGCCATCAAGGGCAAAAAGTACCCGCTGACCGCCAAACACGGTCCATGGATGATCATGGTCGCCTCACTGCGCAATGTCGATGAAGACTGGCGAAAAGGTGATGGACTGTCGGCTGAAGAAGCTGCCGATCAGCTGGTCTATGAGCTTCGCCGCACCGGCATTCCGGCCTATACCTGGTCCATGGACGAAAAAGTCGAACAGATCTCGTCGCCACAACCCAACAGCTCGCGACGCTACGTCGCTCAGCACGGCAGCATCTCTGTCCTGGCCGGCAACTTCCCGTCCAACAATGATGCCGATGCCAAACGGGCGCTTGAATACATCAAGAAGAAGTTCAATCCTTCATTCCTTGGTGACCCCAAAAACGGCGGGATCCTGCCCAAAACCAAAGATCGCTCCGGCCCTCTCAGCCGCGCTTTCCTGACCGCCAATCCACTGTGGCAGGGCGAAATCCGGGATGCCGAAAAAGATTCCTTCGTGGTCGATCTCAACGCCGACCAGAAGTTTTCACTGCTGCAGAACAAAGGCCGCTTTTCGCTGGTCATTGCCACATTCCATGGTGGCAGCGTGATGCAGGTCAGCGGCTCGGATTCTGCCCGAGCACTCAGTTTCTTTGACCGCAATTTCGGCAAAAGCCTGGATGAATGTGCAGTCCGGGCGATGGAGCTGACAGAAGCCCTCAGAGCCGCACGCAAACATGGCTACGAGGAAGATTTCGAAGCCTGGGTGTTCCACGAAAAATACAAATCCCTCGTCTCCATCGGCTCCTTTACCAGCCGCGACGACCCACGCATCCGACCACTGATGGCTCGCTTCGCCGGGAAAACACGCCGCGACCCCCGCTCCGGAAAGGAAGTCCTGATCGGTGAATCCTTCACCATCCCCAAACTGACCAAACCCGGACAACTGCCCAAAGACTCATGGGTCTTCGACGGCACTCCCACGATCCTGGAAGTTCCGAAGATCCGCTGAGCTGTGTCCGGCATGTCGCTCAGAACAGTTCCCGGATCACCGCACCATGATCCACGGCCGTAATCGGACGACCGGAATGATCCGGGAACTGCGTCTCCGGGTTGATCCCCAGCACATGGAACACCGTGTGGTGAATATCTCCCGGGCGCAGAGGATGTTCCTTCGGAGCTTCTCCCAGTCGATCCGTTGAACCAATCAGTCGCCCCCCCTGCACTCCACCACCGGCCAGGAAACAGAACATTGAACTGCCCCAGTGGTCGCGGCCCGGAGTTCCCTTGCTGAGTGGCGGACCACCGTTGCCGCCGTCGTTCATTCGCGGTGTCCGGCTGAATTCACCACACAGCAGCACCAGCGTCGAATCCAGCAGACCGCGCTCTGAGAGATCCGTAATCAGACCGTACACCAGCTGGTCAATCTTCGGCAGATAGTTTTCCATGCCGGATTTCAGATCCCAGTGATGATCCCAGCCACCGAAATGGCAGGTGACAAACGTCGTACCGGCTTCCACGAGACGACGAGCCAGCAGAGTACTTTGGCCCCACGAATTCCGCCCGTACCGTTCACGCAGCTCCGGACGCTCCTGCGACAAATCAAAGGCTTCCCGAGTTCTCTGGCCGGTCACCATTTCAAATGCTGTGCGATCAAATCGGTCCAGTGACTCAAAGGCGCCTGAAACATCCGCCTCGCGCCGCAGCCGATCGAAGCTGGTCAGCAGCAGCCGACGATCACCCAGTCGCTCCGTCGTCAGACCGCCGGCCAGCCCAATATTGCGTACCTGGAAATCCGCAGCGTTCGGATCTCCTTCCGTTTCAAACGGATTGTGATGCACTCCCAGAAAATGCCCGCCGAAGTATCCCGGTCGCAGGCCGATGCTCATTCCGTACGGCACCGCCACATTCGCCGGCATGCCGGCCGCACGCGGCCCTGTCAGCTTTGTCGCCAGGGCTCCGAAAAAGGGAAATTTCCCCTGAGTATTCGCGCCGCTGACGCCCGCACCTCGGCCGGTCAGCATCCAGTGTCCGCCGGTAAAGTGATCGCCGCTGCCGTGGTGCAGTGAACGCACCACGGAGAACCGGTCGGCAATCTTCGCCTGCAGCGGAAACAGCTCAGTCACCTCCATGCCCGGAACGCAGGTCGGGATTGGCTTCCAGATCCCGCGATATTCCGCGGGTGCTTCCGGCTTCATGTCGTAGGTGTCCATGTGCCCCGGACCACCATCCAGCCAGAGCAGGATGACGGAGGTCTGGCGTGCCTGCGCTGGCTGAGCAGCCCGGGCTGCCAGCAGTCCTGGTAAACCGGCTGAAAACAATCCGGTGGCCCCCAACTGCACAAAACTGCGTCTGGAATATCCGTCGCAGTACTGCGACGCCGATGCTGACGAAATCCTGAGCATGGGACACCCGAACCAGTGTAAGAGGAGGGAGGATCGTGAGGCGGGAGAATCTGCACAGCCTATTCTGACAATTCATCGGCAAACAGGAATACAGAAAACGCTGCGAATACCTGACCTTTTTGCAAAAATTACGTCGGGGCCGGCCGCTCTGCAGTCCCCCGAAAACTCGCCCCGCTCACACCGAATTTCCGCCTGCTGCGCTTCGGATTCCCCTGTCGTTTCCGTAACATGCGCTCATCGCAGGCAGGCTTGCTGCAGACCAACCCGTCACTGCAGCAACTTCAGTCCGTTGATTCACTTACGGTTTCAGAGGTACAGGAATGCCAGGTTCCCGGTGGCTCACAGGACAGCTTTGCACGCAGCTGCTGTGCAGCCTGCTGCTGTTCTGGCCTGCCGTTGTGCTGGCCGATCAGGCTGACGATGATTTCAATCTCGGAGTTGGCCTGTATCGCACACAACGCTACGAAACGGCAGCGGGAGCATTCGATCAGTTTCTGAAAAAGTACCCGGAACATCCCCGAGCCAGCTTCGCCCGCCTGTACCTCGGACTGTCACTCAATTCCATCGAACGCTACAGCGAGGCCCGGCCACGGTTTGCCGAGTTCCTCAAAACGGAGACGGCCGGGCCCAATGTCGCAGAAGCCCGCTATCGTCTGGGGGAATGCAGCTTCTACCTCAGGGACTACGAAGCCGCCACAAAACAGCTCGCCGAATTCCTCGACAAACACCCCGATCACAAGCTCAGCGACTGGGCTGTGCTGCTGCTGGGGGATGCCCGCATCGCCACGGGACAGCATCGCAGTGCTGCAGACATTCTGCGGCGTATTGCCCCCGAAAAAACCGGCTCGCCCGTGTTCGCCGATGCCCTGTTCAGCCTTGGCAAGGCACTTGAGGGCACCGGCGATCTGAATGCCGCCATTCAGTCCTTTCGCGCGGCCGCAGAGCTTCCCAATCAGCAGATTGCTCAGCGGGCGCTCACAAAAGTTGCATCCATCGAATACGGTCGCGGCAACTTTCAGCAGGCACTCGAAGCGTGGCAGAAACTGCAGTCCTCCGGCAATACAGCACTCCTGCCGGCCGCCCGACTCGGGGCCGGGATGGCACTGTATCGACTCAGCCAGTTTCCCCAGGCCATCGAACAGCTGCAGGCGGTTCCGGAAACGGCACCAGCCGCCGCACAGGCCCGCCTGTTCACGGGCATGTCCCAACTGCAGCTGAAACAGCCTGAACAGGCCCGCACCAGCCTGGATCTCGCACTGCAACTGGCCGCTGATACCCCACTGGCTGTGGAGGTCACCTTTCAGAAGGCTCGACTTGAGCAGGAGCTGGCGATGCCCGCGGCCGCAGCCGAACTGTACACCCGGATCGCTCAGCGCTGGCCACAGGACTCCCGAGCACCGCTCTGCCTCGCCAATGCTCTCGACCTGCACCTGGGTACCGGAAATCAGCTGGCTGCAGCCAGCGACTGGAAACTGCTGACAGAGCAGTACGCCGACTATGCCGGACAGCCCCGACAGCAGGTCCTGCACGGTCGCCTGCTGCTGGCGGAAAAACAAACCGAACAGGCTGCCGGCGTGCTGAGTGCCGTGCTGCAGAACGCTGATCCCGAACAGGCTCCGGTAGCCCGCTACTACCTCATTCGGGCGAAAGCGGAAACGGGCCGGCATGCGGAGGTCCTGCCGCTGGCGGCAGCACTCAGGGATCAGACGCCGCCCGATCAGCTGCCGCGGTATGCGGACGCCCTGCTGCTGGCTGCTGCCAGTGCCCTGCAGCTGCAGGACTACAACGCCACAATCGCCTTTGTCGACCCGTGGCTGTCACTGGACCGCGAGCCAAAGCAGCAGATTGAGGCCCGGCTGATCAAAGGCCACGCACTCCGGGGACTCAAAAAAATCCCTGAAACAGCCGCCGAAGCCAGTGCTCTCGCAGAACTCGGCAAAACACAACCGGCTGCCTGGAATGCCATCCTCGCTCTGGCCGACGCAGCCTTCGCGGATCGCAGCTTCGATGCTGCCGAGCCACTGTTTGCCCAGGTGGGTCTGCAGCAGTTCAACCCTGCGGTGGTTGAGGCTGGACAGGCGGGTGCCGCGTGGTGTCAGTTCGAAACCGGTCGTTTCGATGCTGCCGCTCAGGCCTTCCTCAAACTTGCGGACTCCTTCCCGAACGCCCCCGACTTCATGCTGTATGTGCTGATGCAGGCCACTGCTGCCGCCGAGCAGCAGCCCGAGCAGGCTGTCACAGCCTGGCAGACGGCGTGGGCCAGACTGCTGCCGAAGATTGATAAGCCGGCAGCCGGGGCCGAGAAACGGCCGCCATTCAGGCACGCCTTTGAAGTCGGCAGCCGACTGGCTCGCAGCCTGCAGAAAACTGAACGCCTCGAAGATGCTGCCGCAGCATGGGCGGCACTGCTGCAGGCGTTTCCTGAGGCCGAGGACACTGACCGCATCCTTGATGAATGGGCGTGGATGTGGGCATCCGTCGGCAACTACGAACAGGCGGACCTGATTTATCGTCGACTGCTGACGCAGTTTCCGAACAGCAGTTACGCCGGTCAGGCACGGCTGTCACTGGCGGAAAGCCAGTTGCAGGCCCGCAACCTCGACGCCGCTCTGGCCGAAATGGAAGCCATTGCCGCCGAATCAGCCTACAGCGCGGCGGATCGTGAGCGAGCTTCGTTTCATATCGTTGAAATTCATTCGCTGGCGGAACGCTGGCAGGCGATGAAGACCGCTGCGGAACAATTCCTCGCGGCGTGGCCTGACACAGAACTGGCCCCTCAGATTCGCCTGTTTCTTGCCGAAGCTCAGCTGCAGACCGGAGATACCGCGTCCGCCAGACAGGGACTGCAGAACCTGCGAACAACCCTGCAGGCTGACACTGCAGTGAAAGCGGCATGGCATGATCGAGTCTGGGTGGTGCTGGCCGAGACTCTGCTGGCTCAGGCAGAATACGACGGCATCGATGCACTCGAACAGGAACTGAAAACTCGCAGTGCGGATTCCCCTTTTCTGTTCCAGCTGCTGGATGTTCAGGGACGTCGCTGGAAGCAGCAGGCTCCGCCCGACTTCGAAAAAGCTCGTGAGTACCTGCGTGCCGCTGTCCTTGACCCGCAGGGCAAAGGAACTCTGACGGCAGCCCGCTGCCAGACGCTCATCGGCGAAACTCACCTGCTCCAGAACCAACTCGACGATGCCGTGCGGGAATACTTCAAAGTCTACCTCAATCACCCGCACGATTCTCTGCGCGCCCCGGCACTGCTGCAGGCCGCCCTCTGCGAATTAAAACTTGGAAAAAATGATGCGGCCATCCGCGATTTTCGCGAAGTGGTGGCCAGCTTCCCGCAAAGCCCTGAAGCTGTTCGAGCCAGTGACGAACTGAAGAAGCTGAAGGCCGCGGTCCCCTGACCAGCAAACAACGGATGGCCCCATGAGGAAAATGAATTCCAACCACGCCCGCACTCGCATCTGGCTGCTTGCAGCCCTGATGGTGGGCGTCCTGCTGACCTGCCAGGCCCTGGCACAGCAGGCACCGGACTCACCAGCAAACACGGTGGCTGGCACACCAACGGCGGTCGAATCTGCAGAAAACCCTGATAAACCCGGTGGTATTCCAACCGATCCCGCCGGGATCGCCGAAGCCATGGGACGGCCTTTCACCATCGCCTTCATCATTGCTTCCGTCATCGGAGTCTGGTCGGTCATTGAACGGCTGGTGATGCTGCGGCATCGTCGAGTGATCCCGCGGGCATTTGTCGAACGCTTCTTCATGCATCTCCGCGCCGGTCGCATGGATCGCACGGAAGCACTGACCATCTGCCAGCAGAATGACAGCCCGGTCGCTGACGTCTTCATGCATGGGATCCGCAAATGGGGGCGCCCCAGCGTTGAAGTCGAACAGGCAGTGCTGGACGGTGGCGAACGCCAGGTGAGTCACCTGAAGAAAGGTCTGCGAGTGCTGAATGGGGTGTCCACACTCAGCCCGCTTATCGGACTGCTGGGAACCGTCGTCGGCATGATCCACTCCTTCAACGATATCGCCACTGCCGGAGCCATGGGCCAGACGGAAACACTCGCCAACGGCATCGCCCTGGCACTGCTCACAACCGCCGTCGGACTGCTGATTGCCATCCCCGCCATGGCCGCTTACCTGTTTCTGGCGGGGCGAGTCGATTCGCTGGTGATGGAGATGGATCGACTTGGACAGGACCTCGTCCACATGATCTCTGCTGAAGCACTGCGGGAACGAGCCGTGGTGACGGAACCAACCCCGGCTGTCGCGGTGCCGCAGAAGACAAAGGCTGAGAAATGAATCGGACAGGAACGGACTCCGCCCCACACACAACACCGCCGGCGGTGACGGTTGTTGTCCCCGTGCTGAACGAAGCGCCCAGCCTCCGTCAGCTGGTCAGCGAACTGCAGTCCGGGGTTTCCCCGCACGCTGCAGCTACGCAAATCATCTTCGTCGATGATGGCTCGATCGATGACTCGTGGCAGACAATCTGCCAGTTGGCTGAACAGCACGCGGAAGTCAGCGGCATTCGACTGCGGCGGAATTTTGGCAAGGCCGCTGCCCTCACCGCCGGCATGCAGCAGGCAACCGGCAGCCTGATTCTGATGCTCGATGCCGATCTGCAGGATGACCCCTCAGAATTCCGCGGAATGCTGCAGAAAATCCAGTCCGGGTTCGACGTGATCAACGGCTGGAAGCAGCGACGACTGGACCCCTGGCACAAAGTTTATCCCAGCCGCGTCTTCAACTGGCTCGTCGGCCGCATGACCGGGCTGAAACTGCACGACCACAACTGCGGACTGAAACTGTTTCGCCGCGAAGTGGCTGAAGAAGTCCACATCTACGGAGAACTGCACCGATTCATTCCCGTGCTGGCTCATGCCAGGGGATTCAAAGTTACGGAAGTGGCGGTTCACCACCGACCTCGCCAGTTCGGCGTTTCCAAGTACGGTGTCCGCAGGTTCCTTCGCGGATTGCTGGATCTGCTGACAGTGACATTTCTTACCAGTTTTCGCCGTCGCCCGCTGCACGCCATCGGCGGAGCCGGGCTGCTGCTGCTGGCCATCGGCACTCTGGGACTGACCTATCTGGCCGCCGTCTGGCTGTTGATTCGCAGCGGAGCCCTGCCGGTCGGGTCCATCGGCAACCGCCCCCTGCTGGCATACTCCGTGGCTTCCGTTCTGCTGGGTGGACAGATTCTGTCTTTGGGACTGCTGGCCGAACTGATCGTTGCCTTCACAGGACGATCTGAAGAGACTTACAGCGTGCGGGAACGCACCAGCCACTGATTCTCACCTCCACACCGGAACTGCCACAATGTCCGTCGATCCAGCCAGCATGTTCCTGCAGCGTGCCTCCGGCCCCACACAGGAACACGCCTATCGCCAGGGACCACGCATCGTCCGCCTTGAAACTGTCGTGCCCCACGATGCCATGCCCGGTCTGCTGGCGCTGCGAATTCACACAGATGCCGGAACTGTCGACGGCGTTCCCGTCATTGGACATGGCGAAACCTATTACATCCCGACTGCGGCAGCGGCTGTAATCCACGACTTTTTTGCTCCGCGCCTGCTGGGCAGCTCGGCCACAGCCATCGAAAGCCACTGGAGATTTCTGTACGAACGCATGACAGCATTCGGTGGCTGGGGTGCCGAACTGCGAGCACTTTCCGCGGTCGATCTGGCACTTTGGGATATCGCCGGGCAGCTCCTGAAAGCTCCGGTCTGGAAACTGCTGGGCGGGCCCGTCCGAGATTCCATCCCCGTCTACAACAGCAGCGGCGGGCCATCCTACGGACGCACCAACAGAAAAGTTCCGGCTGCGTCCGGCTGGCCGGGACACGGTGACCCCGGACAACCCGGACCACTGGAAGACAACTGGGCCAGCATGAACCAGCCCGGCGAACTGGCAGAAGAGCTGCTGGAACTGGGCTATCACGGCATGAAACTGTGGTCCTTCGATGCCGTCTACCGACGCTCAGGAGGACAGTACGTGTCAGCCGCCGACCTTCGCGAAGGTGTCGCACCGTTCGAGAAAATCCGAGAAAAAGTCGGGGATCGCATCGAAGTGATGCTGGATGGACACGGGTTTTTCACTCTGGCGGCCGGAGTCCGCATCGCGCATGCAATGACAGCGCTCAAACCACTCTGGCTGGAAGATATTCTCCGACCAGACTCTCTGCAGGTCATGTCCGACTTCCGCTCGCGCATCTCAGTACCCGTTGCCGTCAGCGAAATGCTGGTCTCTGCCGACAGTTACCGTCAGATTCTCAACAGCGGAGCTGCTGACTACGCCATGATCGACCCGACGTGGGTCGGCGGCATCACGGCAGCAACCCGACTTGTGGATCAGGCCCAGATCTGCAACGTGCCGGCTCTGATGCACGACTGCACCGGCCCCATGACACTGCTGGCCGGCGTCCAGACTGCCGCTGCCCGGACAGGTGTCGCATTTCAGGAAACCGTCCGCGCCCACCTCGCCACACTCTACCCGCTGCTGATTGACGAACAGATCCAGGTGAGAAAAGGTGGATTACCGCTGCCCACACGTCCGGGACTGGGAGCCCGCTGGTTGCCCGAACTGTTCGATCCCGCGCATCCCGGCTACCGCTGCTCAGACCTGAATCACCTCTGAAACAGTCGATTTTTCATCTGCCACGCCCATCCGCAATGCGTGGATCGCACCGCCAGGACGTTTTCAGTCGCCCTGCAGCCCAGGAAAAGCCGTCATCACGGTCTTCAGACGCCCCAACGCCCGAATGTAACGGTCGCTGGCAGCCTGCTCGGAAATTCCAAGGACCCGGGCTGCCTCCCGATTTGTCAGCTGCTCAAAATGCCGCAGCGCCAGAACTTCCCGGTCCAGTTCCCGCATCCCGGAAAGTGCTTCATTCAGTTTCCGCGACGTCTCTTCCCGAACAGCCGCCTCACTGGGAGTCGTCAGGTGATCCATCAAATGAAACGAAAGCGAAGATGATGTCGAATCAGCCGCCCAGCCCTGATCAATCGAAAACTCAGCCCCCGCACTGCGTTTCTGCGCACCAAGGTGACGCCTGTGCACGTCGACCAGCGTTTGAGCAGTAATCAGACGAAACCAGACAAAAATCGATCTGGAAGCGTCCACGAGGAAATTGTTCAATCGCTGAACCGCTGCCAGCCACGCCTCCTGCAGCACATCATCCGCATCCACTCGACCATGCAGTCTGGGATCCATGCGGAATGTCACCATCCTCCACAACCGATCCCGATGCATGGAAAAAAGCTGGGCCAGAGCATCCCGGTCACCCTGCATCACCCGCGCGATCAATTCGTCATCTTCAGGCGAATTCTGCATGCCACCGCTCCAAAACACCGGACACGTCCCTCCTGAAGTCTATCACACTGTCGTTCCTGAACGAAAGAAACTTCGACATCCGACCCGCCAGGCCACTGATTCCACCACTAGTTCAGCAGACTGGTGAGGGATCATGCCCCGCGGACTTCCCAATTCTTCTGCGAGCCCGCAACGTCTTTCACCTCAAAGCACCCGCACAATGTCCCGCGACTTTCTGAATCTTGATGAGGTGGCTGCGTGGCTGGGCAAAGATCGTCGCACCGTTGAGAAAATGGTGCAGCGCGGAGTCCTGCCGGGGCGTCGCATCGGCGGTGAGTGGCGATTCCATCCAGCCGAAGTAACGCATTGGGTCGAGCAGGATCTGCGAACACTCGACGCCGCCGAACTGGCCACACTTGAAAACTCCCAGAAATCCACTGAACTGGACCAGCAGTCCCCTCTGAAAACCCTGCTGCATTCCGAAACCTGCGAAATTCAGCTCGATGCCAGCACCAAACCCGCCGCGCTGCAGGCGCTGGTCGAAGTGGCCGGCCGTACCTGGCAAATCTGGGACCCTGCCGCTGTACTGAATGCGGTCCGCGAACGCGAACAGGTGATGTCCACCGGGTTTGAGAATGGGGTGGCTATTCCGCATCCACGGAATCCTCTGCCCGAGGTGCTTGGCCAGTCCCTGATTGCCTTTGGCCGCACTTCCAGCGGGATCCCTTTTGGAGCTCCGAAAAGAACTCTTTCGGATCTGTTCTTCCTGGTCCTGGCGCGGGATGCACGCACTCACCTGCAGATTCTTGCCAGACTGGGCCGTCTGCTGCAGTCTGCGGAAATCCTGGACGGTCTGCGAAGTGCGATGTCAGGGTCGGACATCTGCCAGCTGCTGCTGGATGCTGATGCTAAGATCAACTGACGCGGGCGTGTGCGGCCCTGGTTGAGTTGCGGGTTGAGTTGTGCGTGAACGAACGCGACGGACGGTTGGCAGATTGGCTGCAAAC